>CAZFFG010000024.1:24582-26412 GCA_964518275.1 uncultured bacterium | reverse complement strand
CGTCGCGGGCGCCCACGCTACGAACGGCGTCCACTATGTCCTGCACCGACGGGTTGTCGGTCTGACCGCCGCCCACCACGCGCACACCTAACGAGCGGAACACGCGCGTGATGCCGTAACCGTTGGCCACCGCCACAGCGGCTGTGCGCGCCGGCTCCGCCTCCGCGGCGTCGACGTCGGCCAGGATCTCGGAGTGCTGCTCGCTCATGTCCTCCACCTTGGAGCGGATCATGCGCCCGAAGCGTGACACCTCGGCTAGCAGCTTCTCGGGCTCCTCAGTGTGGATGTGGCCCTTAACGAAGCCCTCGGCCCCCACCACCAGTAACGAATCGCCGTACGGCGCCACCAAGTCGCGGATGTGTTGCGTGGGCACCTCCACGTCGGCCAGCAGGAACTCGGTACAGAAACCGAACTCCTCCTCCTCGAACTGCTGCTGCGCCCGGTGCACGATGGTGGGTTTAGCCGGCAGCGGCGAGCCCTCGAAGTACGCGATCACGCCCTCGAAGAGCCTGACGAGGCCGTGACCACCGGCGTCGACCACGCCCGCCTGCTTGAGGATGGGTAGCAGTTCCGGTGTGCGCGCCAGCGACGCGCGGCCCGCGTCGACGGCTAGGTTCATGAGGTCCAGCGGGGTCACGGCCTCCGCGTCTTGTTCCTCCTCGCCGTCGTGCCCGGCGGTGAAGCGCTGCTCGGCCGCTTCTGACGCCTCGCGCACCACCGTGAGGATGGTGCCCTCCACCGGTTTCATCACCGCGGCGTACGCCGACTCGGAGCCGGCCGCTAACGCCTCAGCCAGGTCGGCGC
The DNA here is from genome assembly GCA_964518275.1 of uncultured bacterium. Classification (GTDB taxonomy): domain Bacteria; phylum Deinococcota; class Deinococci; order Deinococcales; family Trueperaceae; genus JAAYYF01. Next base: position 25,608 of record CAZFFG010000024.1, on the reverse strand, counting down.
CGCTGAGGCGCCCGTTACCGCGGATGGACTCAGCGAACCCCTTGAGGATCTGCGAGAGGATGACACCCGAGTTGCCGCGTGCCCCGAGCAGGGAGCCGTAGCTGAGCGCGCGCGCCACGCCTTCCATGTCGGTCGGCGCCGACTCGGTGAGCTGGCGCCGCACCGACTGCATGGTTAGGTGCATGTTGGTTCCCGTGTCGCCGTCGGGCACCGGGTAGACGTTGAGGGCGTTGGTCTCGTCGACGAAGACCCCGAGCCAGTCGGTGGCGAAAGTGATGGCCTTGGCTAGGTCGACGGGCCCCCAGGTGGCCTGGTTGGTGCCCCTAGCCACGGCTGATGCCCGCCACGTGAACACGAACCTCGTCGAGGGTTATGCCCGCCAACGACTCGGAGGCGTAACGCACTCGTTCCCTGATGGACTCGGCAACCACCGGGATGTTAACGCCGTACGCCACCACCACGTGGAGGTCCACATCGGCCCTCTCGGCGCCGTGGGGGTGCTCTATCACCACGCCCTCGTCTACCTGCCTGGCACCGAGGATGCGCCTGATGCCCTCCGTGATGGTGGCTGGCGCCATGCCCACCACGCCCGGCACCTCGTGGGCGGCCAGGCCGATGATGCTGGCGAGCGCCCCGTCCGCCACCTTGATCTCGTCGACGTGGCGCTCCTTGGGCTCCGGCTTGCCTTTGCTACCGAAGGGCAGCAGCGAGCTGAGGGACTGTGACCGCTTCTTGGCGGCCTCCGGGGTGGCGGCGTCGCCGTGCACTTCCTCGGAGTCGTGCGCCGTGCTCACCACTTCTTCTGGCGAGGTGGCGTCGTCCGCGCGCTTGCTGTCTTCGTTCATCCTGACTGACCTCCAGGCGCGGAGCGGCGTAGCCCGCGGCGAGTGCGTAAACCGAAGTGAGAACCGCTTCTAGCTAGCCATTCTACCGCGCCAACACGACAACCGCCGAACCGTGCGGTTCGGCGGTCGGGTTTAACGAGAACCGGCTGGCTGTTGCGCCAACCTCACGGCGCCAACGCGC
>CAZFFG010000024.1:0-24482 GCA_964518275.1 uncultured bacterium | reverse complement strand
GCGCAGCGGCGCCCGCGGTCTTCGCCAGGATGATGCAGCCCCAACATGAAAGCGGGCTGACAAGCCGATTAACCGCCGAGCGGGCTGGCGCTACTCCACGGCTCATGTTGTGTTGATGAAAGGCGCCGACCTGCCAATGTTGCGCGCGCTACCGCAGGTGGTTCAGCCGCTCACTCCATACCGGCCAGGAAGCCGATGCGCCGCAGGGCGCGGATGAGGTCCATGACCGTAGCCTCGCTGGGGTCGTACTCCACGCTCACTTGCTCGGCGTCTGAGGGGAGCACCTGAGCCACACCCCGCACTTCAGCTAGCGTTGCCACCACCGTCTGCCGCGCTTCCTCGGTGTCCATGCCGCGCACGCGCATGAGCGCCCGAGCGTTAGCCACGGCCCGCTACCCCCACCTCAGCCGGCACCTCAGCTGCCGCCTCAGCCGCCGCCGCCACCTGGGCGCCGCGCGAGCCGAGCAGTCGCACGTAGGTCACTTGCTCGTCCTCGAAGAACGCTTCGGCCTGGAGCAGGTCACGTAGGGCGACGTCCGTGGCGGGAACGCGCGTTACGAGGTCGTACACGCCGCTGTCGTACGCGCTCTTCACTAGCGCCTTAGCGAGCGAAGCCGCAGCTGCGGCAGCCAGATCGGGGTCGGTGGCGGTGTTCGCGGTGGCTAGGCGCTGCATGAGCACCTGGGGCCGCTCGCCGCTCCACACCGCCTGGGCGAACACGAAGCCCAGCAGCCTGCTACCCGTATCAGTACTCGACTCGGCCACGAACGAATGCTCGGTGCGACCGAAGAAGCGCAGCGACCCGGCGCTGACCAGGCGCTCGATGCCGTGGCCGCGGGCGTAACGTTCGTCGATAAGGTTGAGGGCGTCTAGGTCGGCCTCGACCGGGGGCCTTGCAGTCACGACCATGCCGTCGAGTATACGTCGCCACCTCGGTGCGGGCCGAACACCACTGGTACTAGCCCGCCTTAGATGACCAGGTCGGCAACCGCCCGCTCCGACGCCTGGCGGTCCCACTCCGCGTAGCCCGCCTCCACGAAGTAGAGCCCCTGCGCGCGCACGTTGTGTCCGGCCCGGGTCCGGTCGCGGGCCGCTAGCAGCTCCGGGATCTGATCTGGGGTCAGCTTGCCCTTCCCCACCCACAGGAGCGTGCCGACGATGGTGCGCACCATGTTGCGCAGGAAGCCGTCGCCAGCTACGTGGAGCCTCAGCTCGCCATGCTCCTCGCGCAGCTCGCACATGTGCACGGTTCGCACGGTCGTGCGTGACTCCTGGGTGGCGAAGGTGGCGAAGTCGTGACGCCCCAGGAGGTGCTGGGTGGCGGACTGCATGGCGGCCACGTCCAGGTGCCGGAACACGGGCAGCACCCGGTCGCGGTTCACGGCCAGCCCGCGCGGGTCGTCGCGCACCACCCGCAGGCGGTACAGGTAACGCCGGTATAGGCAGTGGTACTGCGCCTCGAAATCGGGCGCCACGCTAGCGACGTTCACCACCGCTACGTCGCGCGGCAGGTGGGCGTTCAGGGCGAGGCGGAGCTTCTCGTCGGGGATGGCGGAGGTGGTGTCGGCGTGGGCCACTAGCGCCAACGCGTGCACGCCGGCGTCGGTGCGGCCCGCCGCCATCACCGTGCCGTGCTCGCCCGGCAACTGCGCGAACGCTTGCTCCACCGCTGCCTGCACCGTGCGCTCGCCCGCAGCTTGCCGTTGCCAGCCGTAGAAGTGGCTGCCGTCGTACTCCAGGACGAGCTTCACCCGGCGCGTCACGGGCTCCGCCCCGCTCACTCCCGCACGGCAGGCGCCGCGTTACGGCTACCGGCCACGGCTGCGGAGCGCGTGAGGCCCGTCCAACGCCCGATGAGCGGCACCAGCACCGCGCCGACCGCGGCCACAAGCAGGTAACGAACGAACGAGCCGAGCGGGCTATGGCGCACGGCGTCGGGCACGAGCGCCGAGCTGCCCATGAGGGCCGCGAACACGAGCGCCAGGCCTATCACGACCAAAGCAACGCGGCCGCCTAAGGGGCCGTCGGTGCTGTGCTTCACGAGCTCGGGCCCGACCACGAACGCGGCCAGGGCGCCCATGTACAGGCCGGAGCCCGCGGTGGGCAACAGCAGGTGCAGCGCCAGCGGCACGAGCAGGCCGAGCCCCACCACGACCGGCAAGCTGAGGCGCCACTCCACACGGTCGAGCAGCCGACCCAGCACCACGAAGACGAAGCCTAACGCCAAGCCCACGACGACATCGATCGGGAAGTGCACCCCCAGGTAGATACGCGACACCGCCACCAGGCCCACGATGAGCGCCGCGATGAGCGAGAACCAGCTGCGCTTCACGTAGCTCGCGGCCAGGCCCCACAGCAGCATGGCCGAGAGCGCGTGACCCGAGGGGAACGAGGCGCCCGCAGCTGTGTCGGCGGCGGCGCTGCTGCGCAGCACGCTGGGGTCGAGCTGGAACGGCCGCGGGGCGTCGAACAGGAGCTTGAGCAGCTCCATCAGGTAAACGCCAGCCAGGAAGTAGATGGCCATGCGCCTACCGTTGCGGGCGCTGAGGCCCACGAAGGCGATGACGAGGAGCGCCACGTACACCTGCTCGGAACCGAGGTTGGTGATGAGCATCATGATGCGGTCGAGGGTGGGCGAGGCAGCGCTCTGCAGTGCGTTGATTAGGTCCATCGTTCCTCCGAAGGGTGATGACGCGATTCTACCGGCCGCCGCAGTAGCGGTGGGGGCGGCCCGGCGTCGCCCAACATGCCAGCATTGGGGCGTGGCTCAGCTTCCTCCCTTGAACGACACCATCGTGGCCATCGCCAGCGCTCCCGGTACGGGTGCGGTGGGCGTGGTGCGCCTCTCCGGTCCGCAGGCGTACCAGGTGGCAGACAAGCTCTTCCGACCCATGCGCGGCGGCGCGCCCAGCACGCGGCCGGCGGGGCGCGTGGTGTACGGCCGCGTGGTGGCACCCCGGGTCGCCGACCCCGCAGGCGGCAACGGCGAGACCACGGTAGACGAGGCGCTCCTCCTCACCTTCAAGGCGCCTAAGTCGTACACCGCCCAGGACGTGGTGGAGCTGCAGACCCACGGCGGCCCAGCCGTGCTGCGCTCCACGCTCGACCTCTGCGTGGAGCACGGGGCGCGCCTAGCGGAGCCGGGCGAGTTCACGCTCCGCGCCTACCTGAACGGTCGCATCGACCTCCTGCAGGCCGAGAGCGTGCTGGAGATGGTGAACGCGCAAACGAGCGGCGCCATGCGCAACGCCGCCCTGGGCCTGGGCGGGGCGCTCACGCAGAAGCTCGGCGAAGTGCAGACCCACCTCACCGGTGCGTACGCGGCCGTGCAGGCCAGCTTCGACTACCCAGAGGAGGGCGTGCCGGAGGCCGAGCTGGAGGCGCCCCTAGCCGCCGCCGCTTCCGAGGTCGCGGCGCTCCTGGCCACCGCCGAGGCCGGCAGGCTCAGCCGGCAGGGCGCCCGCCTGGCGTTACTTGGGCGCCCCAACGCGGGCAAGTCGAGCCTGCTGAACGCCCTGCTCGGCTACGAGCGCTCCATCGTGAGCGACACGCCCGGCACCACCCGCGACTACCTCGAGGCGCCCCTGGTGTTGGGCGGCGTGCCCGTCACCGCCATCGACACGGCTGGCATCCGCGAGTCCGGCGACGCCATCGAGGCGAGCGGCGTCGAGCAGGCGCGGCGCATCGGCGCTAACGCCGACCTGAGGCTGGTGCTCATCGACGGCTCGCAGCCCCTCACTAGCGACGACCTAGAGCTGCTGGCCACGGTGCCCCAGGAACGCACGCTGGTGGTGGTGAACAAGAGCGACCAGCCTGCCGCGTTCGACCTCGCCGTGGTGAGGGATGCCACGGGGGCGGAGCCGCTACTGCTCTCGGCGCTCACGGGCGCAGGGCTCACCGACCTGGAGGCGGCGGTGGTGCGCGAGCTCATCGGCGACGCCGCGGCTGCGGAGCTATGGATCACTCAGGAACGGCACGTGGCCGCCCTACAGAGCGTGCAGACGCACGTGACCGCGGCCCAAGCGCAGGCAGCCGACGACCAGCTCGACCTGGTGGCGCTCGAGCTGCAGGACGCGCTCGCTGCTCTCGGGGAGATGACGGGCCGTGTGGACGTGGCTGAGGAAACGCTCAGCGCCATCTTCGCGCGCTTCTGCGTGGGCAAGTAGAGGCCGCGCAGGGTGCCTCAGGCAACACCCAGCTCGGCGGCCACGCCAGCGGCCGCCGCCTCGACGCTAGCGGGCAACCTTTCCGACAGCTGCCGGAGCACCGTCCCGGCGGTGAGCTCGATCATCTTGGTGAGGGCACGGGTGCCCCAATGATCGGCGTCTGGCAGAGCCAGGTGGATGGTGAGCGCCAGAGCGTAGTTGAGCTGACTGCCGCCCGTGGCGGTGGGCTCCACCGTGGCTTCGCCGCCCACCTCGGCCCAGCCCCGCCCCTCATGCTCCAGCTCGGCCGGCACGAGGGCGGCGCCCCGCTCAGTTAGGTGCAACTCGCTAACGAAGGGCAGCTCGCGGCGGCCGAACAGCGGGGTGTTCACAGGCAGGTGGGCGCTCAGCCTGACGGGCTCGCCGGGCAGTAGTTGCAAGCCGGCCAACAGGTTGGAGCCCGTGAGGGAGCGCTCCACGTCGCGCACGAAGCTGAGAGCGGCGGCCTCGCTCAGTTCCGAACCGAAGCTGAAGCTCAGGCTCTCGGTTAACCTCACCGCTCCCCTGCCCGCAGCCGCGGCCCGACCCACTCGAGGTGCAGGGTGCCGCCCTGCACGGCGGCCTCGATCTCGGCGTCGGAAGCGCTGCGCAGCCGCGGCAGCACCTGGAACTGATCGGCGCTCGAGGCGAGGCCCACCCGCACCGTCACGTGCCCCTCGGTCTCCGTGCGGCCGATGCGCCACAGGAGCTGGGAGGCTAACTCCTCCAGCGCTTCGGGGGCCAGGCCCGCTTCAGACAGCGCGGCCGCGAGCTTCTCGTGAACGTTCGGATCGGTCATACGCCAACGACTCCTGGCGGTTAACTTACCCCACGCCAGGCCGCCTGGCGCCCGTCCGGGCGGCGCTGGTTACGCAGCGGCCCGTGCTATCATCCGCCGGTGTCCGAGGCGGCGAACGTTCCCGAAGAGAACACGCTAGAAGCGAGAGGTTCACGGGCTGGCGGGGCTAGCACAGCAGCGCCCGAGCGTGGGGGCCTGGGCGCCCACGTGGCGGGCAAGCCGCGCGGCCTGTTAGCCACCGCGCTGCTCTACGTGAAGGGTCTCGCGGTGGGCGTCTCCGACCTGGTGCCCGGCTTCTCGGGCGGCACGATGGCGCTCGTGGTGGGCATCTACCCTGAGGTCATCGCGGCCATCAGCAGCTTCAGCGACCGGCGCTTCCTCGGTGCCCTGCGCCGCGGTCGCCTGCGCGAAGCGTTCCGGCTCGGTCACGGCGCCTTCATCCTCACGCTCGGCGCCGGCATGCTTACCGCCATCGTGCTGCTAGCCCCGCTCGCCGGTTACCTGCTCACCAACTACCCGCTGCAGGTGGCCGCCTTCTTCTTCGGTCTGGTGCTGGCGTCTGCCGTGGTGGCGGGCGGCCTCGTGCGCCGCTGGGGTCGGCTCGAGTACATCTTGCTGCCCATCGGCGCCGTCGGCGCCTACGTGCTCGTCGGCCTCGCGCCAACGGAAACGCCGGACGGTGCGCTCTTCCTCATGCTGGCCGGCGCCATCGCGGTGTGCGCGCTCGTGTTGCCGGGCCTCTCTGGCTCGTTCATGTTGGTGCTGCTCAGCAAGTACGACGTGGCGTTGGCGGCAGTGACCGCGCGCGACTTCACGGTGATAGTTCCGCTCATGGTGGGCGGCGTCATCGGAATCCTCAGCTTCGCGCGGGTCATGAGCCTCCTGCTCAAGCGCTACCACGACCCCATGCTGGCGCTCCTCACCGGCTTCGTGGTGGGCTCGCTGCGGAAGGTGTGGCCCTACGTGGAGGCCGACGGCATCACGGGCACCTGGCCGTGGCTAGCTACCGGTCCGAACGGCTGGGGGCTCCTCATGCTGATGGTGGCCGGGGTGCTGGCCGTGCTGGCCCTCGAACGGGCCGGCAAGCGTGCGGCGCGCTCGCAACACATCTAACGTACGCAGAACCTTCACGTAATTCATGTGTCCTTATCGGGACGTTCACACGTGCTATCTACTCTTAAGCGGTGGGGGTCAGGCCGCGACCACATCCAGCGGGCGCGGTTCCCCCGACAGCGAAACACACTTCGCAGGAGGAGTAACGTGCGCAACAACCGTTTCAACTACATCATTGCCGGCCTTCTCATCGGGCTGGTCGGCGCCATGTTCCTACTGCCCGGCGGTCCGGTAGCGGCTCAGCAGAGCGCGCCGGCAGCGGTGCCAACGGGGCCCGTGCTCGAAGACGAGCGCAACACCATCGACATCGTCGAGCGGGTCGGCCCCAGCGTGGTGGCTATCAACGTGGAGGTGCGCGGCACTCGCGTGAACCCGTTCGAGGAGATCGAGCGGCTCTTCCCCAACTTCCTGCCCCCGCAGTTCCGCGATCAGATCATCACCCCGCAGGTGCGGCAGAGCAGCGGTTCTGGCTTCGTGGTCTCGAGCGACGAGCTCATCACCAACTATCACGTCATCGAGGGTGCGTTGCAGAGCGGTGGCCTCGAGCTCCGCACGGGCGCCTCCATCCGCGTGGTCTTCGCAGGCTCCACCGAGGAGTTCGACGTGCGCGTGGTGGGCGCTAACCCCGATTTCGACCTGGCGCTGCTCGAGCTAGCCAACGGCGACAGCTTCCCAGCCGAAGCCACCCCCATCGAGATCGCCGACTCCAGCACGGCCCTGGTAGGCCAGAAGGTGGTGGCCATCGGTAACCCGTTCGGTCTGCGCTCGAGCGTGTCGCAGGGCATCATCTCCGCCATCGGCCGCGAGCTTCCCTCCATCGGCCAGGTCGAGATCCCCATGATCCAGACCGACGCGGCCATCAACCCCGGCAACTCGGGCGGCCCGCTACTCGACTCGTCGGGGCGCCTCATCGGCATCAACACCATGATCGTGCCGGGCGTCACCGCCTCGGGCAGCGCCGGCAGCATCGGCATCGGCTTCGCCGTGCCTAGCGAGCTGCTCCTTGAGGCGCTACCCAACATGCGCACGGGCGGCCTGGTTGGCGCCTACGCGCTATCGCTCGACATCGAGAACCGCCCGCGCATCGGCGTGCAGGTGTACCCCGCCTCCGCCTACCCCGAGAAAGTCCGCGAAGTGCTGGGCATGCCCGACTACGGCATGGTGGTCGACACCGTGGAAGAGGGCGGCCCAGCCGACGAGGCGGGGCTCATCGGCAGCAGCTTCGAGGCCACCATCGACGGCGTGGCCTTCCCGGCGGGCGGTGACGTGATCCTCAGCGCTAACGGTAACGACATCCACGAGATCAGCGACCTGCACTCGGTGCTGGCGGGCGCAGCTGAAGGCGACCAGCTGGAGCTTGAGGTGTGGCGCGGCGGGCAGATCCGCGACGTCACCATCACGCTGCGGGTCGTGCCGATTCCGCAACAGGACCAGTAACCGCACCCCTAACTGCGCGGACCCAGCTGGGCTCCGAAGCCCTCTAACTACCTCTAACCGACCAGCCACACGCGCCCCCGACACCCGCGGGGGCGCGTGCTAGCATTCCGCACATGGAGCGTCCTGGACGACATCTCACCGTGGGCCTTGTCCTCTCGGGCGGCGGGGCCCGCGGCTTCGCTCACATAGGCGTGTTGCGCGTGCTGGAGCGGGAGGGGGCCCGTTACGACGTGATCGCGGGGACCTCGATGGGCGCCATCATCGGCGCGCTCTACGCCGCCGGTCACAGCACTGAAGACATCGAGAAGATAGCCGCTAACACCAGCTGGCGCGACGTGGTGGACCTCTCCCTGCGCACCGGGCTAATGAAGGGCGACCGCCTGCACGAGCTCCTCGAGGCGCACCTGCCACAGACCTTCGAGGAGCTAGAGATCCCGTTCGCTGTCATCTCCACCGACATCGAGTCGGGCGAGGAGGTGGTCCACACGGAGGGCGACCTCATCACGGCTGTGCGAGCGTCGGCGGGCTTCCCCGGCGCGTTCGAGCCCGTGTACATGGACGGCCGCACGCTCGTGGACGGCGGCATCGTCAACAACCTGCCCGTGAGCGCTGCTCTCTTGCTCGGCGCCAACCGCACCATCGCCTCCGACGTCACCCCACCCCGTCAGGCCATCTACCGCTCCGACGAGGGTAAGGGCAGCTGGTGGGAGCGCTGGGTGTCCACCCTCAAGCTTGAGCGGCGCACACCCATGGTTCAGATGCTCTTCCGCTCCACCGACATCCAGCAGTCCATCCTCGTCGACATAAGGCACGCCATCCACCCGGCCGACCTGCGCATCCGCATGGACATGCCGCAGTACCGCCTCGAGTCGTTCGCTGAGTACGAGGCCATCATCGCCGAGGGCGAGAAAGCCGCAGAGCGCACGCTGGCACGCCTGGGCGGCTGGCGTAAGGTGCTGGCGCTGGAGGAGGACCGCGAGCCGGAAATCGACCAGGAGGGCCGCAAGCGCGCTAACGGCAAGACGCCCAACGGCCGCGGGGCGGGTGCGAGCGGCAGCGACAGCGAGTCGCCCACGGAGGCGCTCTCCCCCCTGGCCAAGGTGGCCCGGCTAGCCGGAAGCATCAAACGCCACAACCAGTGAGCCCGCTTAAAGCCACGCGCGCCGTCCTGCTGGGGCTGCTGATCGGCGTCATGCTCACGCAGTTCGGGCTCTCGCTCATGCGAGTGGAAGGCCACAGCATGGACCCCTCCCTCGCGGCCGGTGAGCTGGTGGTGGTGCTGCGGCCGCCCCTGCTGGCGCTAGCCTCGGCGCTGGGGGGCCAGCGACTGGCGCTGGAGGCCCGCGGCGCGGTGGTGGTGGTGCCCGAACCGCGCAGCAGCGGCCGGCTGCTGGGCATGGGTCGGCCGCTCATCGTCAAGCGGGTGGTGGGCCGTTCCGGTGAAGCGGTGGCGTTCAGACGTGGGCAGTTACTGGTAGACGACGAACCCCTACACGAGCCGTGGTTACACCCCGACCGCGTGGGGACGTTCAGCATGGCGGCGGTTGCCGTGCCGGCAGGCAGCGTGTTCATAGCGGGCGACAACCGTCTGCCGCTCGCCAGCAACGACTCGCGCCAGTTCGGTCCCGTGCCGGCCTCCGAGCTACGGGGCCGGGCGGTGGCTAGGCTCCGTTTGCCCTGGGGCGCCGACGGCTTGCGCTCGCCCCTGCTGCCCCTACTCTGAGCCCGCCAGGCCGAGCTCGGCGGCTCGTGCCTGCATGGCAGCGAGCACGAAGCTGATGTGCTGGTCGAGCTCCACACCCAGCTCCTCCGCTCCCAGGACCACGTCCTCGCGGTTCACGCCGCGCGCGAACGCCTTGTCCTTCAGCTTCTTCTTCACGCTCCGAAGCTCCAGGTTGGCGATGTTGCGGTCCGGTCGTACCAACACCGAGGCGGTGATGAGGCCCGTTAGCTCGTCGCACGCGAACAGCACCTTGGCGAGACGGCTCTCGCGCTTCACGCCCGTGTAGTCGGCGTGCCCCATGATGGCCTCCGTAACGGCAGCCGGGTAACCGAGGCGCTCCAGCTCGCGCACGCCCACGTAGGGGTGGCCGGTCTCGTCCCGATCCGGGTTCGGGAAGCGCTCGTAATCGAAGTCGTGAAGCAGCGCCGCCACCGCCCACAGCTCCTCGTCCTCGCCGTACTCCCGGGCGTAAGCCACTACGGCGGCCTCCACGGCCAGCATGTGCTTCCGCAAGCTCTCCGACGCCGTCCACTCCTGCATGAGGGCCAGCGCTTCGTCCCTGTTCGGTCTTCTCTCCATCCGCCGAGTGTAACCAGCCCCGCCCGCTCTAGCGGGCGCCCCGGGTCAGCAGTAGCGCCGTTGCAATGGGCGCCCCGACCCCAGGGTCGCACCGGCACCGCCCGTATACTCCCAGCATGGAAGTGGAGAAGATCGTCGCGACCGACGTTGCCGCCGCCGCCCTGCCGCTAGTGGAGGCCGCCATACTGAACGCCGTGGCCGAGAACGGGCGCGCCGTGGTGGCGCTGCCGGGCGGTTCGAGTCCCCTGCCGCTGTTCCGGGCGCTGCGGAGCTCCGACCTGCCGTGGGAGCGCCTCTGGGTGGCGTTCGGCGACGAGCGCTTCGTGCCGCTGGATCATGAGCACAGCAACGCGGGCGCGGCCATCCGCGAGCTCCTCGGCCACGTGCCCGTCCCTGAGGGGCAGGTGCTCACCTGGCCAATCCTCGACGACCCCGCGGAGTCGGCGCACGCGTACCGCGAGCTGCTGGAGAGAGCCCTGGGGGCGTTCCCCGTCTTCGACCTGAACCTGCTCGGGTTAGGCGACGACGGCCACACGGCATCGCTCTTCCCCGGCACCGGCGCCGCGCTGCTGGAGGGCCCCACCCTGGCGGTTCACGCGCCTGACTACGCTGCGCCGGGCGGTTGGCGCCTGAGCCTCAGCGCCAGCGCGCTGAGCGCCAGCCAGCACGTGCTCTTCCTCGTGGTGGGTCAGAACAAGCTACAGGCGCTGCGTCGCACGTTCGGCGACCTGACGACGCGAGCGGACGGCGCTCACGGCGCCAGCCCGACGGCGGCCGGCGCCGAGGCGGGGGCCGCGGAGCTGGACGCCAACCCAGCCCGTGCCATCACCGCCCTGCGCCGCCTCAGCGTCGTTACCGACGTGAGCTTCTGAAGCCGTGGCGCGCTTCGCCGCGCCGGTCGTCACTCAGGCCCAGCGGATCGCGCGCGACTCGAACTGCGATGTTTGCAGCTCGTTCACTGGCAGCACCCGCACGCCGTACGCCAGGTGGCCGCTGAGGGCCGGCGTGAAGCGCACGCGGTATAGGTGCCCACCGTCGGGGTAACGCTCCACCGGCTCGAGGCTCACGGTGTGCAGGTTCTCCTCCAGCGCGTCCTCCGCAGGGCCGTAAACGAGCTCCACGCGCACGTCGCTCTGCAGCTCCCCAAGGTTGAGCACAGCGCTCACCTCCACCGCCTCGCCGATGCTGCGCACGCGCTCCTCGGCCGGCTGAGCGGTGAAGTAGACGGACGGCCACGCCTCCGACACGTGCTTGCTCCAGGCGGCCAGCTCACGAGCGCGGGCGTGACCGTTAGCGTTCATCTCGGCGCCCCGCCGGCTGGCGGGCGCGTAGTAGCGCGTGACGTAATCCTTCACCATGCGCACGGCGTTGAAGCGGGGCGTGATGCTGGCCACCGCCGTAGCGGCGCGACGCGCCCACTCCAGGGGCACACCATCGCTGCTGCGCTGGTAGTAGAGGGGCACCACCTCGCGCTCGAGTAGCGCGTAGAGGGCGTCGGCGTCGGCCGCGTCGGCGCGGTCGTCGTCCGCGTGGCTATGGTTGGTGCCGATGGCCCAGCCGTTCACGCCGTCGTAGCCTTCGGGCCACCAGCCGTCGAGGATGCTGAGGTTGAGGATGCCGTTCATGGCGGCCTTCATGCCGCTGGTGCCTGAGGCCTCGAGCGGTCGGCGTGGGTTGTTGAGCCACACGTCCACACCCCGCGTGAGCGCGCGGCCCACGGCCATGTCGTAATCCTCCACGAACAGCACGCGCCGGGCGAAGCGCTCGTCGTTGGAGAGCTGCTGGATGGTGGCCACCAGCTGCTGTCCCTCAGCGTCGGCTGGGTGAGCCTTACCGGCGAACACCAGCTGGACGGGGCGAGCCGGATCGTTCATCAGGCGCGCCAGCCGGTCGAGGTCGGAGAAGATGAGCGTGGCGCGCTTGTAGGTCGCGAAGCGGCGCGCGAAGCCGATGGTGAGGGCGTCGGGGTCGAACAGGGTGCCGGAGTCCTGCACCTGCGAAGCGCTGGCCTCATGCCGCGCCAGTTGCGTGCGTAACCGCCGGCGTAGGAAGCGCACGCTGCGGGTCTTCAGGGCGCGGCGCACCTCCCAGAAGCGCGCCGGGTCCACTTCCTTCATGGCTTCCCACATCTCTGGGTCGTCCACGCGGCTGCGCCAGTCGGCGGGCAGTACCTCGTCCTCGAGCGCGAGCATCTCGGGCGCCACCCAGGTGGGCACGTGCACGCCGTTGGTCACGTGACCGATAGGCACCTCCTCTACCGGCACCTCGGGCCAGAGCGCGGACCAGATACGACGGCTGGTGTCGCCATGCAGCTCGGCCACGCCGTTGCGGCCGGACGAGAAGCGTATGGCCAGCGCAGGCATGCTGAAGGTGGGGCCCCAGCCCTGGTCGAAGCGGCCGAGGGCATGGAACTCGTCCACACGCAGGCCGAGGCTGCCCCAGTAGCCGCTGAAGGCTTCGTCGATGAGGTCGAACGCGAACGCGTCGTTGCCGGCCGCGATGGGGGTGTGGACGGTGAACAGCGTGTTGGCGGTAACGGCGGCGCGGGCCTCCTGGAAACCGAGGCCGCTGCTCACCAGCTCGCGGCAGCGCTCCAGCACCGAGAAGGCGCTGTGGCCCTCGTTCATGTGCCAGGCGGTGGGCTCGAGGCCGAGGGCGCGGATCATGCGCACGCCGCCGATGCCCAGCACGATCTCGTGCGCCACGCGGGTGCGCTGGTCGCCGCCGTACAGCCGGCTCAGGAGGCGCCGGTCTTCCGCTGAGTTGGCGTCGACGTCGGTGTCGAGCAGCACCACACGCACCTTGCCCACTTGGGTCTCGAGCGCTTGCACGGTGATGTCGCGCCCGAACGCTTTCACCTTCACGCTCACGGGTGCGCCCGCGTCGTCGAGCACGCGCCGGAAGGGGATGGCCAGCGTGTCGGCCCGGATGTACACGGCCTCCTGGCGGCCGTCGGCGGCCACGCGCTGGTGGAAGTACCCTTCCGGGTAGTAGAGACCCACCGCCACGAGCGGCACGCCCAGGTCGGAAGCGGCCTTGGTGTGGTCGCCGGCCAGCACGCCGAGGCCACCGGAGTAGAGGGCCACCGCCTCCGTCCAGCCGTACTCGGCGCAGAGGTAAGCGTAGAGGTGGTCCTCGCCCACGTTCACGTCGAACCAGCTGCGGCTGGCCATGTACTCGTCGAAGCGCGCCATGACGGCCTCGTACTCAGCCACCACCGCGGGGTCCTTAGCGGCCGTGTCGAGCTTGGCCTGTTCGATGTCGCGGAGGAGCGCCACGGGGTTGTGGCGGACGCTCTCCCACAGCTCGCGGTCGAGCCGCCGGAAGAGCGCGCGGGCGTCGGAGCGCCAGCTCCAGTAGAGGTTGCCGGCCAGCTCGTCGAGCCGTTTCAGTTCGGTCGGCAGCTTTGGCAGCACTGTCAGGTGTCCGAGGATGTTCATGGTGTGGCTTCAGCTCCTAATGCTCGCGCTGCAGCGCCGCGCGCCTTATGGGCGCCCGGCCGTGGGTTCGCACCGCGGCCTGATGTTTGAGACGAGCCGCGATGGGCGCCTGGCTGGCGCTACTGCTGCGGCCGACCGGCATTCTAGCACCGGCCTGTTACTTCCCTGTCAGGCGCCTGCGGCCACCTCCTCACGCCCGGCGCGGTACCTTCTGGCATGACCAGCCTCCCAGCGCCACGCCGACCGGCCCGCCGCCGGGCAGTGTGGACCCTACTGCTCACGCTGCTGCTCGCTCCCTTGCCGGTGAGCGCCCAGACCCTTCACGTGGGCGCCGGCGCCCGTGCCGACGGCGCCGTGCACCCCGACCTGTGGGTGCGGGTGGAGGGCGTACGGCCGACTCACGCCGCTCCTGCCACGCTAGCCGTGGAGCTGCGCGGGCCGCGCCCCGTACTGGGGTTGGCGCTCAGCACCAACCAGTCGTTCGGACCGCTGGGGAACCTCGTGTTCGACGTGTGGGGCAGCCTGGCTGAGCACCCGTCGGGCGGCACTGCCGCTGCGGAGGGCGCCTTCTCCGTGCGCGGGGTGCTGGGCCCGGCGGCGCTGCGTCTCACGCTGCTAGGGTTCGGCGCCGACGTTGGTACGTTCCGCCCTGCCAGCCTGGCATCGGCGGAGCGGCCAAGTCTGGCCGGACCCGCAGGCGGTCTGCAGACGTCGGTCACGTACCGCGTTAGCCGCGAGGTCATCGTGGAAGCGGCGCCCGAGCTCTACCTAACCAGCGGCGGCCTAGCGCTGCGGGCCGACGGGCACCTTCGTCTTCTGCGCGCGCTAGGCGACAACGAACTGCGCTTCGACCTGCACGCCTACGCGGCGCCGGGCTTCCGGGAGAGCGCCGCTGCCATCGGCGCCGCCGTCACGTTCCCGCGAGGCCGCGAGCCGGACGTAACGGTGGGCGCCGCCGTGGGCTTCGCACCGTGGGGCGTGTGGCCCGGCGCGCATGTGAACCTCGGTCAGCGGCTCGGCCGCGTGCGGCTCGACCTGGCGGCGGCCATCGAGCCCTACCGGCTCGACGTGCCAGCCCTGAGGCTCAGCGGCAGCGCTCGCGTGCCGGTGGCTGGCCCGCTGCCGGCTGGCGCCGAGCTCATCGTCGACGGGGCGCTAGGCGCCACGCTCGGCTTCGGGCGCGCGCCCCACACGCAGGCGTTCCTGGGCACGGCGTTAGCGCTACCCGTTCAGCTGCCATGAGTTGTGGATGGAGCCGAGCCGCTACCGGGATGGGCGCGGCTAGATAGCGTTACGACCCCGGCCTAGGGCAGTTGGGGAACGAGCTCGCCCGTGGTGAGGTCGAGTTCGAACACGCCGTGATCGGGCACCGCCCGCAGGAACGAGCGCGTGCCCTGCGGACCGACTAGCTCGATGGTCCTGAGGCCAGGCTTGAGCCCGGCGGCGTAAGCGCCGAACTGGGGTACGCCGTCGATGTATACGTGCACCTCGCGCCGCTCTGCCCAGTACACCAGCGGGTCGGCGGCGGGCGTGAGTGTCGACTCCACGCGCGTAACGAGGTAGTTGCGCACGAGCACCTCGGTGGACTCCGCCAGGAAGCCGTCGCGCTGCAGCGTGATCCGGTGGGTACCCGGCAACGCCGACAACGCCACCGGCGTGGTGCCGCTGTCGACCCCGTCGAGCAGCACCCGCGCGCTCGGCACGGACACGACCTGGATGGAGCCGCCGGAGATGGCCGTGAGGACCACGTGCACGAACGAGGTGTCGCCAGCCCGCAGCACCACCATGCGGCTATCGGGCAAGAAGCCCTCCTTGCGCACCTCCAGCCGGTAGCGGCCGGGGGCGAGCATGGCCACGTCGAGCTGCGACGTGCGCCCGATGGACACGCCGTCAACGAAGACCTGTGCGTCACCAGGTTCGCTGGAAACGAAGAGCGCCGCGTCGCCGGCCGGTAGCTCCACGGCGGCGCTCGTGAACACCGCCACTGCGGCGGCTAGCTCAGCGGCGCTGCTCGTGAGGTCGCTCGGGCGCAGGGGCACGGTTATGAGGTCGGTTCTCCGGTCGCGCTCGGCGTCGACCACGATGAGGTTCACAGCGTACGGCTCACCGCCCGTGTTCACGGCGGCGGCGATCTCGCCGCTGATGGCGTAGCGCGCGCCGTCGAGGTCGGCGATCAGCACAGCGAACTCGGGGTCGAGGCTGCCGGCGATGCCCGGAGTGATGAGCTGGCCGCTGCGCACCTCCAGGCCCGTGAGGCGGCCGAGCTGACCACGGAACGTGGGCATGAACTGCTCCACCACCTCTGACGGCACACCGCCGCGCGTGCCGAACGTGGGCACGCTGATCTGCGCCAGCGCTGCCTGCATGAAGAGAAGCAACAGGCAGGTTAAGGCGCGGCGTAGGAACGGTGCATGGGCTAACGCTTGCCGCATCCAGAGGAGTATAGCCGGTCGCCGAACCGGGTCATTATCGTTCGGGCGCTCCGCGCTGGTATCCTCTTGCCATGCGCTACCTGGTGCTGAGCGATCTGCACGCCAACCTACCGGCCCTCGACGCGGTGTTGAAGCACGCTCGCATGAAGGGGTTCGACGACGTGATGTTCCTCGGCGACGCCGTCGGCTACTACCCTCACGCAGAAGAGGTGGTGCAGCGCCTCATCGAACTGGCGCCCAGTGTGAAGGTGCTCGGCAACCACGACAACGCGCTCCTGGAGCTGGCCTACGGCGAACGCGGCGAGTACTGGGCCGCCGGTGTGGTGATGGAGGTCATCGACCGGCAGCTCACCACACTGAGCTCCGACTCCATCGCGTTCCTGCAGACGCTCGAACCTGCCGTCGCCGGCGACGGCTGGCAGGCGGTGCACGGCGCCCTCACCCGGCAGTGGGATTACCTGGCCACCATGAGCGCCGCTCAAGACAACGTGCGCCTCATGGAGCAGCCGCTCCTACTGGTTGGGCACACGCACGTGCCCAAGCTCTTCGCCACCGTGCGGCACGGTCAGCAGGACCTGTGGCGCACCATCGTCTTCTACGACGAGAGCTACAGCAGTTACCGGCTACCGCCCCTGGCGCGTGTCATCGCCAACCCCGGCTCGGTGGGGCAACCGCGCGACCAGGTGCCGCAGGCGAGCTACTTCCTGTTCGACGCCGAGAAGCGCCGCCTTCACCACCATCGCGTGGGCTTCGACGTGGCCGCCGTGCAGGCCGACCTGCGCGCCGCAGGCTACCCGGAGGTGCTGGCTACGCGCCTAGAAGCCGGCAGATGAGCACCGCTCACACGCTAACGCCCCTCGGCCATGGGGCTACCCTCACGGAGCTCAAGGAGCTCTGGTCGGAAGGCGCCGGCCCCCGCACCCTACTGTTCGCGGGCCCCGGGAGCGTCGGGCGGCGGGGCGCGGCGCGGTGGCTGGCCGCTTACGTGAACTGCACTGCCGGCGGCGAGCGCCCGTGCGGCCAGTGCGAGAGCTGCCACCTGTTCGCCGCCGGCGGGCACCCCGACCTTAAGGAGGTGGGGCCGGCCGCGGTCACCGGCACGGGCCGAGCCAAGCGCTCGCTCGAGATCCGCATCGACCAGCTCGTACCGCGTGAACGCGGTGAGGCCGAGCCGCTCGGTCCATGGCTCCTCACCAGGCCACGCTTCGCTGTGCGGGTGGGCATCATCGATCACGCCGAGAGCATGAACGCGGCAGCGGCCAACTCGTTACTGAAGCTGTTAGAGGAGCCGCCACCGTGGGCGCTCATCGTGCTGGTGGCGCCGGGTCCGGAGGCGCTGCTCCCCACCGTGGCCTCACGCGCCGCCACCGTGCGCTTCCGGCCCCTGCCGCCCGACCAGCTGGCGGGGTTAGGGAGCGCAGCACATGGTCACCCCGCAGCCACGTTGGGCTTACCGGGCGTGCTCCTGGGCATGGAGGGAGAAGCCGCCGGGCTCGACGACGAGGCACGCAACGCCGCCCTGGGGCTCATCGACGCCACTGGCCAGGACCTGATGGCCACGTTCGAGGCGGCCGAGGCTTTCGCGGAGGCGCTGGCCAGCAGCGGCGCCAGCAGACTCGGCCCCGTGGGCTGGCTCAGGCACGCGCTTCGCGAGCAGGCGCCGCACCGTTACGCGGCGGCCATGGCAGCCGTGGAGGAGTGCGAGGAGGCGCTGGAACGTTACGCGCAGGCGTCTCTAGCTGCCACCGTGCTCGCTCTGCGGCTGCGGCAGGCGCTCAACTAGCGCCCTTCACCCGGGTGACCTCATCGGCGGGGAACTCCTGAACGGCCCCCTCGTCCGTGCGCAGCTCCACGGTGCCGCGCAGCGGGTTGAGCTTGGTCACGCGGCCGCAAGTGCCGCTGCCGTCGTGGCAGGCCTTGGCGCCTTTACGTGGCATGCCCTTCAGCAGGTCGCGGTACATGTCGTGCTCGAACTGCAGGCAGCACATCAGCCGCCCGCATGGGCCGCTGATCTTCTCCGGGTTGAGGGGCAGCTGCTGGTCGCGGGCCATGCGGATGCTGACCGCGTTGAAGCTCTGCAGCCAGGTCGAGCTGCACGAGCCGTCGCCGCACACGCCGAGCGTGCCGAGCATGCGCGCCTGGTCGCGCGGGCCCACGTTGGCGAACTCGATGCGGGCTTCGGTGTGCGCCACCAGCTCCTGCGCCAGCACCCTGAGGGGCACCTGCTTCTCGCTGGAGTAACTGACCACCAGCAGGCTCTCGTCGATGGTGAACTCGAGGGCCACCACCTTCACGTCGGCTTCCGCTTGGCGGGCGCGAGCGCGCAGCAGCCACTTGAGGTCCTCGGCCTTCTGCTTCAGCTCCTCGTACGCCCGCAGGTCGTCCTCCTGGGCTCCGCGCACGAAGTGACCTTGCGGCTTGTCGACCTCCTTCACGGCGGTGCGCACTTTGCCGAGCTCGAGGCCACGCCGCGTGACGACCACGCACTTGGTGCCGATGGCGGGCGGGGACGGGGGCGCCTCCAGGTAGTGGATCTTGGGACCGTTATCGAACTTCACACCGATGCACTCGGGCATGGAAGACTCCTGTTCGGCCACCGGCCGGGCACGCGCCGAGCACGAGGGGGCGCTGCAGCGCCGGTCCGGAGGATGAGCCACATTCTACGTCACGGCCGCCCGGGGTTCGGAAGCCAGCCAGCGTTAGCGGTTCAACGTGAGCCAGTTGCGGGTGGAGCGAAGAGCGCGCACTGCGCCACGGGAGCGAACGTGGTGCGGTGTTCAGGGCACGCGCCCAGGCGGCGCAGCGCGGCGAGGTGCTCGGGCGCCGCGTAACCCTTGTGACGGGCGAAGCCGTAAGCGGGGTACTCGTCGTGGAGCTCACGCATCACCGCGTCGCGGTGGGTCTTAGCCAGGATGCTCGCTGCCGCTACCTGGTAGCTGCGCGCGTCGCCCTTCGCAACTGCGAGCTCCGGCAACCCGGTGCCCAGCCGCAGGTAGTCGGTCACCAGCCCGTCGGCGGCGGGCCGCAGCGCCGCCACCGCCCGCCTGGCCGCCTCGCGCGTGGCGCCCAGCACGTTCAGGGTGTCGACCTCCAGCGCGCTGGCCACGCCCACCGCGTACGCCAGCGCCACCTGGCGCACTTCCGCAGCCAGGCGCTCGCGTTGGGCTGGCGATAGGGCCTTGGAGTCGCGGAACGGGTAGTGGCGGCCGGGCGGTAGGACGACGGCGGCGGCCACCACGGGGCCTGCCAGCGCGCCACGGCCCGCCTCGTCCACGCCGGCCACGCTCGTGAGCGAGCGGCTCCAGAGCTGCTCCTCTAGGCTCCAACCAGGTTGGTGAGTTCCGTCAGTGGCCCGCGACACTGAGCTCGACGCCGGTGGGGTCGGTGCTCACCTTGTCGGGCAGCGTGAAGTAGAAGGTGCTTCCGCGGCCCACCTTCGACTCGACCCAGATCTTGCCGCCGTGCTTCTCAACAGCGAGCTTGCAGAACGTGAGGCCCATGCCCGTGTCGTAGCGGTCGTGGATGGTGTGGCGCGACTGCTCGAAGGCGTTGAAGATGCGCTTCTGGTCGGCCTCCGGGATGCCCTCACCGTCGTCGCGGACGCTGAGCACGAAGCCGTCCTCCTGCTTCCAGGCCCTGAAGTCGATGTAGCCGCCCCGACGGGTGTGTTTGATGGCGTTGGCCATGAGGTTAGCGAGCACGCGCCTGAGGAGCTTCGGGTCGCCAACCACCTTGTCGGCTTCGGGCCGCACGAGGAAACCGAAGTGGCGGTCGCGCGGACCACCGCTGACGTCTGCCAGGGCCTCCTTGGCGAGGTCCGTGAGGCTCTCGATGACCTCGGGGTCGTACGGCATGTGCCCCTCCTTCATGCGCCGCACGTCGAGGATGTTGGCGGCCAGGTTGAGGAGGTGCTGAGACTCGGAGCGTGCCAGGCTGAGGAGCTCCTCCACGTCGGCAGCGGCGTCGTTGGTGGCGAGCATGCCGAGGGAGTGGTCGAGGAGGCCCATGACGCTGGAGATGGGGCTCTTAAGGTCGTGCACGAGCATGTGGATGAGGTCGTCCTTCATCCGCTCGCTCTCCTTGAACGCCTGCTCGAAGTTGCGCGCCTGTTCGAGGGCGCGGCGCATGGCGCTCTCCGCGCGGCGCCGCTCGAGCAGCCGCTCGAGGTAAGCCTTCAGGACGGCGGGACGGGTGGGTAGCGCTAGGTAGGCGTCTACCCCCGCGCTGACCACCTGCGCCTGCAGGTCGGCGTTGTCGGGCCCCAGGTAGACGAACGGCACGTCCTCCAAGCCCTTACGGCGCCGCAGGATGGAGACCGGGTCGAGCTGCTGAGCGCGCTGCACGAGCCCGTGCTCGAGGACCAGTGCCTCTGGAACCGAACCCCGCGTGTGATAGAGCAGTTGCTCCACGCCCGTTAGGACCTCGGAACGTAGGTTGAGCTCGTCCATAACGCCTTTCATCCCCAAGCCACGCTCTTCCGTGGACATGGCGATGAGAATGTAAGGCAGGGTCTCGGCCATCCAGGACAATGATACCAGGCGCCAGAGCGTTTCGGAGAACGCAACGACCCTTGCCGTCGGCCCTAACGAGCACCGCTACGCCGACCCCTGCTAGCATCTGGTTGCTGTGCCGCTAGCCACGCTGCTGGAAAGGATGGGGGCAGGATCGCTGGCGTTCGGGTTCGCCTGGGCGCTGGTGCTGCTGGTGGGCCTCGTGCCGCTGGCGCTGCAGCGCCAGCGCACCTGGTGGCTGCGGGGTCTGACGCTCACGGCGCTGGTGCTCGCGTTAGCGCAGCCCTGGCTCCTGGTTCCCGGCGGGCATCTGGCGCTCGTTGTCGACGTTTCCGACTCGGTGGGTACGCGCGGCCTACAAGCAGCCCGCGCCATCGACCTGGGTCCACTCGCGACCGGCAGCGAGGTGGTGCTGGCGGCCGCGGAGGCCGTGCGCGCCAACGGGGTGCCCAGCGCCCCACCAGCGACCCTCAACACGGGCGCCTCCGACATCTCCCGAGCGCTGCAGGTGGCGGTCGCCAACGGCGCCAGCCGTGTGCTGCTCGTGTCCGACGGCATAACCGCGCCAGAGCGACTGCTCGCCACCCTCCCTTCGGTGCCCGTGGACGTGATGGTGGTACCCGGCGTGACCGACCTTAGGCTCCACGAGCTGCTCCTCCCCAGCCAGGGAGCGCCCGGTCAGCTGGTGGAGGGCGTGGCCGTGGTGCGCTCCGACAGAGCGGCGCAGGCCCAGCTTCACGTTGAGGTCGGGGGCGTGGCGCAGGCGCCCGTGACCACCACCCTGCAGGCGGGCGAGAACGCCGTACCGTTCACGCTGCAGCTCGGGCAGAGCGGCAGCACCGCCGTGACCGCCACGGTGGTAGTGGACTTCGAGCAACCGACCGGTAACGACAGCGCGAGCGGCGAGGTGTCGGTGCGAGCGCGGCCACCCGTTCTGGTCATCGGCGACCCCGCCTTCGCCGCTCTGCTATCGGTGCAGGGCATCGACGTGGTGGAGGGCGACCCCACGCACTTGGTGGCCCCTCTCCCCTACGGCGCTGTGGTGGTTCGCGGTTCGTCAGGTGAGTTCACCACGGGGCAGCTCGAGTTGCTGCGCGCCTTCGTGGACGGCGGCGGCGGCCTGCTCATGACGGGTGGCCCCGAGTCGTTCGGCTTCGGTGGCTGGTACCGCACGGCCGTTGAGGAGGTGTTGCCGGTCACCACGGACCTACGCACCGAGGTGTCGCTGCCGCTGGTGGCCATGGTGATGGTCATCGACCGCTCACAGAGCATGGCCAGTGGTAGGCCGCCCAAGATCGAGCTCGCTAAGGAGGGCGCCCTGCAGGTGGTGGAGCTGGCCTACCAGGAGGACCTGCTGGGCCTCATCGCTTTCAGCGACGGCCCCGGCACGCGCTGGGTCTTCGAGCTCAGGCCGGCCAGCGAGCGGGGCAAACGTGAGATGGCGCAGGGCATCCTGGCGCTCGGCACTTCGGGCGGCACCGTACTGGAGCCCGCCTACGCCCAGGCGCTGGCGGCGCTGGCGGCCACCGAGGCGGCCGTGAAGCACGTGATCGTGCTGTCGGACGGTCAGCTCTACGACGGCTCCACGCCCTTCGGCCAGTCGGCCGGCGCGCCGGCCGACTTCGGCGCCATGGCGCGCGGCGCCTTAGCGCAGGGCATCACCACCTCAACCATCGCCATCGGTGAGGCCGCCGACTTCGCGCGCCTAGAAGAGATCGCGACGGCTGGCGGCGGTCGGTACTACGCCGCGCTCGACGTGGCCACGCTGCCGCGCATCTTCACCAACGAGGCGCTCACGGCCACACGCGCGCTCCTGGTGGAAGAGCCGACGGTTCCCACCCCGCGCCCTAACCCCCTGTACTCCTTCCCCGCCGCTCTGCCGCCGGTGGCGGCGTACGTGGCCACCAGCCTCAAGAGCGACGCGCAGGAGCTGTTAGAGGGCCGCGCCGGCGAACCGCTGCTGGCCACCCGGCGCGCGGGGCTCGGCCGCACTGCCGCGCTCACCACCGACCTCAACGCCTGGGCGGGGGAGTTCGGCGCGTGGCCCGAGCTGCCGGGGGCGCTGGCCACCCTCACGCGCTGGCTGCAGGCGGTGCCGCCAGGTTGGAGCGCCACGGCGCTGCGCCAAGGCGCCGACCTGGTGGTAACGGTGGACGCCGTGGAGGGGGGCGACTACGTGAACAACGCCCGCATCGAGGCGCGGCACGACGGCCGGACGCTGGGCCTGGAGCAGGTGGCGCCGGGTCGCTACACCGGCAGGCTGCCATGGACCGGTGGTACGGGCGAGGTGGTGCTCGTTTCGGAAGGGGAAGTGGTGGCGCGCACCCGGGCGTCGGGCCCGGACCCGGAGTACGCCGAGGTGGACGGCGCCCAGCTCCTCGCCAGCGTGGCGTTGCGGAGCGGCGGCACAGTGCTAGAGGCGGGCCAGCCTTACGAGGCGGAGCTGGCCAGCGGCCGCCGTCACCTGTGGCCGTACCTGGCGGTAGCGGCGTTAGCCCTGTTCATGATCGAGCTCGTGTGGCGCCGCCGCGTGGGTTAGTCGTCCGAGTCGTCCTCGCGCTCGAAGGGCGCATCGACGTCTTCCTTCAGCACCTCACGCAGCACGGCCGTGGCGTAGGAGCCCTTCGGCAGTGTGAACGCGAACCGCAGCGCGGGCTCCTCGCCGTCGGCCAGGTCGCTCACCTCCACGTCTGAGAGAAGCACGCGGGTGCTGCGCCGGTCGCCATGCCGGGCGGTGAACTGCTCCCAGCGGAGACCGTAGCTGGCGAGCACCGCCTGTTCGATCTCGCCGGCCCGCATGACGGAAGGCTTGACCTTGCGGCCGAAGAGGGGCAGGGTAGCGCTGATCTCGAGGCGTTCCGCGCGGGGGCTCTCCACCGCGGCGTCCTCTACGAGGAACGTACCGCCTGTGTCGTGCTTGCGGGCGTAGTCGCCCTCCACCACGCTCTGGTAGAGACCGAGCTCTATTCGCTTGGCCAGGTTGGCGTTGAACAGCGTGGACTGTAGCGCGGAGAGGAAGAAGCGGTGCAGGCGGTGGCCGCCAGGTACGCTCTCCCCTCGCAGGACGCGCAAGCCGTCGTAGGCGTTGCCCCCGAAGCGTCCGAAGCGCTGAGGGCCGAACCAGTTCGGGGAGCCGCGCTCGGTGAGCGCGGTGAGCGCTGCCTGCGCGGCCGCCCTGGCGCCGGGTGCCACGCCCCTCACGGTGATCTCGAAGCGGTTGCCTTTCAGGTGGCCGATGCCTAGCTTGTTGCGGTGGAAGCTCTCCTCCAGAACGCGTACGCCCGGTAGAGCGGCCAGCTCGAGCGGCGCCTCGCGGTAGCGCTTGGGCACGCTCAACCACTGCACGGTCACGGCCGCCTTGTCCTTCAGGCCGGCCACGCCGATAGCGCGTTCCTCTACCCCACCGCGCATGAGGGCCTGCACGAGCTCGCGGGTGTTGAGGCCGCGCTTCTCCACCAGCAGGTAGCGGTGTGAGCCCGTGCCCTCAGGCAGGTAGAGGGGGATCTCGGTGACGCGGAAGTCTTCGGGCGCGGTGCGCACCACGCCGCCGGTGCCGGGCACGTCGGCCGTTACGAGGGGCAGGTCGCTCCAGCGGAAGAGGAAGCGCTGGCGTTCGGCCCGTTCGGCGGCGCTTGGTTCGCTTAGCTCGCTCACGCACGGCCCCGGCGGGTGCGGGGGCGTCTCTCCATGCGCTCGAGCATGAGCGCGCGGGCCAGGTCGAAGCGCTCGCGCAGGCTGCCGGCCTCCAGCAACGACTGCTTGGCGGCGCCGGGTACCACGATGTTGGCGGCGATGAACGAGGCCTGGTAGAAGGGGTCCTCGGGCAGGTGCTTGTCGATCTCGGCGCCGGCGCCCTCGTGGAAGCGCCTGCCGGCGTACGCGCGGAAGGTGTCGAGGGCGTCCCAGGCCGCGATGGCCTCGTCGTTCGGGTCGTCGCGACCCAGCGGCGCGGGCTGTTCGGAGGCGTAGGCCAGCGGTCTGGTAGCGCCGCCCGGCTGAGCCACCTCCACCACACGCTGGACCTTCACCTCGTAGCGCTCCTGGCCGTGCACCAGTAGGTCGAAAGTGCCGTCGGGGTTCTCCTCGGCGGTGAGCACATGCACGAGGGTGCCGTAGCGGGCCACTCGCACCGCGGTGTCGCGGATGGCCGCACCGTCCTGTTCGTACACGATGATGAAACGTTTCGGCTCCTGCTCCTGCGCCAACACCTCGCGCACGAGCTGCTTGTAGCGCTCCTCGTGTACGTGCAGCGGGACCGTCATGC
>CAZFFG010000023.1:0-27229 GCA_964518275.1 uncultured bacterium | reverse complement strand
GACCACTCCGCCTCCACCGCCATGGGGTCGTAGCGGCTGGCCAGTTCGGCCCCCGCACTCGTTCCCGCTGTGGTTCTCTCTCTAGCTGCCTCGCTCATCCGTTCCTCCTGCTTGCGTGCGGCTCCGGCAGGCGCCGCGCCGATGTCGGTGTTCAGGCGGACGAAACGAGAACTCGCCCGCCACTACTTAGAGTGCGGACGAGGTGAACTACCCCGCGGTACCACCGCAGTTCCCGCCGGTTCGGTTTGACAACGGGCGGGCTCTCTTTGACCGCGCTGACGGGGCGGCGCCGGAGGCTCTACTGACCGGCCCGGCAGGCGGGCGCGGCGTTCTTCCTCAAGAGCCGGGGCTTTGGGGCCGCGGCTGGCGGGCGACGTTCGGCGGGGCTCCTCCGTCCGGGATCTCAGCCGCCTCGAGCGCTTTCGAACCTGCGCCTTCGGTCGACCCGGACTCTCTGGTGAGGAGGCACCTTCGCTTACTCCTCCCGCTGTATAGAGCATAGCACCAGCGGCCACCCCCGGTGTGACCGCCGTGGTATAGGCTTCTGCGGATGCAGCGCGCAGCGCACCCACCAACCGCCCGCGCGCTTCCAGCCAGGAACAGCCGCGTGACCAGTTCCGGCTCCAGCCGGCCCGGCCTGGGCATAGCGCTTCGCATATTGTCTGGCCTGCTCTTCGCCATCATGTCGCTGTGCGTGAAGCTCGTCAGCGACGCCATCCCCCTCGGCCAGATAGTGCTGTTCCGCTCCGCCTTCGCCATCGTGCCGCTAATAGCCTTCCTCATGGTGCGCAGGGAGTTCCCGCACGGCCTTGCCACGAAGCGGCCGATGGGGCACATCATCCGCTCGGTGGTTGGCGCCACAGGCATGTTCACCTCGTTCGCGGCCATAGCCCGCCTGCCCATAGCCGACGCCACGCTGGTGGGTTACACCACGCCGCTCATCACCACCCTGCTGGGCGGGGTGCTGTTGGGCGAGGCCCTTACGCGGCCCAAGATCAGCGGGCTGGCGCTAGGCGTGGCGGGCCTGCTGGTCCTGACCCTCCCACAGATGCTCGGCACGCAGGTGGACGCCACCCGCCTGGCCGGTTACGGCTTCGGGCTCCTCACCAGCGTGTTCTCAGCCGTGGCGTACATACAGGTTCGGCGCCTGGGCACCACCGAATCGCCGGGCACGATCGCTTTCTACTTCGTGGTGGTGGCGTCTCTGGCCGCGCTGCCCATGGCGCTCAGCACCTGGGTCACGCCCACCCCGTACCAGTTCGGGGTGCTGGTGGTGGCCGGCCTGGTAGGCGGTCTGGCCCACATCGCCATGACGCTAGCGTTCCGCTACGCCGAGGTGTCGCTGCTGGCGCCCTTCGAGTACCTGGCGCTGCTGTGGGCGGTGCTCATCGACCTGACGGTGTTCGGCGTGCCGGTGGGCCCCACCTTCGTCATGGCGCTGCCGCTACTGCTGGCGGGTGCGGCCGTCTCCTCACGCCGCGGTCGTTTGCGCGGCAACGGCCAGAAGTGACGGCGCGGCCCCGGCACCGCAAGTAACTCTCCTGAATCAAGCCATCGGCAGGCTCGCCATCGATTGGATGCTCACCTGGCCCGCGGTCACGCGCGCGGCGCGCCGGAGTTCCTTAGCGCTAGGGTTGTCTGGGTCGAGGATCACGAGCGGCGTGCCGCCGTCGCCGCTCTCGCGCAGCGCGCGGGTGATGGGGATCTGACCCAGGAGCGGTAGCTTCTCCTGCTCGGCCCAGCGCTGCGCGCCGCCCTCACCGAAGATGTAGTCGCGCGAGCCGTCGGGTAGCGGGTAGTAGCTCATGTTCTCCACCACGCCCAGCACGGGGATGTGGGTCTTGCGGGCCATTGTGTAGGCGCGCCGCACGTCTACCAGCGCCATGTCTTGCGGTGTGGTCACCATGACCATGCCGGTCACGGGCACGAGTTGGGTGAGCGAGAGTTGCACGTCGCCCGTGCCAGGCGGCAGGTCCACGATGAGGTAGTCGAGCTCACCCCAGGTGGTCTGGTTGAGGAGCTGCGTGAGCGTGCCGTGCAGGATGGGCCCGCGCCAGGTAAGCGCCTGGCCGTCCTCAACCAGGTTGGCGATGCTTATGACCTTAACGCCATGGTTGCGCAGCGGCAGGATCTTCTTGTCGTCGTCGGCCATGAGGCGCTTGCCCTCGACGCCGAACATCTTGCTTTGAGAAGGGCCGTAGATGTCGGCGTCGAGCATGCCGACCTTGGCGCCCTCCAGCGCTAGGGAGGCGGCGATGTTGGCAGCCACGGTGGACTTGCCTACCCCGCCCTTACCAGAACCCACCGCGATGACCGTACGAACGCCCGGTAGCGGCTCCTTCTGCGGGCCGCGCACGTTGGCGCCGAACTCCACGCTGAGGTTCACGGCCCCTACTTCGCGCGCCACGGCCTCGCGCACGTCCTTCTCGATCTTGCCCTTCAGTGGACAGGCCGGGGTGGTGAGGTTGATCTTGAGGTGCACCGAAGCGCCATCGATCTTCACGTCGTCGACCATGCCGAGCGTGACCAGGTCCTGGTGCAGCTCGGGGTCGTTGACGGTGCGGAGCGCGCTGATGAGACGTTCGCGAGTGACTTCCATGCTGCCAGAAGCGTACCAGCCCCAGGGCCGCGCCTAGGCCGCCGGAGTGACCGACACCCGCGTCGCCTTGTGGGCCAGCACGGGCGGTAGCTATACTTCGGGTCGTGCAGAGCAGCTCCGGTTACGGGTCGGTGGCGCTGTGAGCGGAACCGCTCGTTACCAACGTGCCAGTCAGGTTTCGCGTTACGGCGACGTCATCACAAGTCGTGGGGTCGACGCGGTCACTGGGCTGGCGGTGTACATCTACGACTTCCCAGGCACCCCGCGCGTGAAGCCCGGTCAGCTCGACAGCGAGGCCATCCCTACCGTCCTAGCGGCTGGCTACGACGGCACTAACGGCCTACTGGTGACCGCCTTCCCACCCGGCGGCACGAAGCTGCTAGACAGCGGCGCCACGCTCGACGACGACCTCGTGCTGCAGACCCTAGCGGCGCTGCGCGACGCCGCCCGCGTTGGTCTCGTGCATGGCGACATCCGCCCCGAACGCTTTCTCCTGGCCCACGGCCGCGTTTACGTGGAGGGCTACGGGGTGCCGTGGAACCCGGAACAGCACACCCAGCCCAGCAAAGAGCTCATCCGGGCCGCGCTCACCCGCGACCTCGTAAGCGCCACCAAGGCGCTCCTGGAGCTCGGCAGCGAGGGCCTCAGCACCGAGGTGGCGGCTGCCCTGCGCGGCGCGCTCGGCAGCGCCACACGAGCGGGCGACGCTGGGCAGCTCTACTCTGTGGTGAGGCGCCTAGCCGGCGGGGCCGTGACCGTGCCCCCGGCGGGCTTCGGCAACCTCGTGATACCCACCAGTTCAGAAGCCATGAGCAAAGCCGGCTCCCTCCAGAACGACGACCTGGGCCTCGGCAGCCTCGACCTCGATGAGCTCGACCTGAGCCCCCAGCGTCCCCCCAGCAGCCAGCCAGTTGACGACGACACCTCAGCGCACACGCTCGCAGCCGAAGCCGCTCGTGGCGTGCCAGCGCCGGAGCTTTTCGAGGAGGAAGCGCTCCCGCTCCCGACGGAGCTAGAACCTCCCACGCTCACCACGCCCGCCTTCCCAGACGAACCCGACCCCATCACCCTACATAGCGACCCCGGACCCACCCTCACCGTGGATCAGAAGCTGAAGGACAGCGGCGCTGGTTTCGTGAAGGACCTGCCGCCGGGCGCCACCTACCGCGCCGGTAACCCCGAGGAAGCCGTGCGAGTGCCGCCCATCGACCTCAACGTGAACGCCGTGCCCGTGAAGAAGAAGCGCGGCTGGCGCCTGCCCATCCTCGTGCTGGCGCTCGTGCTGGTGGCTGGCTTCTCCGCCTACCTGGCGCTGGTGGCCGGCCGCGACGCGCCCCCCGTGCCGTCTGGAACCTCCGCCATGAGTCACTTCGTGGACGTGCGCGTGGAGCCGTCCAACCTGCCGCCCGCCAGCCTGGTGGTGGAGCAGCGGCCCGCCGCCTCCGCTTTCCGGACGGGCACCATCATCGCCTCGGTGCCGCGCCGCGTACGCTTCGACGCGGCCGGCGTGTGGGTGGTGCACGCCACCTTCCAAGGTCGCATCAGCGAGAGCGTCACGCTGCGCGTGCCGGAAGACACGAGCATCACCATCGTCTTCCCCGCCGACGAACCCACCGATCCCTAGCACGCGGCCACCCGTAGGCACGTTGTTACACTCGGTCGCATGGCAGCCTTCTGGCTCGTGAAGAGCGAACCCGACACCTACCCTTTCCACCAGCTCGAGGCGGACGGCCGCACCATGTGGGACGGCGTGCGTAACTACCAGGCCCGCAACTTCATGCGCGACAACATGCGCGTAGGCGACCTGGTGCTCTTCTATCACTCCAGCACCGCCGTGCCGGGCGTGGTGGGTGTGGCGCGCGTGGCCAGTGAGCCGTACCCTGACCCCACCCAGTTCCAGCCGGACAGCCCCTACTACGACCCGAAGGCCAGCACCGCTGAGCCGCGCTGGCATCTGGTAGACCTCGAACCCGAACAGCGCCTACCCCGGCTCGTGAGCCTGGAGGAGATGAAGGGCGACCCAGGGCTCGAGGGCATGCTCCTCCTGAAACGCGGCAACCGCCTGAGCGTGATGCCTGTGGAGCGGACCCACTTCGAGCGTGTGCTCGAGCTAGCCAACACGTAAGCCGAAAGCGAAGCCCGGTAGCCTACCGCCGCCACGAGCGGCGGATGCTAGCATCGGTTGCATGAACGTGCGGCGGGCCCGCGTCTTGCAGCTAGTTGCTGAAGCCTACATCCAGACGGCTCACCCGGTAGCTTCGGGTCAGGTGGCCGAGCGTCTCGAGGTCAGTAGCGCCACGGTTCGCAACGACTTCGGCTCGCTCGAGAGCGAGGGGCTACTCCAGCAACCGCACACCTCGGCCGGCCGCATTCCCACCGCGCTCGGTTTCCGCTCCTACGCTTCGCGCTTCCTGCCACCCGACCCTCTGAGCCCCGGCGAACGCCGCCGGCTTGGCCTGGTGCTTGCGGGCGCCACCGGCGAGCAGTTCTACGCTCTAGCGTCCCAGCTCGCGGCCGAGCTCTCGGGCTACGCCGTCACCGTCACGCTGCCCCCCGACGACGCCCTGCGCATCCTAGAGATCCACCTGGCCATGCTCTCCAGTCGCCGCCTGCTAGCGGTGGTGGTGCTGGAGAACGGCGTGGTGCGGCAGCTGGGCGTGGACCTAGACCCGGTCCCCGACGACGCGGTCATCGACGACGCGGAGCGCAACCTCCGCCAGCTAGCCCTCCCCGTGGGCGAGGTGCCACGCGCGTTGGCCGCCATCGCGGCGCGAGCCGACCACGAGCTAGCGCGCACGCTGGAGGCCGTGGCCGCCGCCTGGAACCGGCTGCAGCCGCCCCTCACCTACTCCGACGGTCTATCGCGCCTGCTAGGCGAGCCCGAGGGCGCCGACCCCGCTTTCGTGAGGCTGGTGGTGAGCCAGGTCGAGCGCGCCGGTAGCACCCTGCCGCCCCCGACCACCGCGCCTGGCGACCCCACCACCGATACCGAGACGGGCCTCCACCTGCACCTCGACGACGCCGTGGCCCGCATCGTGGCCACCTTCCCCTACGGCAACGCCGTGGGCACCTTCGCGGTCGTGGGGCCGGCCCGCATGCGTTACCCGGTGGCGCTCACGGTGGCGCACGAGTTCCGCAGTGCGCTTGGCAGGCCGCCCGACGTGGGTGGTGAAAGCTGAACCGCGCGCCAGGCACGCGCTCCCAGGGGGCGCTTGCGGCCCCTTCCCAACGGAATATCTCACAACGTCCGGAGGGGCCTGGAACTTATGCTCCGGAACGGGACGAAGCAGCGATATCCCGGAGCGGCGGCGCGTTCGCGTGCGGCCCTCGCGGAGGCGCGCCGCTATCGTCCGCCCGGCTGTCGGTCGCTACCGAACGAGAGCCCACGGGAGGGAGCTGAATGCCGAACGAGGTTTACGAGATGACGCACAAGGCGCTCTCCGCCCTCGTGTCGCACCGCGCTGCCACGCGCGTCCTTAACGAGGCGCTGGCCGCTAGCGGCGCCGACGCCGACACCGTCACCGTGCGCGCCATGCGCCGCCTGCTGGCGGGGCGCGTACGCCGTGAGCTCAGCAGCACGCTTCCCAGTCCCGGCCTCACCCGCAGCCTCAAGCACATAGCCGACGACCTCTACCGCTTGCAGCCGAGCCACACCACGCGCATAGAGATGGTCCCGCCCGAGGAGGCCGCGTCAACCGAGCGGCTGCTCGGCGCCTCCGCCGCCAGCCCCGCACCGCAAGCGGGCCGGGTGGGCGCTGCGCCCCGGGCCGTCGCTACGGCCGTGGCGGGCCCCGCTACCAAACCTCAGCCCCTACCCATCGCCAACCACGCCGGCTTCGCGCAGCGCCCGCCGGCTCACACCCCCGAAGCCGCCGAGCCAGCGCAGCTCCACGCTCCGCTGGAGCTTACGGAGGCCGTGATGATGGCCGCCGTTCAGCACTTCGGGGAGCTAGAGCCCGTGGAGCAGGTGGTGGTGGTTCGCGGCCCCGACGTGCTGCTGGAACGTGGCTCTGGGGCGCCCACCGAACGGCTCCCCAACCTCGTGCGGTCCACGCGGCACCTGCTCGCCAGGGCGGGGCGGCTCAAGCTCTACGCCCTCGAGCGCGCCGCAGGCATGCTCTTCGTATTCCCTGTGGGAGACGGCGCGGTCGTCGTCCTCACCAAACCGAACGTGAACATCGGTGCCGTCCTGGCGGCGCGCGCCGCACTGGAGGAGGCAGCATGAACCGGCGTCTACTCGTCATCGCCACCACCCTGGCCACCCTGTTGCTAGGGAGCGCGCTAGCTCAGGAGGACAACCTCCTCCAGCGTTACGACCTGGCCATAGAGAACCTCCAGATAGCCGTGGCCAGCGTCCCGAACGACGGCCTGCAGGCACGCGACGAGCTCGAGCGAGCGCTCAACGCCCTCCTCACGCTCTCCACCAACGCCACCAGCCCCACCCTCGTGCAGGCCATGGAGCGCACCTTCGACCGCACCCGGGTGGCGATCGAGAACCAGAGCCGTACCGACATGGCGGTGCAGACCTCCGTGCTGGCGGGCGGCTTCGCGCGCCTGGTCATGGACTCGGCGCTCACGGCCGCAGCCGTTGGTGAGACCGAGCTCGCGCGCACGCGCCTGAACCACCTCGCCACCAGCCTCGGCTTCGACGCCGAAGCGCAAGCCGCGCTCAACAGCGCCAGCAACGCCGCCGAGATGCGCCTAGCGTTCGAGGCCGGCGCCGCCGACGCCGTGAACGCCGACGTGCAGGCCGCGCTTGAGTTGGTAGGCACCGATCGGGCCGCCGCCTATGAGCGTTTGGCCGCCGCCTACGGGGAGTCGCTGCTCGTGCAGGACTCGCCGCGCGCCACGCCGGCCCTCAACCGTAGCCTGGTCGACGCCGCCAACGCCCTCGTGGGTGCCGACATGGACGCCGCCGAAACCGCCCTAGAAGCGGCCAGCACCAACCTCACCAACCTAGCCGCTCAAGCGCGCGGCGCAGAGCCCGTGGTAGCCCCGCTGCAGCCGCAGTCCCAGGAGCAGCAGCCCGCCACCACGCCGCCTGCCACCGACGCGCCCACCAGCGACGAACCCGCCGCCACCACCACCGAACCCTCTCAAACGGCTGAGCCCACCGTCACTGCCACCGAGCCCGCTGCCGGGGAGCCTGCAGCCGACGATGCCGGCCTGCTCCCGCTCCTTAGTGGGCCCGACTTCGAGAACGCCGTGGCGCAGAGGGTCGAGGAGCTGGAAGCGGAACGCCGCGCCGCCGACCTGGCCGTCCTCAGCCGGGAGCTGACCCTGGCCGGCGTGCCCGCCGCCCTGGCGCAGTCACGGGCGGAGGCCCTGATGGAAGCTGGCGTGACCTCGCTGGCCGACGTCCTGACCGACATGGAAGCCGCCGCCGCGCGCGCCGTGGCCGCCCAGCGTGGCGGCGACGTGGCGGGCGCCCGAAGCGAGATCGCCACCGTGGGCGCCGCTTACCACTCCACGCTGGCGCCGCTCATGCTCGCCGCGGACGCGGACCTGGCTACCGCCACCCAGGGCCTCCTGGCGTCGCTCGCCGACCGCAGCAACCTCACCAGCCACGACGTGTCGCTCCTGGCAACGCAGGTGGCCTCGGTGCGCGCCACCCTGCTGGGCGGCCCGCTGCCCGCAGGGCAACAGCTCGAGGCCACGGTCGACACCTTCTGGTCCGAGCTCACTCGCCCTGTAGTGCTCATCATCCTGGCGCTCATGGCCATCGTGCCCCTGGTGCTCCTCAACCTGGCGTTCGGCGGCTCCAACCGCAACTGGCGCCTGGTGGGCTGGTCGCTCTTCCTGCTGCTCCTGCCCGTGTTCTACGAGGGCGTGGCGGCGCTAGGCGGCCTGGTGGGTCGCTTCGTGAACATGCCGTGGCTCGGATCGCTCACGAGCTGGTCGCACACCTCCAGCACCGTGGCGCACGCCGTGTGGGCCCTGCTGGTGTTCATCGCACTGCTGCTGGCCATCATCGGCCTGTACGGTATCTGCGTGCAGTTCGGCCTGTTGGGTTCCGGTAAGCAGCGTGCAGCGGCCGCCGCAGCGCCCGCGCCGGAGCGCCGCCCCACGGGCAACACCACCATCGACTGGGACGAGGAGTTCTGAGCATGACCCCGCGCCGTGAGAGTAGCGCCATCTCGGGCGCGGCCTGACCCTTATGCCGGTGATGACCAACCCCGTCTTCCAAGCCACCATCCAGGAGCTAGAGGCCGTCCTCTCGCCGCGCGTGGTGTCGCGCTCCGTGAAGGAGGGCCTCAACCAGGTTGGCCGCACGCCCGACACGGCCGGCATCGACGACATCGAGAAGATCCTCAAGTCGCAGGTGTACCGGCAGCTGCAACTCACCATGCCCGTCACGCGCGCCAAGGAAGCGGTGGCGGAGATGATAGAGCGACTGCGGCAGGTGTCGGCCGGTGAGAGCTCGCCTGGCACGAGTGCAGAGGGCGGGCTAGAAGCGCAGGGGGCGGAGCTCGAGCGCCTGCAGGA
The DNA here is from genome assembly GCA_964518275.1 of uncultured bacterium. Taxonomy (GTDB): domain Bacteria; phylum Deinococcota; class Deinococci; order Deinococcales; family Trueperaceae; genus JAAYYF01. Next base: position 18,144 of record CAZFFG010000023.1, on the reverse strand, counting down.
GGCCCTCAAGCCGTTCAACCTCTACTTCGAGTGGCCCGAGGTCCAGAAGCTGCGGGCCCAGATCCAGTTGCTGGAAGCCGACCACGCCGCCAACCGGCAGTCGGCCGCGCTCCTGCGCGGCGCCACCGAACAGCTGCAGATCGTGATGCAGAAGCGCGAGGATCAGCTCGTGCTGCAGGCGCGCGACCTGGCCGAGCTGCAGGAAGCGCTGGAGGAAGTGCGCGGCCTCGGCGGGCCGAAGGTCAGACGCCTCGAAACGCTCGTCAACCAGGTGAAGGCGGCCCAGGAGAACCGCCACATCGCCTCCGCCGAGAGCGACCGCGCCCAGCGACTAGCACGCGACCTGCGCGTAGCGCTCGAGGCCGAGAACGCAGCCGCCGAGGCTGGCGAGGCGGCGGGGCCGACCGAGCCCGGCGCGGCGGCGACGCTCAGCGGCGGAGCTCCGGCGCAGCCAGCCGCGGCCCACGTGCCCCTCACGGAACCGCTCGACGTAGATTCCGAGGAGGCCGACCTGCTGGCCGCCGAGCCGGCACCCCTACCGCAGGACGCCTCGGAGCGCATCCGCAAGATCGACCTGATCGCCGAGCAGCGACAACTGCGCCAGTTGGAGACCGACCACGCCGAGGTGCTGGCGTACATGCCCGCGCTGGCGCAACGCTTCAGCGAGCTCAGGCACGAGCTGGAGGAGGGCCGCTCCGTGGCCGCCATCCTGGCCTCGCTCGGCGACGACATGGACGCCACCAAGGCAGCGCTGCGGGAGGACCTCCGGGAGGAGCTGGAGGAGGTGCTCGGCTCGCTACCAAGCCTGCGGCCGGAGGTCGACACCACGGAGCTGGAACAGGCCGTGAAGGTAACGCTCGGCATCCTCTCCACCGCCCTGCCCAGCCTGGCCGACGTGGAGCATGGCCGGCGCCTCGTGCAGGTGGCGCGCGAGCAGGACGAAGAGATCCGCCAGGGCGAGCTGGCCGTGGCAGAGCAGCTGGAGGAGCAGAACCAGCTCATCGACCGGCTCGAGTCGACCCTGCTGCAGAACGGCACCGACGACGAGGCCATCCGCAGCGAGGTTGACCGGCTGCGCGCCGGCTTCGACCAGCTACGCCTCGCGCAGGAGCAGCAAGCGGTGGTGCCCGAGGTGGTAGCGGCGGTGCGCCAGGCCGAGGAGCAACTGGCCCGCAGCCTCGCCGACCGCGCCACCGAACGCTCAGACCGGCGCCGCGCCCGCCTCACCGCGCTGCGCGCGCGGCTCGAGAGCCTACCGAGCACGGAAACGCTTCACGACCGCACGGAGGCTGTGCGTCTCGAGATCGAGCGCCTCCTGCAACAGCAGGAGAGCAGCGACGCGGTGGCAGCGCTGCTGCTAGACGACGGCCCCATGGTGGCCGCCGACACCGACGACGGCGACATCGACGCGCTGGCGGAGGTGGTGGACGCCATCCGCACCCAGCTCACCGCCAGCCTGCGCAACCGCCTCATGAACATGGCCGAGAGCGCAGCCGAGCTTGGCAACGGGCAGCTCATCGAGCGCCTGCAGCGCGCCGTGCTGGGCCTGGAACGCGACGAGTACCCCGACATCAAGCAGCTGCAGGCCTCCATGAAGCAGGAGCACGAGGCGCAGCGGCTCGAGCAGGTGGACGAGCTGCACCGACTGTCGCTCGCCTCCGCCCAGTTCGGCAGCGAGGAGTCGCCCCGCGCGGTGCAGCTGCGCCAGCTCCTGGTGGAGGCGCACGAGCAGTTGGAGCGCGGCGCGTTGGCGTCGCAACTGCCGCGGGCAGCCGAGCTGCTCGAGGCACTCAAGGCCGAGGCCGACGAACGTCTGCAAAGCGTTCCCAAACGGTTGGACGCAGCCCTCAGGCAGCTCGAGAAGGTGGCCGCTCTGAACAGCGACGACGTGGGCACAGCGCGCCGCATCCTCGCTCACCTCCACTCGCAGCGCGACGCGCTGCCGCGCCTCTCCCCCGGCCTGCAGCTGCAGCTCGAGGCCTCGCTCACCAGCGCGGAGCGGCTCTTAGAGAAGCTGCAGGGCGAGTTCGAGGCCACGCGCCTCGTGGCCGACGAGCTGGTGAGCGGCGGTCTGTTGGACGGCGTCCTTGGACTGTTCCGTACCGGCACCGAGGAAGTGGCGCCGGGCGGCTCTCTGGTGGACGGCGCGGGTGCGGTGGCGAGCTCGCCGCAGGCGCAGCTCAACGCGTTCCTCTCGGAGGAGGGCGTGACCGCCGCAGCCATCCTCGACGCCAGCGGTGAGCTGGTGGCTGGCCGCCTGGCCAACGTGCAGGACGGCGTGCCTGCCTTACGCGCGGCCGCAGCCGCGCTCCTCGGCACCTCTTACGACTCCACCCGGCTCGTGTCGGTGGAGTACAAGTACGGCGTGGTCATGGTGGGATGGTTCGGCAACGGCGACTGCATCGTCCTCGAGATAGCCGACACCTCCGAGCTCTCCATCCTCACCAACCGGCTGCGCAGGCGGCTGCAGGACTCAGACCAGGAGGCGTGATGGACGGCTCCGCCCGGCGGCTCTCCAGCCTGGAGGAGAGCGCCGCGCTGGCGCGTGAGGCGCTGCAGCGCGCCCCGGCCGGTTCTCTGCTGCTCCTGACCGGTCCCCTCGGCGCTGGTAAGACCACCTTCACGCGCCTGCTTGGCGAAGCCCTCGGCAGCAGCGCAGCCATCACCAGCCCCACCTACACGCTCGTGCACGAGTACCCCACCCCGGAGGGCCCGCTCATTCACATCGACGCCTACCGGCTGCCCGACCCAACCGCTCTCACCGGGCTCGGCCTCGACGACTACCTTGACCGCGCCCGCCTGGTGGTGGTGGAGTGGGGCCTGCCCCTCAAGTCCGTGTACCCCGACGCGCTGGTGCTGGAGTTCACGCTACACACCAGCGGCGGTGCAGTGCAGGAAGATGGCCACGACCCAACGCAGGAGGCGGGACATGCCGGCGCCGAGTTCAGCGTTGAACGCACCGCCCGCTGGCTCACGGAGGAGCAGCCGTGAGTAGCGGGGGTGGGCTCCTCCTCGGCATCGACACCGCCACCGAGTACTTAGCGCTGTCGCTGGTGGCGGCACCGAGCGGCGCGCCCGGCTCCGAACCGGGCGCTGAGGTGCTGGGAACGGTCCGCAAGCTCGGCCGCGACCACGCCGCCCAGCTGATGGGCGAGCTCGAGGCGCTCATGTCGGAAGCGGGCGTGGCGCGCTCCGACGTGCGGGGCGTGGGGGTAGGCGTGGGGCCCGGCTCCTACACGGGCGTGCGCATCGGGGTTGCCACCGCGCTGGGGCTCGCCCGCGCCTGGCAGGTGCCCGTGGGCGGGGCCAGCAGCCTCCTCGCTCTGCTGGACACCGGGCTGGCGCCGGGCCAACGGGGCGTGGCCGTGCTCGACGCCCGCCGTAGCAACGTCTACGCTCTAGCAGCCGAGCGGCTACCCGGGCCCCACGCGGTCTTCAGGCCCGTGGGCGAACCCATTAAGCTGCCGCGCGCCGAGCTGGCGGAGCGCTTCCCCGGCTTGCCGGTTAGCGAAGGCGCGCCCAACGCCGCGGTGCTCGCTAGGTTGGCGCTGCATGGCGGCGCGCTCGAGCCCTACTACCTCTGAGCGGAAGCGCGCCTGCCACCGGCCTGAGCGCCGCACACAGCGCCCCGGGAGCTGTAGCCCGGCACTCCCCTGTGGCCCCGCTGCGTCCGGTTATACTGCCTCACCGCGAGAGTTCTATGGACGCGTCCTCGCGGTCCGCCACGGCGCCCCTTCCGGTGAGTAGCAAGCGGCTGGGTCGCACGGTTCGACCCATCGGCACCAGTAGGTACCAGGGTCGGCGGCGCGGCTTCACGGACGCTCAGGGAGCGTTGAGCCCCAACGGGCGGGAGTAGAGCATGTTCTTCAAACTCGGACAGGAGATGGGGGTGGACCTTGGAACGGCCACCGTACTCATCTACGTAAAAGGCAAGGGAATCCTTCTCAGAGAGCCCTCGGTCATCGCCATGGTGCGCGACACGGGCGAGGTCAAGGCCGTGGGCGAGGAGGCGTACCGCATGCTGGGCCGCACCCCCGGCAACATCGTGGCCGTGAGGCCCATGCGCGACGGCGTTATAGCCGACTACGACCTCACAGAGAAGATGCTGCAGGCGTTCGTCAAGAAGGTCCTCACTGGGCCTTCTAGGCTGTTCAAGCCGCAGATCATGGTGTGCGTGCCCTCCGGCGTAACTGAGGTGGAGCGGCGCGCGGTTTTGCAGGCCACCCGAGAGGTGGGTGCCCGCAAGGCGTTCCTCATCGAGGAGCCCCTGGCGGCCGCCATCGGCTCTGGCGTCAACATCGCTGAGCCAACGGGCTCCATGATCGTTGACGTGGGGGGCGGCACCACCGACGTGGCCATCATCTCGCTGGGCGGCATCGTGGTCTCCGAGAGCATGCGCATAGCCGGCAACGAGTTCGACGAGTCCATCATCCGGCACATCCGCCACAAGGAGAACCTCCTCATCGGCGACCGCACCGCCGAAGAGATCAAGATGAAGGTCGGCGCCGCCATGCTGCGCGGCCCCGAGGACGACCTCACCATGGAGGTTCGCGGCCGCGACCTCATCAACGGCCTGCCCAAGACCATCACCGTCAGCACGCAAGACGTGGTCGACGCGCTGAAGGAGCCCATCCAGAAGATCGCCGACGGCGTGCGGCGTGTGCTGGAGCAGGCACCGCCCGAGCTCGTGTCCGACGTCATCGACCGCGGCATCATCATGACTGGCTCCGGCTCGCTCCTCCGCAACTTCGACGAGCTGCTGCGCCAAACAACGGGCATCCCCGTCATGGTGGCGGAGTCCGCCACGGAGGCGGTGGCGCTCGGGACGGGTCAGGCGCTCGACATGATCCACGTGCTGCAGGACGCTCTGATATCCGACAACTTCCTGAGGCGCTGAGGATGACGACCGCGAGGGTCGTCCCCCCACTCGCGCTGCTGCTGGCGTGCCTGCTGGCACTGCTGGCACTGCTTACGCCGTACGCGGCCGCACAAGGCGCCGCTCCAACCGCCGCCCGCCCACTCGAGGTGGCGGTAAACGACCTGGTGGTGGGCGACCGCGGCTACGCCATCACCGCCGCGGCCGGCAACGTGCTGGAGCGCTTCGACGTCACCGTGTTGGGGGTGCAGCACGGCGCCGCTAACGGCTTCCCCCTGGTGCTAGTGCGCGCCTCGGGCCCGCTCATCGACGAGGCGGGCGGTGTGGCCGCCGGCATGAGCGGCAGCCCTGTCTACATCAGCACCGAGCGTGGCGACGCGCTGCTGGGCGCCATCGGTTACGTGTTCCCTGAGGCCGACCACAGCGTTGCGCTCGTTACCCCCATCGAGGTCATGCGGCGCGCAGATGGCGCCGCCACCTTCGCCCTGAGCGTGCCCGGTTACGGAGTGGCCGCGCCGGTGACCACGCCCGTGCTCCTGGCTGGCGCCACCAGCCGCACCGCACAGTTGCTGGCGCCGCTCTTCGACGCGGCGGGGCTGCAGCTGCTCCCCATGCAAGCGGCAGGTGTGGCCACGCCGCTAGCCGACGCAGACTTCAGGCTGGAGCCGGGCAGCGCCGTGGCGGTGGCGCTCATCCAGGGCGACGTGAGCATGTCGGCCGTGGGCACCGTCACCACCATCGAGGGCGAACGGCTCCTCGCGTTCGGCCACCCGTTCCTGGGGCTTGGTGAGGCGTCACTACCCATCGTGCCCGCCTACGTCACGGCCATCCTGCCCAGCCGCCAGGTGCCGTTCAAGCTCGCCAACGTTGGCGCCCTGGTGCTGGGCAGCGTCGACCAAGACCGACCGGGCGGGGTAGCCGGCGGGTTGGGCGTAGACCCGGAGACGGTCAGCGTGTCGCTGAGCCTACTGGGCGTGCCCGGTGCGCCCCGGCACACCTTCGAAGTGGCCGCCGACGAGCGCCTCTACCCCGTGCTGGTGGCCACCGCCGCGCTGCAGCTCCTCGACCGGGCGCTTGGCGCCACCACGCCCGGCCACGCCGAGCTGGCATGGGAGATCACGCTAGCTGGGGGCGAACGGGTGAACGTGTTGGAGCAGGTGAACCACAGCGCCGACATCGCCTACGGCGCCGCCCTCATGGCGGGCGGGCCGCTGGCCCTGCTAGCCAGCAACGACTTCAGGGCGGCCGACGTGAGCCACGTGAGCATCAGCATGACGCTGAACGCCGACCAGCAGGTGGCCAGCATCGAGGAGGCCGTGCTCGAGGCCGACGAGGTGGCGCCCGGCGCGGCCGCCCACGTTCACCTGCGGCTGCAGCCCTACCGGCAGCAGGCGCAGGTTCACACCATCACGGTGCCCATCCCCGACGACGTGACCGGGCCGGTGACCTTGCTCATCCGCGGCGGCAGCGTGCCGCGCGACACGGGCGACCTCGACCTCGACGAGGAGGAGATAGACCCGCCCCGCACCTTCGGGGAGCTGCTCCAGGCCCTGCGGGAGCGCGTTCAGTCGAGCGAGCTGGTGGTGGAGGCCGTGACCGAGGACGGCGAGCTCCTGCGCCTCCTCCGCACGCCCATGCCGTTCGTGGTGCTGGGCCACGAGCGCGTGAGCGTGGACGTGGCTGGGGAGCCCGAGTGAGCCCCGACCTGAACGCCATAGTGGCGCTGACCGAGGGCACGCTCGAGGGCGTCAGCGGCAACACCGCCGCTCACGGCGCACCCCAGCGCCTCGTCGATCCGGCCGATCCTGCTTACGCAGCCCTCGCCGACCAAGCGGTGGTTGTGCTCGCGCGCGGCGCTGAGGTGCCGCAGCCCCCACCCGCACTGTTGGTGGTCGGCCCCGACCAAGCGGTGCCGGCCGACTGGCCACTCCCAGTGCTGCGCGTTGCCGACCCGCGCTTGGCCCTAGCGCGCCTCTCGCGCCTTTACGACCGCCAGCCGTTGCCCACCGCCCACGCCGACGCCCCCGGCAGCGTGCACCCGAGCGCGGTGCTTGGCGCTAACGTGACCCTCGCCCCGGGCGCCGTTGTTGGCCCCGAGGCGCGGCTAGGCGCCGGTGTGGTGGTGGGCGCCAACAGCGTGGTGGGCGCCGGCGTGCAGGTGGGCCACGGCTCAGTGCTGCATCCCAACGTGACCCTCTACCCCGGCACCGTGCTGGGTCAGCGCGTCACGGTTCACTCAGGCGCGGTGGTGGGCGCCGACGGCTTCGGTTACGCCGCCGGGCCCCACGGGGCGGAGAAGGTGTATCACTCAGGCGGGGTGGTGGTGGAGGACGACGTGGAGATAGGCGCCAACACGGCGATCGACCGCGGCACCCTCCTCCCAACCCGCGTGGGCGCGCGTAGCAAGATCGATAACCATTGCCAGATCGGCCACAACGTGGTCATCGGCACCGACACCCTCATAGCCGGCATGAGCGGCGTGGCGGGCAGCGCCCGCATCGGCAGCGGCGTCATCTTAGGCGGCTACGTGGCCGTGAGCGACCACGTGAGCATCGGCGACGGCGCTCGCATCGCGGGCCGGTCGGGCGTCACGAAGGACGTGCCCGCCGGCGCCACCTGGGCGGGCTTCCCGGCCCGGCCGCACCGCGCGTTCGTGCGGGAGCTCTACCTGCTGGGCAAGCTCGAGCAGATCTGGCAACTCGTGAAGCCAAAACGGAGCGCCGAGGGCGACGAGTGAGGGTCGCGGGCACCGCCATCCACTCGGGTGTGCGCAGCACCGCCACCCTGCACCGCGCCGACGGCCCCATCCGTTTCCGCCGCGGCACCAGGACGGTCGCGGCTCACGTGCACAACGTCATCGGCGCCGCTCGCGCCACTAGCCTAGGCGCCGACGGGATAAGCGTGCACCTGGTGGAGCACCTCCTGGCGGCGCTCGCCGTGCGCGGCTTCTACGCCGGCGTGGTGGTGGAGCTAGACCACGACGAACTGCCCATCCTCGACGGCTCGGCCGCCCCGTGGCTACCGGCCATCGACGAGCTGGGCCCGCCGCCCGCCGCCCCCGCGCCGCTGGCGCTCACGGAGCCCATCACCGTGAGCCAGGGCGAGAGCGTCATGCGCATAACGCCGGGCGCGCCAGAGCTCGACTGCAGCATCGAGTTCGAGCACCGCGCCATCGGCACGCAGCGGGTGACGCTGCCGGCGAAGCGCTGGCACGAGCTGCTCCACGCGCGCACCTTCGGCATGTTGTCGGACTGGGAGTCTCTCAAGGCTCGCGGTTTGGCGCTAGGAGCCAGCGAGGAGCATGCTATCGTCTTCGGTGATGTTGGGCCGCTGCGTCCGCTGCGTCATCCCGAAGAGCCCGTGCGCCACAAGGCACTGGACGCTATCGGCGACCTCGCGCTACTCGCGCGCCCTCTCCACGCTCACGTGCGAGTGCAGCGCGGTTCCCACTCCCTCCACCACGAAGCGGTTCGCCGCCTGATGCTCCGGTACGACCAAGAGTCCGGAGGCCAACATGCATAGTCCCTTGAAGGTCGCCGTGGTCGGCGCCGGCGTGATGGGGCGCTACCACGCCATCAACTACGCCACCATGCCCCGCGTGGACCTGGTGGCGGTGGTGGACGTGGACCCCGTGAGGCGCGAGGAGATGCGCGCCTCGTACGGCTGCCGCACCTACGAGACGGTGGAGGAGCTGCTCCTCAACGAGCACATAGACGCCGCCAGCGTGGCCGTGCCCACCTACCTGCACTTCTCGGTGGCGCGCACGCTGATCGAGTCCAACGTGCACGTGCTCGTGGAGAAGCCGGTAGCCACCGACCTGGCGCAAGCGCGCATGCTCACCGACCTGTCGCGGCAACGTGACCGCGTGCTGCAGGTGGGGCACATCACCCGCTTCTACGAGGCGGTGCAGATGCTCTCACGGCACGTGGACGAGCCGTACCTGATAGAAGCGCGCCGGCTGGTGCCCTCCGAACGCGTGCGCGACGTGGGCGTGGTACTGGACCTGATGATCCACGACATCGACATCGTGCTGGGCCTCGTGGGCGGCAAGCCCGTAGACGTGACGGCCGCTGGTCATGCCCTCAACGGTAGCCCGCACGAGGACGTGGCCGCCGCGCAGATCGTCTTCGACAACGGCTGCATAGCGCGCTTCCTGGCCAGTCGCATGTCGCCCGACTCAGAGCGCAGCCTTCTGGTGGCTGAGCACGACCAGACCATCCGGGTGGACTTCGCCAAGGAGCCCTACACGGAAGTGTTCATCTACCGCGCGCCCAAGGCAGGCGCCACCGTCGGCCACGTGAAGCTGGACCGGCACGTGGTGCATGAGGACAACCCCCTAAGGCGCGAGCTCGAGCATTTCGTGGCCCGCATCCGCCGCGACGCGGCGCCCATCGGCACGCTCGACGACGACGTGCGTTCCCTGGCGCTGGCCACCACCCTTCTCAACAAGATCCGCGCCGGCGCACCCGCGCTCGTGCGTTAGCCGCTCAGACGCTTAGAGAACACCGTCCCTTGCGTTACACTTGGGCATGGCCGTCGATATCCGCGCCATCCTTCCGCACCGCTACCCGTTCCTGCTGGTAGACCGCTTCGTGTCGCAGAGCGGCGACGACTTCGAGTGCTTAAAGAACGTTACCCACAACGAACCGTTCTTCGTTGGCCACTTCCCCGACGAGCCCGTCATGCCGGGGGTGCTCATCGTGGAGGCGCTAGCGCAAGCGGCCGCCGTTGGCCTGGCTGTGCGCGAGGGCCAAACCGACGGTGGCGGCGTGGGTTACCTCACCACCGTCGATGGCGCCAAGTTCCGCCGGCGCGTCGTGCCAGGCGATCAGCTGCGCCTCACCGGCACCATCACCCTCTTCCGGCGCGGCATCTGCCGCGTGGAGGCCCGGGCGCTGGTGGGCGAAGAGGTAGCCGCCGAAGCCACCCTGTCGTTCATCTACGCCCGCTGAGGTCCCTGCCACGGTGACGCCAGCCCAACCCCTCACGGTGGCCCCCACGGCCAGCGTGGCAGCCAGCGCCGTGCTGCATAGCGGCGTGAGCGTGGGCCCCGGCGTGGTGGTGGAGCCCGGCGTGGTGGTGGGCGCCAACACGCGCCTGCTCGTTGGCACCGTGCTGCACACCGGCGCCGTGGTGGGCGCGGGTTGCAGCCTCGGCCCCTACGCGGTGGTGGGCGGCGAGCCCATGGACGCCGCCTTCCGCGGCGAACCCAGCCTGGCGGTGCTCGAGGACGGGGTGGTGCTGCGCGAGTTCGCCACCGTTCACCGCGCCACGGGCGAGGGCAACGAGACCCGGGTGGGCGCCGGCACGCTCGTGATGAGCTACGCACACGTTTCGCATAACGGCCTGGTGGGGCGCGCCTGCACCATCACCACCAGCGTCCAGCTCGGCGGTCACGCGCAGGTAGGCGATCACGCCGTGCTCGGCGCGGGCGCCATGGTGCACCAGTTCGGCCGCGTGGGCGCTTACGCCATGCTGGGCGCGGCCAGCGCCGCCAACCGCGACGTGCTGCCGTTCAGCATGGCGCGTGGTAACCCGGCCGTGCATTACCGCCTCAACAGGGTGGGCCTGCAACGTAACGGTGTGACGGGTGAGCGCTACGCCGTCATCGAGCGTGCGCTGAGGTTCCTGCGCCGGCGCCAGCAGGACGAGCTGGCCGAGCTGGCCGCCGCTAGCGCCGACGTGAGGTTGCTTCTCGACTTCGTGGCCGCCAGCCGGCGCGGCGTCTCCGGCTTCGTTACGGGGGGCTGAGGTGGCGCAGGTGGTGTTGGTGAGCAACGGTCCGGGCGAGCTGTACACCTGGGTCAGGCCCGTGCTGGAGGTGCTGCGCCGCGACCATCCCCACCTCAACGTCTCCATCAGCCTCATCCCCTGCCAGTTCGCGGGCGGCAACGAGGCCACCATCGCCGCCACCTTCGAACCAGACGCCCTCAGCACCCCCGCGCAGTACCTCCGTGCGGCGGCGGTGGGGGCCGCCCCAGAACCGCTGGTGCGGCTGGCCGAACGCTCCACGGCCACCGCCCACGAACCGGGGCATGGAGCCGGCGGCGTGGTGCTCGGCCTGGGCGGTAACGGTGCCATGGCCGTAGCGCTCGGCAAGCGTCTCGGCTACCCGGCGTACCGCTACTCGTTCGAGCCCTACTGGCACGCTGGCCTGGCTGGCTTGTTGGTTCCCGACGAGGCGGTGCGAAAGCGCGCCGTGCGCGCTGGGGCGCCGGCCGGCATAACCTCGGTGGTGGGCAACTTGGTGGCCGACGCAGTCACGGGCAGCGCGGCCGTGGCAGCTGAAGGCAGCCCGCACGTGCTGCTGTTCGGTGGCAGCCGCGACGGCTTCGCGCTGCACCTCATACCGCTCATGATCGCTGTGGCCGACCGCCTGGCGCGCGCGCTGCCGAACGCCCGCCTCGTGTGGCCAGTGAGCCGGCTCCTGAAGAACGAGACCTTAGCGCAGGGTGTGGCCGGCGTGCATGCGAACACCCTCGGCGGGGTGGCGGGCCGGCGAGAGGGCCACGTCATCGTCACGCCGGGCGGCGGGCGGCTGGAGCTCGTGAGCGAGGAGGAACGCTACGCGCACATGCGCGCCGCCGACCTGGCCATCACCATCCCCGGCACCAACACGCTGGAGCTCGGGGTGGCAGGCGTGCCGGCCCTGGTGCTACTGCCCATGAACCAGCCCGAGCTCATCCCCCTAGAGGGCGCGGGCCACTGGCTCGGGCTCGTGCCCATCGTGGGGCGCTACCTCAAGCGCTACGCCGTGAAGCTGTTCGTGGAGGGGCTGAAGGTGCCCGTTTCCTTACCCAACCGCATCAGCGGTGAGGAGCTCATGGTGGAGCTGCGCGGCCGCGTGAACCCGGACCTCGTTGCCGAGCGGGCGTTGGCCATGCTGAGCGACGAGGCCGACCTGGCCCGCCGGCGTGAGCGGCTCCGGGCCACCATGCCCTCCCCCGGCGCGGCCGAGCGCCTGGTTCGACTGGTGCTCCAGCAGACGGGGCTCTTGGCGCCCAGCGCCGGTGAGGTCGCGGTAGAGGAGGCGGGCGCGACCACCAGCGTGGGCTCGTGAGGGGGCTCCTACTACCCCGCAGCCCAGCCGCACTGCTCGGTAGCCTCGCGGCCGTGCTCAACGGGGTGGCGCGAGTGGCCATCGTGCCGCTGTTCATCACGCCCCTGTTCGACCAGGTGCTCCAGACGCAGGACACGAGCGCGCTGCCGCGCGTGCTCCTCGTGGCGGCCGTGGTGGCCATCGGCGGGAGCTTGGCGCTGTGGGCGCAGGACGCCCTGCTGGGGCGCGCCGCCGCCGACCTGAGCGCCAGCTGGCGCAGCCGTATCTACACCGCGCTCCTGAACGGACCGCCCGGGCGACTGCCTGGCACCTCCGGCGGGCTCGCGAGCCGGGTCATCAACGACCTGAAAGAGATCGAGACGTACTTCCGGTTCGGCCTAGGTACCCTCATCGCCGAGAGCGTGACGTTGGTGCTCATCTTCGTGCTACTCGTGCGCGCCGACTTAGGCGCGGCCCTGGCGCTGGTTGCCCTGGCGCTACCTACGGTGCTAGTGCTGCGCTGGGTGGGAGGCTACCTGCAGCGGGTTGCCGAGCGCTCCATGAGCCAGAGCGAGGAGGTGGGCCGGCACTTACAGGAGGGGCTCCGCCATCACGAGCTGGTGCGGGCCTTCGGCGCTAGGCGCTTCATGCTCGACCGCTTCGGGCCAGCCAACCGCGCGGTGCAGCGCGCCATGACGCAGCGCAGCCTCATAGCCGGACTTCAGACGCCGCTAACGCAGGTCCTCGTGTTCGGCGCGATAGGGGTGCTGGTGGTGTTCCTAGTGAACGGCGTCACGCGCGGCGCCATGAGCGTGGGCGACGTCATCGCGTTCCTCACGCTGGTAGCCCTGGCCGCCACCCCCACGCAGCTCCTGCCTCACGGTTACGCGCACTTGCGCCAGGCGGCCGCGGCGGCGGAGCGGCTGAACGCGCTGGTGGCGGGAGGCAGCGTAGGTGCGAACTCCACCGGCGCCGTAGACGTTGCTGGCGGCGCGTTAGCGGTGCCGGCAGATGAGGCAGCTGCGGTAAGTGGCGCCCCCGCGCAGGCCACGTCGATGGGGCCCGTGACGTTCCAGCGGCGCGCGACCGCTGCTGCAGGCGCCGCACCGCTCTTCCACCTGCACGACGTGGCTTACGCGTACCCGGGCGGCAGCACGGTGCTAGCCGGTGTTGAGCTGAGCCTGCCGCACCGCGGCCTGGTGGTGGTGAGCGGGCCCAGCGGCAGCGGCAAGACCACGCTCCTGCGGCTGCTGCTGCGCTTCGACGAGCCGTCGCGCGGGCGCGTGCTCCTTGAGGGCCGGCCCTTAGCCGACGTACCCGAGGCGGAGCTCAGGGAGCGCGTGGCGTACGTTCCTCAAGACCACGGCATCCTCTCCGGTGCGCTGCGCGAGGTGCTGGCCATGGGCCGCCGAGCGAGCGAAGCTGAGCTGTGGAGCGCCCTGGAGGCCGTGGGGCTCGCTGCCGCAGTGCGCGCCTTACCGAACGGGCTGAACGCGCTGCTGGGCGAGGACGGCGGCGGCCTCTCTGGCGGTCAGCGCCAGCGCTTGGCGGTGGCGCGCGCCCTGCTAGGCAGCCCGCAGGCGCTGCTTCTTGACGAACCCACTTCCAACCTCGACGATGCGGCGGAGCAGGAGGTGGTGGCCCTCCTCAAGCGGCTGGCGACGGCGCGCCTGGTGTTGGCGGTCACTCACCGACCCGCTCTGGCCGCCGCCGCCGACGTGCTTCTGGAGGTGGCGCCGGCCGGTGCGGTGGCCTGAGCTATGCGCGCGACCAAGCTGCCACCACGCCCCCGACCCGCGCCCACAGGCATAAGCTAGGGCTCACATGAGGGAACCCAGCTCTAGCATCGTCGTCCTGGATTACGGCTCGCAGTACACCCGGCTGATAGCCCGGCGCCTGCGCGAAGCCAACGCTTACTCGGTCATCCTGCCGCCCACAGCCACCTTAGAGCAGGTGCTAGCCGCGCACCCGGCTGGCATCATCCTCTCGGGCGGCCCTGCCAGCGTGTACGACGAGCAAGCGCCCACGCTACCGGCCGGCCTGCTGGAGGCCGGCGTGCCTGTGCTGGGGGTGTGTTACGGCATGCAGCTCCTAGCGCGGGCCGCGGGGGCGCCAGTAACGCGCAGCCCGCAGCGCGAGTACGGCAAGGCAACGTTAGAGAGTTACGGCGGCCAGCTCTTCGCCGGTGTGGAAGGCGAGTTCGTGGCGTGGATGAGCCATGGTGACTCCGTGGAGTCCGCGCCGGCAGGCTTCACCGTCACAGCCACCACCACCAACACGCCCGTGGCCGCGTTCGAGAACACTCAGCGCGGTCTGTACGGGCTCCAGTTCCACCCCGAGGTGGTGCACACCCCTAAGGGCGGCGCCGTGCTCGAGAACTTCCTGGCCATCACGGGTGTGAGCCGCGACTGGACCACCAGCAACGTGCTTGCCTCCATCGAGGCCGACGTGCGCAGCCAGGTGGGCGAAGAGCGGGTGCTGCTCGCCATCTCGGGTGGCGTGGACTCCAGTACCCTCGGGCTGCTCCTGGCGCGCGTGCTGGGGGAGCAGCTCACGGCCGTGTTCGTGGACCACGGGCTCCTGCGGCACGGCGAGGCCGAGGAGGTGGAGGCTGCCCTCACCGGGCTAGGTGTGAACCTCACGGTGGTGCACGCACAGAAGCGCTTCCTGAACGCGCTGGCGGGCGTGGTCGATCCGGAGACCAAGCGCAAGATCATCGGCCGCGAGTTCGTGCGGCTGTTCGAGGAGGAGGCGCGCCGCAGTCAGGCGCAGCACGGCAAAATCCGCTTCCTGGCGCAAGGCACCCTTTACCCCGACGTCATCGAGTCGGCCGGCGGCACCGGCGCCGCCAACATCAAGTCGCATCACAACGTAGGCGGCCTGCCTGAGGAGTTCGACTTCGAGCTGCTGGAGCCGTTCCGTTACCTGTTCAAGGACGAGGTCCGCGACCTGGCTCGCCAGCTGGGCATGCCCGAAGCGCTGGTGGAGCGGCACCCCTTCCCAGGCCCCGGCCTGGCGGTGCGCTGCCTGGGCGAGGTCACGGCCCAGAAGCTCGACGTGCTCAGGCGCGTGGATAACATCTTCATCAGCGCGCTGCACGAGTTCGGCCTCTACCAGCACACTTGGCAGGCGCTGGCCGTGCTCACGCCCGTGCGGTCGGTGGGCGTGATGGGCGACGGCCGCACTTACGCCTACACGGCCGCGCTGCGGGCGGTGAACAGCGTTGACGGCATGACCGCCGACTGGGTGCAGCTGCCGCACGACTTCCTAGCCACCGTCTCGAGCCGCATAACCAACGCCGTGCCCGAGGTGAACCGCGTGGTGTACGACATAACCAGCAAGCCGCCGGCCACCATCGAATGGGAGTGAGCCGGCGCGAAGCCGAGCGGGTGAGAGCAGCATGATCTACGACCACAACGCCGCCCTGTACGACCTGCAGTACGCCGCCTACCGCGACGACATCCCGTTCTACACGCGCTTGGCGCACGACCAGGGCGGCAGCGTGCTGGAGCTCGGTGCGGGCACGGGCCGGGTGACGGAGGCGCTGCTGGCCGCCGGTCACGAGGTGGTGGCGGTGGACGCCTCCGCTGCCATGCTGGCGCGGGCCACCACTAGGTTGGCGGGCCGTGAACACGTGCAGTTGGTGGAGGCCGACATGCGCAGCGTGCGCCTAGAGCGCCGCTTCGACCTGGTGATAGCACCGTTCAACACCCTCATGCACGCCTACACACTGGATGACCAGGACGCAGTCCTTAGCACCGTTGCCGAGCACCTAGCCCCCAGCGGGCTTTTCGCGTTCGACGTCTACCAGCCCCGCCTCGGCCCCCTAGGGGTGCTGCGGCGCGAGCCGGAGTGGGCCGACCTGGCGCCGAACACGGACCTCTTCCTGGCTCAGGAGCACGACCCCGAGGCGCAGCTGGTGACCAGTCACTACTACTTGGACGAGACGAGTCCCGACGGCGTCCTCACTCGCAGCCGGACCACGCTGGTGCAGCGCTACTACCACCGCTACGAGCTCGAGCGGGCCTTGCGCAGCGCGGGGCTCGGGCGCGTGCAGTTCTTTGGGGGGTTCGATAAGAGCCGGTGGACATCGGACAGTTTGAATGTCGTGGGCCTAGCACGGCGGTCCTGATGACGCCGTCCGCACTTCAGACTCATTTTGGTTCCACCACTTGCACCGTGATCTGCGTCGTAGCCTCTCCCGCCGCCCCCACGGCCCGCAGCGTCACGACGGTGGGACCCTCGGGCCATGACTCGGGCACAGGAACAACACCCGCCCAACCCGTTGGGCCCTGCACGAGCTCGTGTACGTGATCGCCGATCTGGGCCATGACCATCTCTGCCTGGCCACTTACCAGGGCACTGACAGTCAGCTCCGAGCCAGGAACAACGGAACTTACACCTACCCTGCCGATTATGGCCAGGTTGGAGGCGGTGAAGGTTGTCACTACTTGCCTGGGTGGCGCCGCGGCGCCCACAGCCACCGTCCGCTGTCGATCACCCTCTCGTAGAACGAGCTCTACAGGATCCGTTGTGGCCCGGTATCGAGCGGGCATCTGCTCCGGATCTGGACGCACTGCGTAACTGCCGGGCAGAAGGCCAGTCACCTGGGTAACTCCCATGGCGTTGACCCGCACTGTTCGCTTCTCGGGCCCCTCTATGATGACCCCCGCATACGCAATGCCGGACTCGTTTGGAGACTGCACACCGTCGTGGTCGGCATCGTCGAAAACGACCACGTTGATGTTCACAACCGGGACGAACGGAAGATCCACATCATGCGTTTCGTTACCAGCTACGTGCATCACCGAATCGGCGTGCAACGCGAAACCTGAAGGTACACCCGATAGGGCAGCCCATGCGTGCTGCCCCTCCGGCACCCGCAGTGTGTAGGCGCCCGCAGCGTCGGTGGTGACCGCTACGTCACCGAGTGTCAAAGTCACATTGGCGAGGAACTCCTCGTCGTCGTTCTTAACACCGTCCAAATTTCGGTCAATGAACGCCACCCCCCGCACCTCACCGCCCTGTCGGCCCCCGAACGCCTGTTCCAGCACCGGAGGCGTGCGGAACGGATGGCCGAACGAGTACCCCACCCGGACACTTATGTCGTGGGCCAACGGGGAGCCCGTGAGGAGCCCGGCGTCAGAACGCACCATGTAACCGGCACTTAGAACTAGGCCGTCCACGAGAACATCGTTCAGCTGAGCGATCAACCGGATCTGTTCCATCTGTTCGTACATCCCGGTGCCATGTGCTGTCGACTGCTCGCGCTCGTAGCTCAACTCGGTTTCGATGTCAGGCGACCACCTCTGGCTCCACACCAACGCACCAGTAAGCACGTCGATGGCTTCCAGCGTATCGGACCCGTAATCGAGCACCAGCCCCAGTTGAGAGTTTCCGCCTCGGTCGTAACTCACTGCTCCACCTACGTTTAGGGTAACCCCCGACTGCCCAGTCGCTCCGGCCCAGATCAGGGAGTAGCGCCCTCCGGCTCGGACCGAGAAGTGACCAACAGCGAGCGAGGTACCTACGGTGAAACCGTCGACCGCGGGGGAGTCGCCCCAGATTGGCGCCGTGTGAGAGTAGCTACCGGTAAGAGTGCCGTTGATTCCCCACAACCGGTACCTGTATCCGATGCTGGGCCTCACGCTCCAGGAGCCACCAGCGGACTCGGAAAGGTACGTGCCCGTGACGCTGAGGTTCAAGCCATTGAGCGGGCTAGTGGATAGGGTGAGGGAGTTTCTCCAGCGCTGACCACTGTTCGCGATGGTGTACGCGGTAGCAGCGCGCAGCCCGAACGGCCCCGCTGAGCGCAGTCCTCCGCTCAGACCGAAGTTATGCAGTCCCGCTTGCGGTACGCCGCTATAACTCTGGGTGACGTCGAACACCTGTGACTGGTACGTCAGGCTCTCGTTCACTCCCACGGCCACAACGTAGTCATCGTCACTTCTTGTGCCTGTTAGATCGGCACCGAGCGAGAGTGTAAGACCCTCCGAAAGTTGGGTGCGGTAGCGGGTACCGAGCGCATCGGAGCGGCCGCTTTCCGTACTGGCAGTACGGCCCATGAACTGGAGGTCGAGTTCTGGCAGCTGGCTCACCGCCGTCGCCGTGACCCCGAAGTCGCCAGAGTCGGGTCCCTGGCGGTAGCTAACGCCACCACCCAGTCGCCACATGCCCACCAAGCCCCCGCCCGACAGGGAGTACGCGCCCCCACGTACGGAGGCCGCGG
>CAZFFG010000022.1:0-27473 GCA_964518275.1 uncultured bacterium | reverse complement strand
ACGGGCTGCCGGCGTAGCTCTCGTTGCCGCGCATCATGCCCGCCCACTGCTCGCTCGACATGGCGCCCGTGCCCGAGTCGGTTAGCAGGTCGATGAGGACGTCGTCTGCATGTAGGTTGAAGAGGTTGTAGCCGGCCGCTTCGAGGGCCTGCTCGCGTTCAGCGCGGGTGGTGAAGCGGATGGGCTCCACGACCTTGATGCGGAACGGTTCGATGATCGTTTGGAAGGGGGTGTCGCGTAAGGGCATGTTTCCTCCGGGGGCCGCCGCGGCGCAACCGCCCACACGGCCCTGAAACTGAACGTCGTTACCGCGAGTCTAACCCCGCGTCAACGCCCCAGAACCGGCCCGGTAGCGGAGTACCAGCGTCGTTCCGCGCACCAGCATGAGGGTCGTCATGGCCCACCACACGCCCAAGAGCCCCCACCCCATGGGCACCACCAGCAAGAGCACGGCGGCGGCCACCACGGCGGAGAGCAGCATGGCGCGCGCCAGGAAACCGAACTGCTCTGCGCCCATGAACACCCCGTCTAGCACGAACACCAGCGCGTTGAGAGGCTGCATGACCACGATGAAGATGTACACCGAGTCCAGCGCCGCCATAACGGCCGGGTCGGTGGTGAAGAGGCCCACCAGTAACGGTTTGGCCAGCAGGAACAACGCCGCCTGCGCCACGCCCAGGCTGAAGCCCCACAGCAGCACCCGGTCGGCCACCCGGCGTGCACCGCCGGGCACACTGCGGCCCACCTCGTTGGCTATGAGCGCCTGCGCCGCCACGGCTAACGAATCGATGGTGAGCGAGAGGAACAGCCACAGCTGCGAAGCCACCTGGTGAGCGGCCACCTCCACCACGCCCACCCGCGCTGCGATGGCGGTGGCCAGTGTGAGCGTGCCCACCAGGCTACTCGTACGCAGGAGCATGTCGCCGCCCACCTTCAGGAACGGCGCCAGCTCCGCCCAGCTCGGCAACTGCCGCGGCACCGGCACCCGCTGCGGTCCTCGCACTAAGCCCAGCACGAACGCTGCCGCCCCCACCCACTGCGCCACCAGGGTGGCCCACGCCGCGCCCGCCAGGCCCCAGCCGAAACCGAAGATGAACAGCGGGTCGAGCACCAGGTTAACCAGGTTGAGGAGCAGCGCGAACTTGAGGGGCGTTCTGGTGTCGAGGAAGCCGCGGTACGCACCGTTGCCAGCGGTGATGAGCAGCAGGGCGGGCCCAGCGAAGGCGCGGATGCGCAGGTAGATCAGAGCGTCGTCCATGAGCTCGGGCGCCGTGCCCATGACCTTGAGGAGCGGCACGGCCAACAGTTGCAGGGCAAGCAGAGCCACCGCTCCAGCCGCGAGCGCCAGCACGAACGCGTGCGCCACCACTTGTTCGGCGGCGCGCCGGTCACCCCGCCCGAGGGCTCGCCCCACCATCGGCGTGGTGCCGTAGGCGAGGAAGTTGAAGACCATGAACACCATGGAGAAGATGGCCGTGTTCACACCGAGCGCAGCTAGCGGTTCGGCGCCCAGCCGGCCCACGAACGCCGTATCTACCAGCGACACGAGCGGGTCGGCCGCCAGGGTGGCCACTGCTGGTAACGCCAGGGCGGCGATGGTGCGGTTCAGGCCGCGCGCCGAGGGCGCGTTCCGCGTGTCGGGGTCGGGTTCGCGGGTAGTGCCCGCGCTCACATCGACCGCACCGTCATCTCGGACGTGCGCCTTAGCGTGTCGTACATGGGAGAGTCAGGCACCGCGCTCAGGAGCGCGTTCCGCTGCTCAGGGGTCAGGCGTGGTCCCACCAGCCGCACCAGCACGTCGAAGGCATCTGTGGGAGCGGCCGGGTCGGTGGGAGTGGGAAGCTCCCGGTAGACCACCCGCGTGGTCACTTCCTCCAGCGGCCACTCGTCGGCGTCGGCGCGCTTGCGGAGGCTCATGCTTATGGAACCGGCCAACGCGGTGCACAGGAGGTCGTAAGGGTCGGGGCCGGCGTCTGTGCCGCCCACCGCCATGGCCTCGTCGAGCACGAGCGGGAAGCCGCCAGCGCTGGCCTCCGTACGGATGATCGGCCCGGTGCGGGCGTACGCCACGCCGTCCTCGCGCCACTCGTCGGGCAGGTCGGGCTCGGGTGGCAGCACAGTGGCGGTCCAGGCGCCCACCAACTCACCAGCCACGTGAGCCTGTAAGGGACGTGTGAACTCGTGGTCCGCGCCTGCTAGGGAGACGAAGCTCTTCGGGTGCCGGGCAGCGTCGTAGATGCGGCGCGCGTTCTCGATTCCCACCACGTTATCGACCGGCGAGTGTGTAACGAGCAGCGGCCGCTTCAGGTTCAGCAGCACCTCGCGCATCTCGGTCTCGTCGAGCTCGGCCAGGAACGAAGCACGCACGCGGCAGAAGCGCTCTGCGATCCATACCCGCGCTTCGCCGCTGGCCTCCGCTGCCGCTGGGTCGTCCTCTAGCAGGTGCTGCATGTGCGTGAAGTCGGACGGAGCGCCCACCGTGGCCACAGCACGCACGTCGTGCAGCTCGGTCGCGGCCCGCAGCACAGCCGCCCCGGCTAGCGAATGGCCCACCAACAGCTCGGGTGTGCCGTGCGAGGTGCGAAGCACGTGGGCCGCGTCGACCACGTCTTGGGTGTCGAGGGCCAGCGGCGGCGGGCCCTCGCTCGGTTCCGCCACGGGAGCCGACGCTACCGTGCGACCAGGCACGGGAGCAGCCTCCACCACCGGTGGTGAGCCAGGCGCCGTGAACTCGAAGCTCAACACCCCCAGGCCGTACTCAAGCAACCCCGCCACGAACGCCTCAGCCGCCGCGTCACCAACAGGCCCAAGGCAGTGAGCGAAGATGGCGTACGAGCGCAGCCGACCCCGCGGCAGGTCCAGGCGCGCCATGACGTCCTGCCCACGCCGCGTGGTGAACGCCACCTGGATGGCCCTGGCCTTGTTGTCGAACATCGCCCCTCCGGAACTAAGCTGCGGTCTAGGCTCCTGAACCCACACCGCCGGGTGCGGAGTGACCTAGCCGATGAGCCTCTCTATACGCGCTAGCGCCTCGTGTACGTTGTCGAGGCTGGTCGCGTAGCTCAGGCGCACTCGGCCGGGCGCCAAGAAGTCGGTGCCCGGCACCACACCCACGTGAGCCTCCTCGAGGAGCCGAATGGCGGCGGCCTCCTCGTTAGGGGCGATAGGCGTAGCGTCGGTCATCACGTAGAACGCGCCTTGCGGCTTCGGCGTGTGCAGCCCCATGCGATTGAGACCGTCCACCAGGACGTCGCGCCGCGCCGCGTACGCTGCACGCGCCTCTCTCTGGAACGCGGCCGTCTTCTCCACCTCGTTCAATGCGGCCACCGCGGCGTGCTGGGCGAGCGCGTTGGCGTTGCTGGTGCTCTGGCCCTGGAGCCGGTTCATGGCGCCTATCAGGCTCTTGGGGCCGGCCCCGAAGCCGATGCGCCAACCTGTCATGGCGTAGCCCTTGCTGGCGCCGTGGACGACGAGGGTGCGCTCGGGCGCGTAAGAGGCGGCGGTAACGAACTCACCGTCGTAGACGAGGTGTTCGTAGAGGTCGTCGGTGAAGATCCAGAAGTCGTGCTCGCGCGCTAGCTCCGCCATGCCCGCTATCAGTTCGGGGGGGTACACAGCGCCCGTGGGGTTGGAAGGCGAGTTGATGACCAGCACCTTAGTGCGCGGCGTTATAGCCGCCCGCACGTCGGCGAGGTCGGGGATGAAGCCGTTCTCGGCCGGCGCCCTGACCACCACGGGCACAGCCCCGCAGAGCTCGACCTGGGCCGGGTAGCTCACCCAGTACGGAGCGATGAGCAGCACCTCGTCGCCGGGGTCCAGCACCGAGAAGAAACCGTTGTAGAGCACCTGCTTACCGCCGGTGCTCACCATCACCTGATCCAGACCGTAATCGAGGCCGTTCTCACGCTTGAACTTGGCGGCCACGGCGCTGCGCAGCTCCACCGTGCCGGCTGGCGGCGTGTACTTGGTGAGGCCCAAGTCGATGGCTTCACGCGCGGCGTCGAGCACATGCTGGGGCGGCTGGAAGTCGGGCTCGCCCGCCGTCATGGCCACCACGTCAACGCCGCTCTGCGCTAACTCCTTCGCCCTGGTGGTGAACGCCAGGGTCGACGACGCCTTCAGGCCCTGGATGAGCCGCGAGAGCGACGTGGCCATCAGCTCAGCAGCTCGTTCGCCTCGAAGAAGATGCCGATCTCGCGTACGGCGGTCTCGGGCGCGTCGGAGCCGTGGGCCACGTTCTCGTCGATGGTGCTGGCGAGGTCACCGCGGATGGTGCCCGGCGCCGCGTCGGCGGGGTTGGTGGCGCCCATCATGCCGCGCCACGCCAGGATGGCGTTCTCGCCCTCGAGCACCATGGCCACCACAGGGCCGGAGGTGATGAACTCCACCAGGCCGTCGAAGAACGGCTTGCCTTTGTGCTCGCCGTAGTGACGCTCGGCCAGCTCGCGCGAGATGACCATCTGCTTGAGGCCCACTATGCGTAAGCCCTTAGCTTCGATGCGGGAGACTAGGTTGCCAACGAGCCCACGGCGTACACCGTCGGGCTTGACCATCGCGAAAGTGCGTTCAGTAGCCATATCGGGGCGAGAATACCACGCCCGTACCGGGCGAACCTGCCTGTTGGCTGGGCCCTACAGGAGCGGTAACTGCACCCCAAGCTGCGCCAGGTGGTTCAAGTCGTGAGCCGCCAGGTAACGCACCATGAAGTCCACGCTCTCGAAGCCGCGCTCCGGGTGGTACGCCTCCGCCAGCCAGTCCTGCAGCTCTAACGACGCCAGGAAGGCCAGGTTCCACGCCCGCTGGGCCCGGAACGCCTCCAGCGCCAGCGCCGGATCGAGGCGCCCATAGCGCTGCGCCCACACGTCCTGGTCCCATAACGACAGCTCCACACCGGGCGCCGCTACGGTCTGGCGTAGGCGCCAGCCGGTGGCCAGCTCGACGTCGGCTAGGTGCGCTATCAGCTGGCGCGGGTTCCACTTACCTGGCGCGTAGGGCGTCTCTAGGTCAGCTTCCGTGAGTGCGTCGAACAGCTCGCTTAGCAGCGCAGACGTGGTCTGCAGCACCTCGATCGGGTCGCGGCCCGCCAAGCGCTCTTCTGGGGTGGGGGCACGTTCACTCATGCCCGGTCACTCTAAACGAAGTTAGGCGCCCTGGAACGTACTCAGGCTTCGTCGCGCGGAACGACCAGGAGCCCTTGCACGAACGCCCGCTGGAACGCGGCCACCACGGCGGGGTCGAACTGCGTGCCGGCGTTACGGCCGATCTCCTGCGCCGCTTCCGTGGCCGACACGGCCTTGCGGTGCGAGCGGTCGTGCGTGAGGGCGTCGAACGCGTCGGCCACTGCTAGGATGCGCGACTCCAGCGGGATGCTCTCCCCCGCCATACCGCGCGGGTAACCCGCGCCGTCCCAGCGCTCGTGGTGCGTTAGGGCTATCTGTTCGGCCAGACGGATGAGCGGCGAGCGGCTGCCAGACAGGAGCTCGGCGCCGGCCTCGGCGTGGCGCTTGACCACGGCGTACTCCTCCGGCGTGAGCTTGCCGGGCTTCATGAGGATGCCGTCGGGGATGGTGATCTTGCCCACGTCGTGCAGGCGCGCGGCGCGCAGCAGCATCTCCACGCGGTCGCGCGGCATGCCCATCTCTTGGGCTATCACGCCGCTCACGTGCGCCACGCGCCAGGTGTGCTGGCCCGTGTCGTCGTCGCGGAACTCCGCAGCGCGCGCCAGCCGCACCAGCATCTCGAGTTGGCTGTGCTCCAGCTCTTGCGTGCGGCGCCGCACGGCGGCCTCAAGGCGTTCGTTGTGGCGCTGCAGCTCCAGCTGCAGCTTGCGCGACTCGAGCAGGTTGCGGATCCGGAGCCGCGCCTCAGCCTGGTTGACGGGCTTGGTAAGGAAGTCGCGGGCGCCGCTGGCCAGCGCGGTCTCGCGCAAGCCGGGACGCTCATCACCCGTGACCATCAGCACGGGGAACGCTTCGGGTAACACGGGCTGCAGCTCGGCCAGCACGCCGAGCCCGTCGCGGCGCGGCATGTGGTAGTCGAGCACGAGCAGGTCGGGCTTCAGCTGCTGGAACTCGGACGCGGCCATGAGCGGCTCGTCGCACGTGTGAACGTTCTGGTAGCCCGCCTGAACGAGCATGCTGCGCATCATCACGAGCGAGGCCTGCTCGTCGTCCACTAGCAAGATCCGCATGGCCGCCAGAGCAGCGCTCGGTGCGTCCGTGCCGTGAGTGGCGATGGTCACGATGTGATCACCTGGCTCCCCTTCCTCCGGCCCCCGTTCCCGGAGCGGGCCCCGAGCCTTGGCTCGGGCTGCCCATACTTGAGTCTGATGCTAAGGGAGAGCCACTTACGGCGCTCTTACCGCCCGCTTCGCACCGAACCACAAAGAGGGGACCGCGCTTAGCAGCGCGGTCCCTTGAGGCGCAGGTCTAAGGTGTTACAGGCCCGCTACGAGGGTCTGCCCTACCCCTAGGAGGTCGTGCCACAGCCCCGGGAAGAGGCCGAACAGGAGCGTGCCGATGAGCGCAACGGCGATGGCAACGTTGGTGGCGCCAGAGACCGTGCGAGGCGCCTCGTACTCGCTCTCGCGGAAGTACATGTAGGCGATGATCCTGAAGTAGTACACGAGGGCCACCACGCTCGTGACGATGCCGAGCACGGCCAGCCAGAACCAGCCAGCCTCGAGCACGGCTTGGAACACCAGGATCTTGCCCGCGAAGCCAGCCAGAGGCGGGATCCCCCCGAGGCTCAGGAGGAAGAAGGTGAGGGTGGCCGCCAGCCAGGGGCGCTTGCGGCCCAGGCCAGCGAAGCGATCCAGGTCGTCACCGCGGTCGTTGGCGTCCGTCATGAGCGACAGCACCGCGAAAGCGCCGGCGTTCATGAACGCGTAGGCGGTGAGGTAGAAGGCAGCAGCCGCCGCGCCGCCATGTTCCGGCGCCAGCAGTGCCAGCCCTAGGTAGCCGGCGTGAGCAACCGCGGAGTAGGCGAGGATGCGTTTCACACCCCGTTGCATGAGGGCGGAGAGGTTGCCCACCACCAACGTTGCCGCCACGATGATTGCCAGAGCCGTGAGGAGCCAGGGCGCGAGCTGCGGGAAGAGGGTGGCAACGACGCGGAACAGGGCGGCGAAGGCGCCGACCTTGATGACCACGCTCATGAAGGTCACCACGGGCGTGGGCGCTCCGGTGTAAACGTCGGGCGCCCACTGGTGGAACGGCACCATCGAGGCCTTGAAACCGAGGCCCACGAGCACGAGCGCGCCTCCGAGCGTGGCGAGCACCGTGAGCTGACCGGCGGCGAGAGCTTGCGCCAGGCCCTCGAACACGAAGGTCCCGCCAGCGCCGTACAGGAGCGCGATGCCGTAGATGAGCATGGCCGACCCGAACGCGCCGAGCAAGAAGTACTTCATGCCCGCCTCTTCCGACTGACGGTCGCGGGTGCGCCAAGCCGACAGCACGTAGACGGGGAGGCTCATGATCTCGAGGCCGAGCACCAGCGTTACCAGGTCGCCCGCAGAGGCCATGACGACGGCGCCCAGCGCGGACAGCAGCATGAGGGGGTAGTACTCGGGCCGGTCGAGGTCCTGACGCTTGAGCTGGTCGTAACTAACGAGGATGGCCAGCGCCGTACCGAGCAGGATTACGAACGTGAACGCCAGCGCCAGCGTGTCGCCGTAGTAGCGCAGGCCGAAGGAAGCCACCGAATCGCCAGGCTGCAGGAAGCGCGCCAGCGCGAACAGGAAGGCCGTGACCACGCCGATGATGGCAGTGAGCGCAACGTGCCGCGAGTCGCGGTGGAACAGCGCGAAGAAGAGCGTGACGGCCGCCGTTACTAGCAGCGCGAGGGCGGGCGCCACGGCGCTCCAGTCGATGTCGAGAAGCGGAGGGAACGTCATCTCTCACCTCCAGGGAGCTCAGCGAGGGTGAGCGTGGGCGCTCCGTCCGGTTCGGCCCCGGCGCGCTCCATCTGGAGGGTCACCAGGTTGGCCTGCTCCTCGATCTGACGCAGCTGCGGCGCAGGCGAGATGCCGAGCCACAGCACCCCCGCCACGAACGGCACGAGCACGTAGAGCTCGAGCGAGTTCAGGTCGGTGGTGGACACGGTGGCGGGGCCCTGGAAGAGGCGCTGGTAGAGGTTCACCCCGTACACCCCGGCGGCGATGACGGCCAGGGTGGCGAAGGCGGCGGGCCACGGCGAGGTCTGGAACGCACCGAGTAGCGCCATGAACTCGCCGGGGAAGTTGGAGAGGCCAGGTACGCCGATGTAGGCGAAGATGAGGAACAGCGACACGGCCGCGAACGCTGGCGCGCTCTTGGCCAACCCGCCGTAGTCGCGCAGCATGAAGCTGCGGCGCCGGTGGTACAGCATGCCGGCCACGAGGAAGAGCCCGCCGGTGGACAGCATCTGCGCCGCCAGGAAGTAGATGGCGCCGCTGAGCCCCGCCAAGTGGAGCCCGAAGAGGCCCACACCGATGATGCCCATGTGCGAAAGGGAGCCGTACGCCAGGAAGCGCTTCATGTGCTCCTGCGAGATGGCTGCCAACGCGCCGTAAACGGCCGTCACGGCTGCCAGCGCTAGAAGCACGGGCGCCACGCGGTCGGCGCCTGCTGGCAGGAGCGGTAGGGCCCAGGCGAAGAAGCCGAAAGCGCCCACCTTGTAGAGCGAACCGAGCACGTCGGCGGCGCCGGACGGGTGGTTCTGCTCGTTGAGGTCGATGAGCCATGAGTGCAGCGGCCAGAGCGGCAGCTTCACCATCATGCCGATGGCCATGCCGACGAAGAGCCAGGTCTGGGTGCCAGCGCTCAGCGCGGGGGTAGCGATCATCAGTTCCGTGATGTGGAAGCTAGCTGCACCAGAGAGCGCCTTCAGGGCCAAGATGCTCACCAGCATGAGGAAGGAGCCGCCCACCGCGTACACGAGGTACTTGAGGGTGGCCTGACGGCGCCTGTCGCCGCCGTAGATGCCTAGGAGGAGCAGCCCCGGGATGAGGGTGGCCTCCCAGAAGATGTAGAAGACGATGAGGTCCTTGGCGAGGAAGATGCCGTTGAGGCCAGCTTGGGCCAGCAGTAGGAGGGCGACGAAGCCGGCCGCGTTGGTCTCCACTCGCGTGGCGGCCACCAACAGCGTAGGGATCATCACCAGTGCCGCCACCAGCACGAGCACGGGGCCGGCGCCGGTCGCGTCGAGCGCGAAGCTCACCCCTATGCCCGGCAGCCACGCGGCGTTGTACGCCTCGGAGCCCGCTAGGAACAGCGCCAACACGAAGGTTCCCACCCCGCCCAGGAAGGCCAGGGCGCGCACGAGGGCGCCGTTGCCACGCACGAGGGTCACGAGCAGAGCCGTGAGCAGCGGGAGCAGGATGACGTAGAGCGAGATCACGCGAACACCCCGATCAGAGCGGCAGCCACCGCTAGCGCCAGCACACCGAGCACCATGGCGAAGGCGTAGGCGCGCACGTAACCGGACTGGAGCACGACCATCAGCCGACCCAGGAGGGGTATCACACCAGCGAGGCCGGTAAGACCGCGGTCCACGACGTCACGGTCGAGCGCCGCCACCCCTTCTGCCATGCCTTCACCGGGCGCGGTGAAGAGGGTGCCGTAGAGACGATCGATGCCGAACGCACCCCGTGCTGCCGCGGCCAGCGGGGTGTTGCCGATGCGCCGGGCCGCTTCGCCCGCCCCGACGGCGTACACCCAGTACCCCAGGCCGAGGCCGATGGCGGCCACCACCACGGAGCCGATGAGTAGCAACCACTCACCGCTGGTGGAGAGGTGGTCGAAGCTCACTTGCGCGGTGACGGGAGCCAGCCACTCCTGGATGGCGTTGGGCGCCAGGAAGGCGGGCAGGCCCACGTAACCGATCAGTACGCTACCAACGGCGAGGATGCCGAGCGGCACGGTCATGACCGCGGGCGACTCGTGAGCGCGCTCGAACTCAGCGCTACTGCGGGGCTCGCCGGCGAACACGAGGTAGTACCAGCGGAACATGTAGAACGCCGTGATGCCCGCGGTGACCATGAGGATGGCGAAGAGTACCTGGCCGCCGTAGCCAGCCAGGGGGCCGCTGGTTAGGAGGGCGCCGAGGATGGCGTCCTTGCTGAAGTAGCCGGAGAGGAACGGCACGCCGGCGATGGCCAGCGTGGCCACGAGCGAGGTGACGCCGGTGACGCGCATCTTGCGCCCCAGCCCGCCCATCTTGCGCACGTCTTGCTCGCCGCCCAGGGCGTGGATGACCGAGCCCGCGCCGAGGAAGAGCAGCGCCTTGAAGAAAGCGTGCGTGAGCACGTGGAAGATGCCGGCCCAGTAAGCGCCAGCACCCACGGCGGCCACCATGAAACCGACCTGCGAGATGGTCGACCAAGCGAGGATCTTCTTGATGTCGGTCTGCCCGATGGCCACGATGGCGGCCATGAGCGCTGTGAGTACCGCGACCCACACCACCGTGGCGGCTGCGTCGGGAGCGTTGGCGAAGATGCCACCCGTGCGAGCGATGAGGTACACGCCAGCGGTGACCATGGTGGCAGCGTGGATGAGCGCCGAGACGGGCGTGGGGCCAGCCATGGCGTCGGGCAGCCACGTGTGTAGGGGCAGCTGCGCCGACTTACCGGCAGCGGCTAGCAGGTAGAGGAGCCCGATGCCCGTGAGGACCGCGGCGCCGTAAGCGAAGCTGGGCGCCGCGGCGTTCACTGCCTGGATGTCGAGGGTGCCGAAGGCGCGGAACGTGAGGAACATGGCCAGCAGGAAGCCGAAGTCGCCAACGCGGTTGACGATGAACGCCTTGCGGCCAGCGCTAGCGTTGTTGAGGTCCTGGTACCAGAAGCCGATGAGCAGGAACGAGCACACGCCCACGCCTTCCCAGCCCACGAACATGAGCGGGAAGGAGTCGGCCATAACCAGCACCAGCATGGCGGCCACGAAGAGGTTGAGCTGCGCGAAGTAGCGCGAGAACCCGTCGTCTCCTTGCATGTAGCCGATGGAGTACACGTGGATGAGCAGGCCCACGCCAGTGATGATCAGCATCATGAGCACGCTGAGCTGGTCGAAGTGGAAGCCGAGGCCCAGGTTTAGGTCGCCGGCAACTAGGAACTCACCGAAGCGCACCCGCACCGCGCCGCCCGTGCGCACGCCCAGGAAGGCGATGACCGAGAGAACGAAGCCAGCGGCCACCGCCAGGCTGGCCACGACGCCGGGAGCGTTGCCGCGCAGGTTGCGGCCGAAGAGCCCGTTCACGACGGCGCCGACTAGCGCCAGGAGCGGCGCCAAGGAAGCCAACTGCACCAGGTCGGTCATGCCCGCACCTCGGATAGTAGGTCGACGTCGGTACTGACGCGGTTACGGAAGATGGCCACGAGGATGCCCAGGCCCACCGCCACCTCGGCAGCGGCGATGGCAAGCACGATGAAGGCGGCGGCCTGGCCGTCCAGCGCGTGCTGCGCACCGGCAGCGCTCCACTGCCTGGCATACGCGATGATGGCGAGGTTAGCCGCGTTCAGCATGAGCTCGATGGAGAGGAACAGCATGATGGCGCTGCGCCTGGTGAGGACACCCACCCCGCCCAGCGCGAACAGGATGGCGGATAGCGCCACGTAATACTCGGTCTGTACCACTCAGCTCCCCTCCCCTGCAGCGCCGACCAGGTCGGGCGCGTCGTCAGGCACGTCGGCCACCGCGGGCTGCTCCTTGCGACCCGCTGGCACGACCTGCTGGACCAGCGCCACCGCGCCGACGATGCCGACGAGGAGCAACACGCCAACGAGGTGGAAGCTGAGAAGGTGGTCGGTGAAGAGCGCGTCGCCAACCGCGTCGGCGTTACCGCCACGCAGCGCCGCGTCGATGACGGCGAACTCGGGCAGCGGCTGCTGCACGACGAAGACCACCGACACCACGGCGGCGAGGCTCAGCACGCCGGTAACCCAGGCGGCGGGCTTCAACCATGGGAGACTGCTCGCGCGCGTGCGCCCCACGTTGAGGAGCATGATGACGAACAGGAACAGCACCATGACGGCGCCGGCGTAGACGATGACCTGGATGGCGGCCAGGAAGTGCGCCTCCAGAGTGACGTAGATGGCGGCTAGCGACAAGATGGCGCCCACCAACGACAGCGCAGCATGAACGGGTTGTCGGAAGGTCACGACCCCGATACCTGCCGCTATGAGCAGTAGAGCCAGGATGACGAAGGCGACCATGTCAGTAGCCGACGCCTTCCAGCTCCGGCCGGTGCGAAGGCTTGACGCCGATGTTCACGTCCTTGCCTTTGGCTTCAGCCTCGCGGCGCTGCCACTTGCTACCTTCAACGCCCACCAGCATGTCTTCCTTGCCGTACACGAAGTCCTCGTAACGGAAGTCGGCCAGCTCGAACTCATGGCCGAGGACCACGGCGCCCGTGGGGCAGGCCTCCTCGCAGAAGCCGCAGAAGATGCAGCGCAGCATGTTGATCTCGTAGATCTTCGCGTAGCGCTCGCCGGCGGAGACGGGGTTCTCCTGGTCGTTCTCGGCGGCCTCCACGTAGATGGCGTACGACGGGCAGGCGGCGGCGCACAGGCTGCAACCGATGCACTTCTCGAGGCCCGTGTCGGGGTGACGCAGCAGGTGGTGGCGGCCACGGAAGCGGGGTTTGATGTCGATCTTCTCTTCGGGATAGTTCACTGTGTAGGGCCGCTTGAACAGGTGACCCAGAGTGACGCCCATCCCCTTAGCGATGTCGAGGACGCTCACGGTCTACCTCCGTTCTTAGTGCCCTTCTGGTGGGCAAGGTTCAGGTTCAGGTCAGAGGACAAAAGCGATCACCGCCCCGGTGATGAGCGCGCTTAGCAGCGCGAACTCGAACAGGTAGAGCCAGCCGAAGCGCATGAGCTGGTCGTAACGCAGCCGCGGCAGGGTCGCCTTGAGCCAGATGAACATGAACATGAAGATGGCCATCTTGAGGACGAGCCAGATGATGGGCCACTCCGATATCCCCGGTATGACGGCGTCTAGGAACCGCGGCCCGCGGTAGCCCCCCAGGAACAGGGTGCTGATGACGGCGGAGGCGGTCATCATGTTCACGTACTCGGCCATCTGGTAGAGGGCCCACTTGATGGAGGAGTACTCCGTCATGTAGCCCGCTACGAGCTCCTGCTCCGCTTCTGGCAGGTCGAACGGGGTGCGGTTCACCTCAGCGGTAGCCGACACGACGAAGGTACCGAAGGCGAGCAGCAGACCTGGCCAGAGCCAGGGGCTCACCGACCAGATGTTGAGGTCAACTATCTCGCGCAGGTTCAGGGTGCCCGCCACCATGATGACGGCCAGGATGGAGAGGCCGAGGCCCAGCTCGTAGCTGATGATCTGCGCGGTGGACCTGAGGCTGCCTAGGAGCGCGTACTTGCTGTTGGACGCCCAGCCGCCCAGGAAGATGCCGTACACGCCCATGCCGGTGGCGGCCAGGATGTACAGGATGCCGATGTCGAGGTCCATGACCCATGGGTGGAAGCCGAAGAGGCTCCCGGCCGGGCCAGCGGGGATGGCGCCGAACGCCGACAGCGCGAAGAAGATGCTGATGCCGGGTGCCAGCACGAACACGAACTTGTCGGCCGCACTGACCGTGATGTCTTCCTTGAAGACGGTCTTGATGGCGTCGGCGATGGGCTGCAGCAGACCGAACGGGCCCACGCGGTTAGGGCCGTAACGGTGCTGGAAGCGGCCTAGCAGCTTACGTTCCACCAACGTCATGTAAGCGAACGCGCCCAGGAGCACCACGCAGAGCACTAGCGCCTTGATGAACGTGACCCAGAGGGGATCGGGCGCAACGGTCACGAAGCCACCTCCAGGCGCACCTGGTTCACCACCAGGCTACCCATGTCGGCTTGCGCGAGCCCCACGCCCTGCTCCGGCAGGGTCGGGAGGGTCATGAGGCCGCTGGGCACGCGGTCCGTGACTTGCACCACGGCGTCGCGCCAGAAGCCGCCGGCCCGCAGGCGCACCTCGGCGCCGTCCATGAGGCCGTGCTCACCGGCGTCGGCCGGGTTCACGCGCAGCTTGGGTCCGCCCACCGCAGCGTTGAGGTGCGGGTTGCGGCTCAGGTACTCGGTACGCGCCATGCTGGGCACGATGAGCAGGTTGCCGGCTGTAGCGGGCGCCTCGCGGGTGCTAACGCGCTGCGCCGTGCGGGCCTTGGCGCGCACGAGGCTGCCGTGATCGGGCAACTCGGCGAGGTCTACGTCGAAGCGCTTCTTCATCACGCGCCGAGCGCTGCGCACGCTGCGGCCCTCGAGCCGCTCGCCGAACGCCTCGCCCAGGTACCGCACGACACCGGTGAAGTCCTCAGCGGTGCCGGCCTCCACGGGTGCGGCACGCACGGGCAGGAAGCGGCCCTCGAGGTTGACCACGGTGCCGTCGCGCTCGTAGACGCTGCGGGCGGGCAGCACCACGTCGGCCAGCATTGCCGTCTCGGTGAGGAACATGTCGTGCACGACCAGCAGCTCGAGGTCCTTGAGCTTAGCGGCCACGTCCGGATCCTTGGCGGGGTCGAGGTTGGAGAGCACCAGAGCGCGCGCTCCCTCAAGCATGCCCTCGTAGTCGTAACGCTCGTGGCTAGGCAGCACGCCCAGCAGCTCGAGGCCGTAACTGTTGGCCATGGGGCCAACAGGCAGCTCCTTGGCACCCACGGCCTTCACGAAGGCGCGCGCCGCCTCCGCAACGTCACGCCGCGTGAGCGCGAAGCCGCCGAGGACCACCACGGCGTTCTTGCCGTCCTTCAAGCGCTGCACCGCCGCCTTGGCGGTGCTCAGGTCGGTGCTCAGCGCTGCGAGCTGCTCGGCGCTGAGCTCCTCACCCTCAGCCAGGGCGGTGAGCGCCTGGAAGAGCGCCAACTCGCCACCCGCGCCGTAGGTGATGGCCGTGCCGGCGTGGCGCATGAGGTCCACTCGGTAAGGCGCGGCCACGGTGAGGATGCCACCGTTGCGCGGCATGCGTTCCTTGAGGCGCAGGTCGGCGATGGGCACCCCGTGAGGCAGCATCGCCGGCGGCGTAACGCCCTTGAGGGCGTCCTTGATACGCAGGTCGAGGATGCCCGCCTCCTCGGTGACGTCGCCGAGAACGAAGATGGCGTCCGCGGTAGCCAGCTCGGTGAGCGTAGCGGGGCGCGTGGCGATGACGGAGGCGGCGGGGCGCGGCGCGTGGTCGATCTGGCCGGTGCCGAGCTTCTCGGCGAGCGCTTGTGCGGCTACGCCCTCCTCCAGGGTGGAGTCGGCGCGGATGGCTACTCCAACGTCCTTACCGCCCAGGCTGCCCAGTCGTTCTGCGATGAACGCTGCGGCCTCCGACCACGTGGCTGGGGCCAGCTCACCGCTACGACGGATGAGGGGCTGGGTGAGGCGGTCGGGCGAGTCCACGTACTCGTGGCCGAAGCGGGTGCCGTCGTCGATCCAGGTCTTGTTGACGTCCGGGTTGAGCGCGGCTTTGATGCGTTCGATGCGGCCCGTGCGGGCGTCGACGATGACGGCGGAGCCGGTGGCGTCGTCCATGCCCGTACTGCGGGTGTGGTCGTACTCCCAGTTGCGACCGCGGAAGCGGCTGGAGGCGTCCAGCAGCGCGCCCACCGGGCAGATGTCGGCGATGTTGCCGGAGAAGTTGCTGGGCAGCCCGCCCTCCATGGTGCCGATGAAGGTGTGGGAGCTGCGCTCGATGAAGTCGAGCACCTCGTCGCCGGGCACCTCCTCGAAGAAGCGCACGCAGCGCTTGCAGTGGATGCAGCGTTCGCGGTCGAGGGTGATGAGCTCACTGAGCTCGTGGTGCTTCTCGGAGTGGCGCTTATCGAACTCGAAACGCGAGAGGCCGTCGCCGTACTCGTAACTGCGGTCCTGCAGTTCGCAGGCGCCGCCCTTGTCGCACACGGGGCAGTCGAGCGGGTGGTTGATGAGGGTGAACTCCACCATGCCGTTCTGCGCGTTCTTCACGGCCTCCGACTCGGTGTCGATGACCATGCCCTCGCTCACCTGCGTGGTGCAGGTGGCCATGAGGTTGGGGAACCAGAAGATCTTCGGCTCGCCCGTCTCCTCGTCTAGTATCCAGTTGCCGTCGCGGTCCTTGCGCGGTGAGCCCACGCGGGCGAGGCACATGCGGCAGGCCCCGATGGGCGACATGTACTCCTGCGAGCAGAAGTACGGCACGTCGTCGCCGGCGGCGAAGACGGCATCGATGGCGCTGGTGCCCGGCGCCAGGT
Organism: uncultured bacterium; assembly: GCA_964518275.1. Lineage (GTDB taxonomy): Bacteria > Deinococcota > Deinococci > Deinococcales > Trueperaceae > JAAYYF01. Next base: position 11,273 of record CAZFFG010000022.1, on the reverse strand, counting down.
CGAGCTCGACGTCGTTGACAACTACCTTCATGCTTGCCACCAGTCACTCTTCTCGTACATCGGCCGGCCGTGCTCGGCGAGGTACACGTACTCGTCGCGGAACCACTTGAGGCTCGCCTGCACAGGCATGATGCACGCGTCCGCTAGCGGGCAGAAGGCGTTACCTCTGATGTTGCCGGCCACGCTCTCCAGCAGTTCGACGTCTTCGGGGCGGCCTAAGCCAGCCACCAGCTTCTGGTACATGCGCGGTAGCCAGTGCCCCACGCCCTCGCGGCACGGCGTGCACTTACCGCACGACTCGTGAGCGTAGAAGCGCACCAGGTTGTAGAGCGCGTCCACGATGCACTTCTCGCGAGGGATGACGATGACGCCGCCCGTACCGAGCATGGAGCCGTTCTTGGCTAGCGAGCCGTAATCCATGGGCATGTCGAGGAAGCGGTCCTCCCACGGGAACATGGGGGTGGAGGAGCCGCCGGGGATGAACGCCTTGGGCTCCATGGTGGGGCCGCCGGCGTAGTCGTAGATGAACTCGCGGAAGGTGGTGCCCATGGGCATCTCGTACACGCCCGTGCGCTTGACGGGGCCGGAGATCTGGTAGAGCTTGGTGCCCTTGCTGTCCTCGGTGCCCATGGAGGCGAACCAAGCGGCGCCCTTGTTGATGACGTGCACGGCGCTGGTGAGGCTCTCCACGTTGTTGATGGTGGTGGGGCGGCCATACATGCCCGCCGCCGCCGGGAAGGGCGGCTTGAGGCGCGGGTTGGCGCGCAGACCCTCCAGCGAGTTCATGAGTGCCGTCTCCTCGCCGCAGATGTAGGCGCCCGCCCCGCGGTGCACCGTGATATCGAACGAGAAGTCGGTGCCCATGATGTTCTTACCGAGCAAGCCGGCGGCGCGCGCTTCGTTGATGGCCGCCACGGTGCGTTCGTAACCGCGGTAGTACTCGCCGCGCACGTAGATGAAGCCGTAGGTAACGTGCATGGCGAAGGCGGCGATCATCATGCCCTCGATGAGCTGGTGCGGGTCGTCTTCCAGGAAGTAGCGGTCTTTGAAAGAACCGGGCTCCGACTCGTCGGCGTTGCACACGAGGTAGCGCGGCCCGCCGTCGGGCGGCGGCATGAACGACCACTTAACGCCCGTGGGGAAGCCGGCCCCGCCGCGGCCGCGCAGGCCCGACGCCTTCATCTCGTCCACCACCGCTGCGGGCGTCATGGAGGTGAGCACCTTGCGCGCCGCCTCGTAACCGCCGTGACGCCGGTAGTACTCGAGGGTGTGCGCGCCCTCCACGCCAACGTGGCGGTACATGGTGACCTCGTAGCGAGGGTCGTGACGGCTGTTGATCAGGTCGACGCCGCCGGCGTTCTGGTCGCTCACGCCTCTCCCCCCTCCTGCCCAACGGCCGGCGCGGTGCGGCTCAGGGGCTTGGCCTTGTCGGCACCCTCGGTATCGCCGCCGCGCTCGCGCCACGGTTCGGGCATTTCGTCCTGCCGTAGCGCCTGGATGAGGTGCTGGCAGCGGCTCCTACTCACGCGCTCGTAGTAGGTGTCGTTCACGAGCAGCACGGGCGCGGTGCCGCAGGAGCCAACGCACTCGGCCTTCTGGAGCGAGAAGCGCCCCTCGGCGTCGGTCTCACCGTTCACGATGCCGAGCTCGTTCACGAGGTAGTCGTACATCTCGTTCGCGCCGGCCAGCGCGCACGACAGAGTGGAGCAGATCTGGATGTGGTACTTGCCCACCGGCTGCTCGTGGTAGGTGGAGTAGAAGCTCAGGACGCCCTTGACCTCGGTCGCGGTTATGCCCACGATTTCGGCGATCTCGTGCATGCGCGCCTCGGAGATGTAGCGTTCGTTGCGCTGCACTTCCCACAGTAGAGGCATGAGGGCGCTGCGGCGGCCCTCCTTCGGGTAGCGGGAGAGGATCTCTTCCACCACCTCGGGCTTGTCGGCGAAGTACGGTGTTGTGGTCTCTAGTTCGATCATCGGCTCACTTACTTGTCTACGTCGCCCAACACTGGGTCGAAGCTGGCGATGTTGATGACCATGTCGGCGAAGAGCCCACCGATGCTGGAAGGCTCAAGCGACTGCAGGTTGGCGAGGCTGGGGGCGCGCACCTTCACGCGGTACGGCATGGAGCCGCCGTCGCTAACGATGTAGTAGCCCAGTTCGCCGCGGGCGGACTCGGTGGGTACGTACACCTCACCCTTAGGTGGGTGGAACCCTTCCGTGACCAGCTTGAAGTGGAAGATCACCGCCTCCATGGAGTTCTCTAGCTCGTGGCGCGGAGGCAGGCTGATGCGCCGGTCGGGGTCCTTGACGGGGCCGGGCTCGAGCATGTCGAGCGCCTGCTTCACGATGCGGGCCGCCTCCACCATCTCGTCGAAGCGGATCATCATGCGCGCCCAGAGGTCGCCCTCCTGGTACACGGGAACGTCGAAGGTGTAGTCCTCGTAGCCGGAGTACGGCTGCGCCTTGCGGAAGTCTAGGTTCACGCCGCTGGCGCGCAGCGATGGGCCGGTGAGGGCGTGGTCGATGGCCATCTCCGGCGTGACGACCGCCACGCCCTGGGTACGGGCCAGCACGATGTCGTTACCGACCCAAAGGTTGCGGTACTGCTCGATGTGCGGCCAGAAGTCGTCGTACCAGGCCTGCACTCTCTCCTCGAAGCCCTCGGGGGTGTCCTGGTAGAGGCCGCCCACACGGAAGTAGCCGTAGTTCATGCGCACACCAGACACCATCTCGAAGATATCGAGGATCTTCTCGCGCTCGCGCTGAGTGTAGAAGAACGGCGTGAGGGCGCCCATGTCGAGGAGGCCGGTACCGAAGAAGATGAGGTGGCTAGCGATGCGGTTCAGCTCGTTGAGGATGACGCGGACGCGCTGCGCACGCACGGGCACGCGGGAGTCCATCAGCTTCTCCACCGCCAGCACGTACGCCAGGTCGTGCCCGAAGCCGTGGAGGTAATCCATGCGGTTGGAGTAAGTGACGCCCTGCTGGTAGGTGCGGTGCTCGAAGGTCTTCTCGAAGCCGGTGTGCAGGTAACCCACCTGCGGCTTGAGCGAGATGATCTTCTCGCCGTCGAGGTCGACCACCAGACGGAGCACACCGTGGGTGCTCGGGTGCTGCGGCCCGACGTTGATGCGCATGTACTCGGTGGAGAAGCTGCCCTCCGCCCGCTCCTGCTGCCGTGGGGGTGCCTTGGTGGTCATGAGCCCGTCCCTTCACCAGGGAGCTCGCCCTGCGTGCTGCGCACGCCGTCGCGCGCTCCGCCTTTCCAGCCGGTGAGCCCCTCGTCCTTACCCATCAGGCCGGCGCGGAACGTGGCGGGGTCGAGGAAGCGCCCGTCGTTGAAGAGGGTGGGAGACTCACCGATGGGGAAGTCCTTACGGTGCGGGTGTCCTTCTAGGTCCTCCGGCGTGAGGAGCTTACGCAGGTTGGGATGACCGTCGAAGACCACGCCCAGCATGTCGTACGTCTCGCGCTCGAGGAAGTCGGCGCCGCGCCAGATCCCGGTGGCGGTGGGGCAGCTCTCGCCGTCGTCGAGCTCTACCCGCACGAAGAGCCGCTCGCTGCCGCTCAGGTCGTGGATGTTGTAGAGCACGGCGAAGCGCTTGCCGCGGTGGCCAGGGTAGGTGAGGTAATCGATGCCCATCACGTCGGTGAGCATGACCAGCCCCGCCGCTTTGGCGGCCTCGAGGCCCGCCACTAGCGCGTTCTTGGGAACGGTCACGCTGATCATCCCCTTGAACTCGCTCGGGCGGCCCCCCAGCTCGGTGAGGTGGGCCAAGGCGCCAGCTAGCGCCCCGCCGGGTCTCACATGGGCAGCCACCTCGGCCGGCAACTCGGGCGCCGCGCCCGGGGCTCCGTCCGTGATCGGCCTCATCAGCGCGCCCATCCTTCCACCATCGGCAGCTTCACGCCGCGCTCATCGAACGCTTCGCCTTTGACCTTCTTCTGCAGCTGCATGACGGCGTACATGAGCGCCTCGGGCCGCGGCGGGCAGCCGGGCACGAAGACGTCGACCGGCACGACCGAGTCGACGTTCTGCACGATGGCGTAGTTGTTGAACATGCCGCCCGAGCTGGCGCAGGCGCCCATGCTGATGACCCACTTGGGGTCGGGCATCTGCTGGTAAACGCGGGTGAGCACCGGCGCCATCTTCTTGCTGAGGCGGCCAGCGATGATCATCACGTCGGCCTGTCGGGGGCTGGCGCGGAAGACCTCGGAACCCATCCGCGCCATGTCGGTGCGCGGGTTGGTGGAGGCCATCATCTCGATGGCGCAGCAGGCCAGTCCGAAGGTGGCCGGCCACAAGGAGTTTGAGCGGCCCCACGCCACCAGCTTCTGCAGGGACGAGAAGAGGATCCCCTCCGCCTCGAGCTCCTGCACGTCCTTCTCGAACAAGTCGCGTAGACCCATGCTCACTTCCAGTTCAGGACGCCCTTGCGCAGTAGGTAGAGGTAACCCACTGCCAGGATCGTCACGAAGATAATGGCGTTGGCGAAGAGGAACTGCGGCGCGGCCCCGAACTTCACGGCCAGCGGGTAGAAGAAGGCCGTCTCCAGGTCGAAGACGATGAACATCATGGCAACCAGGTAGAAGTGCACCGGGAAGCGCTCGCGTGCATCACCGCTGGCAGGGATGCCGGACTCGTATGCCGAGAGCTTGACGTCCCCGCCCTTCTTCGGCCCGAGGAGCCCTCCCGCCACCAGGGCAGCGGCCGCGATGAAGCCAGCCGCCAAGAACATCATCAGTACTTCCAGATACAAGGCGCCATACTCCCTTCGGAGCGCCGCATGATCACGCGGCGACAGGAGGTGTGAACATGGCACGGGGCCCTCGGTTCCGCCTCGTGCGCGTTTTCACAACCAAACTCCCGACCAGTCTAGCAGGGCCCCGCCAACCCGCCAAGGTGAGTCTAGCGTGAGTGACCAGGCGCCGTCGGGACGTCCATCCGGGTGTGAAGCGCATGGACCTACCGACACTCCTATACTTGTTCATGCTGCTGCGCACGCTGGGGGGCGTGAGGGTAGACGGCTCGAGCTTCGGCCGTCGCAAGCCCCTGCTGCTTCTGGCCTACCTCGCGCTGGAAGGCGCGAAGGACAGGCGCTACCTATCGGAGCTGTTCTGGCCCAACGCAGCCAACCCGCGCCAAAGCCTCACGGTGGCCGTATCCCAGCTTCGCCAAGGCGTAGCTAACGCGGTGGCCAGTGACTCTACGCGCTTGTGGACGACGGTCAGATGCGACGCGCTGCAGCTGCGAGAAGCCGTGGCCGCTCATGCGTGGCGCGAAGCTTCCGAGCTGTACGCGGGCCGTTTCATGGCGGGTGTAGACGTAGACGACGGCAACGTAGAACTCGAAGAGTGGCTGGTCGGCATGCGCGAGCGGTTGGCTGCTCAGGCTACACGCGCGTCGGTGGAGCTGGCGGACGACGCCTTAGCGGCCGGAAGCCTGCGCCTGGCCGCCAAGCATGTCGATAAGGCGCTGGCCGCTTGGTCCGACAGCGCCACCATGGATCTCGATCTGTTGCGGCGCCTACATGCGCTAACGGTCGCAACCGGCGACCCGGTGGCGGCTGATATCCGAAACGAAGCCCAGCAGCTCGGCCTCAAGCTGCCCCTACCTGAAGCTATCGCCACACCTGAACCGCCAGGGGCCGACCGACAGGCTCTACCAAGCGAGCAGGCGGTGTTCGTGGGGCGCCAAGACGAGCTGCTGGAACTGCAACAGCTGCTAGCTGAGGGCGCGAAGCTGGTCACCATCACTGGGCTTGGCGGGATGGGAAAAACGAGCTTGGCGCTCGCACTGGCGCATCGCCTACGCACGGAGAACGCGTACCAGCAGGTCTACTTCGTGCCTTTCGAAACCGTTCCCGACGTCAACGGCATCATCGAGCACCTAAGCGTGACGCTACTGTCGGACCAAGCGACAGGCGACCCTTTCGCCGCGGTTATCGGCCGGATCCGCGCAGGTCGGACGCTGCTGGTGTTGGACGGTTTCGAGCATCTGATCGCGGGGGCGCACATCGTAGGTGAACTCATGCGGGTCTGCCCCGACTCCAGGGTCCTGGTGACGTCGCGCGAGCCGCTGGCCTTGGCCCATGAGACCCTCTTCCCGCTAAGCGGCTTGGCGTTACCGGTCGAGTCGGAGGGCGCGTTGATGCAGCCTGAGAGCTCGGCCGGCCTGCGCCTGTACCTCCTGACCGTGCGGCGCTTCGACCCTCACTTCCAACTGAACGAACAAGACGCCCGGGTTGCCTTGGGCCTCTGTAACCTAGTAGCAGGCTCTCCGCTGGGTATCGAGTTGGCAGCAGCGCTTAGCCGTAGCGTTGCGCCCACCGAGCTGCTTAAGCTCCTTGCCGACGATCTAGACACGCTGGTCAGCACGAGCCCCGAGCAGAGCGGTCGACACGCCAGCCTCCGAGCAGTGTTCCAGCGCTCGTGGGACCTACTACCGGCCAGCGAGCGGACTGCCTTGGCAGCCTGTAGCGTCTTCCACGGCAGTTTCGACCTTGCTGCGGCGCTAAGCGTGGCAAGTTTGGACCTGAAGCGACTGACCGCCCTGATCGACAGGTCCCTGGTCAGACGCAACGGCCACCGCTACGACCTTCACCCCTTGATAGGGCAGTACGCTCGCGAGAAGCTGGCGGAGGATCAGGCGGAAGCGGGAAGGGTGCATGCCGAGCACGCCGCGTACTTCACTGACGTGGTCGGCGCCATGCGCCGATCGGACATGAAACCGGGTCACGATCGGGCCTTCGACGAACTGGAGTACGACTACGCCAACGTTCGCGCTGCATGGGGCTGGGCGGCAACCCAAGGTCGCACCGATCTGATCTTTCGCATGGCGCCGATGCTCACACGCTTCCTTTACGACCGCAGACCGGTGAACGAGAGCGCCGCGCTGATGGACCTCGCGTTGGCGCACACCGAGAGCGAGTCTGAGGTAGAGGCCGCGCTACTGTGGGCCAAAGGCTACCTACTGGCACGTACCGACGCCCACCTAGCGCAGCTCTTGTGCGAGCGCTCCGCGGCCATGGCCCTAGCGCTAGGCAGCACGGCGCAGTTCGCGAAGAGCACCTACACGCTAGGCCTTGCCCACGTTTACCAACAGGCCCACATGCGGGCTCGCCAGGCCATCAGTCGAGCGCTGGAGATCCTGAAGCACGACGACCCCGACGGCCTTCTCGGAGGCTGCTATGCCAACCTTGGGGTGCTTACCGAGAACCCGGAGGAGCACGAGCGCCTCCTCAGCTTGGGAGCCGATGCTTGCCGCCGCGTTCACAACGTCTTCCACCTACCGATCATCCTGCACAACCTGAGTGTCTTGCTTCAGTCCGCGTACGGGGATTGGAGCGGTGCCCTGAAGCTGAGCCTTGAGGCCCTGGCGCTCGAGTACCGGGAAAGCCGCCGCCCATACTTCCTCGAACTGTTCCACGACGGAGCGGCCCAATCTCTGGTAGCTCTGGGTGACCTGACGGGCGCCGAGGAGCATGTGAAGAAGGTCAGGCGCCTCCAAGTGGGTAGGCGCCCGTGGGAGGATCACAAGTACCAGGGCTATCCCCAGAACGACCGAACGTGGTTCCTACTCTTGTACGCACAAGGCGAGCTTCAACGGGCTCGCGTAGTGGGGACCCGCATGCCAGATTCCACGGACGTTTGCGAAGCGTTGGCCTGGGCGGCGCTAGCGGAAGGCTCAGCCTCAGGGGTCCACACCTGGCTCCCCAGAATGGATGAGGCCGCCACAAGGGCCTTCAGCGCGCGCGGACGCGAAGAGCTGAGAGCAAGCAGCCTTCTACTCAGAGCGGGCGTGACCGCGCTCGAGGACGATCCACGGGCCGCGGACCCGAGCGGCACCGGCCACAGCGACGCCCCTGAGGGCGGCGAGAACATGCGTCAGCTTGCAACCGCCCTGACCATCATCATCGACCTCCAGTTCGTTCCGCTAGCGTTCGACGCCCTCCTCGTGGCCCACCTGGTCGCTCCTTCCGCGGTCGGTAAGGACGTCCTCGCTCTCGTGGCCAGACAACCCTCGGCGCACGGTCACACACGCCGGTGGGCCACCTCGTTACTGCAGCGGTACCCGTCAACGGCCGGCGTGTCGATGCAAGGCGTAGCGGTCAGCGCTGCACCCAGCCAAGAAGGCCTAAGCCCCGCCGCCATCAAGGACATAGCGGGAGAGCTGCTCTCGCGCCTACCGGCAGCGGCGCTCTCAGCTCGTTGAGCGCCCGTTGAGGCTCGCTTAGCGGTTCTGCCGGTAAGTTCCCCGCACAGCTTGCGAACACGTGCAGCTGATCTGGGGAGGCACGAGCATGAACCGTACAAGCTTCAGACTTACACGGACCCTAGACAGGACGCTCCTTATGGTGGCGGTGTTAACGGTCCTAGCCGCAGCGTTCAGCCAGACCACCAGACCCACCTACGTCTTCCAGCGTCAGTTCGATACGAGCTCGCTAGACCCGCTTGCCATCGATTCGCCGTGGACACAGAGCCCCATCGAGAACCTGTACGAAGGCCTGTACGGTTACGCGGGCGCCACTACCGAAGTCGCGCCTCTCTTAGCCACCGCTCACCAACTCTCTGAAGACGGCCGCGTGCACACGTTCTCGCTGCGGCAGGGGGTCACGTTCCATAGCGGCAACCCGTTCACTTGCCAGGACGTGGCGTACTCGTTCAGGAGGGCCATGATCATGGCGCCGGGCATCGTGGCGCAGTCCGTTCTCGGTGACGCCGCCGCGGTTCTACACGTGTCCACCGCCGTTCGTACCGACACGGAGTACGCCGACGCCTGGCAACGGCTCACAGACGGCGTTCGCTGCGCTGACGCTCACACGTTGATCGTGACGTCGATGGCACCGGACCCGATCCTGTTCGCCGCGCTCATGAGCCCCGAGTTCTTCGTCGTCGACAGCGAGTTGGCTGCCGCCAACGCCGACTGGGACGGCACGGCGGCCACGTGGCGCAGCTTCATCGGTGCCGACCCACACGCTGGCTACCTGCACGACCACGCCAGCGGAACGGGCGCCTTCAGGCTGGTCTCCTGGCAGCCGGGCACCTCCCTGGTGGCCGAGCGCAACCCCGACTACTGGGGCGACTCGCCGCACCTACAAACGGTCGTCTACCTGGTGGTGGAGGACGAGACCGCGCGCGTGACGGCGCTCTTAGCGGGCGAGGCGGACCAGATCGACATTCGCATGACGCCGGTCACGGCTTTGCAGGACGAACCGGGCGTCACCGTGCTCGACCCCGCCCAGGATCCCTCGCTGCCCGGTGGCGTACGCATGGTTGGCGCCATCTTCCTCAACCAGAACATGGGCGCCGACGACAACGAGCTGCTAGGGAGCGGCCGTCTCGACGGCGCCGGCGTGCCGCCTGACTTCTTCGCCGACGCCGACGTTCGCAAGTGCTTCGCTTACGCGTGGGACACCGGCGAGGACGACCCTCAGTACGCCGATGACGGCACCTTCTACCCGCACATGCTGCTACACCCCATGTACTCCGCGTACGACGACAGCGTTCCGCACTATAAGTACGACCTGGGGAAGGCAGAGGAGCATTGCAGGGCCGCCTGGGGCGGCCGGCTCTGGGAGAACGGCATGTACCTGGCGGTGCCCAGCACCGACTGGATAGGCGCTACCTACAAGGCCACGCTGGCGGCCCTGAACCCCAAGTTCATCATCGACATGGTGGAGCTGAGCCCGGAACGCACCAGCCGCATGTGGGCAGAGATGCAGGTGCCGTGGACCACCGCAGCCGGCGCCGCGACCTACCCCGACGCTTACGAGTTCATGGCGGAGTGGTACCAGTCGTCTACTTCCGTAACCGCTCGCTTCGGTTACGCGAACGAGGAGATCGACCGCCTCCTAGAGCAAGCACGCACCGAACTCGACAGCTCCGAACGCGATGCGCTCTACCGCCAGGTCGGTCGGTTGGCTTACGAAGACGCTCCGTTCGTACTGCTACCCAGCTTCCCCTACGTGATCGTCACCGCCGACGACGTCACCGGCGCCTACCGGAACCCGATGTTCGCCGAGGTCCGCTGGGCAGATCTGCGAAAGCCCGTTCACCTAGACCCGCCGGACAGCCCCACGCAAGTTCGCCCGACGGCAGGCGTGCGCGGCCAAGCCGGTGCTAGCGGCGGCTAGGTGCCCAGGCACAACGAATAGCTCAACTGACCTGAACCTCTACAGCGGCTTGACAAGCCGCTGCTGCAAATCTAATACTGCTTGGGCTGTTGGGTCGTTAGCTCAGCCGGTAGAGCAGCTGACTTTTAATCAGCGGGTCGCAGGTTCGAGTCCTGCACGACCCACCACGACTCCAGAGTCGCACGGCACGGCCGACCAGGCCCCTTCGACTAGCGGTTAGGTCACCACCCTTTCAAGGTGGCGGCACGGGTTCGAATCCCGTAGGGGTCACCAGAGTGGAGGCGCCACAGCGGCGCCTCCTCTTCGTCTCGCTAGGGGCGAAACTGGCCACCCTGTGCGGTGCAAGGGTCATATGAGGGCGATTAGCTCAGCGGGAGAGCGTCCGCCTTACAAGCGGAGGGTCGGCGGTTCGAATCCGTCATCGCCCACCATAGCCGAGCGGGCACGCCAGATCTTGAAGATCGGCGTGCCCGCTCGCTGTTTTGCGTGCCTGTTGTGTGTGCGCCTGGGTGCCGGGCTGCTACTGGCGGCCGCCGCCCGCCTGCAGCCACCGCATGGTCTTCTCCGCCAGGGAGTCGAGCGCCACCACGGACTGCTCCAGGTGCTCCTCCTTGGTGTCCTCGATCTTGTTATGGGAGATGCCGTGCAGGCTCTGCGTGAAGAGCATGACGGTGGGGATGCCGGCGCGCGCCACTTCGGCAGCGTCGTGCAGCGGCCCGCTCGGCAGCCGGTGCGAAAGCCCGCCGGTGGCCTCTTTCACGGCCTCCTCGGCCATGTCGAGCAGATCCGGGTGGAACGGCATGGGGTCTATGCGCCAGATGGTCTCGGTGGAGGTCTCGATGCCGCCCTCGGCCGCGAAGCGCCGGCTGGCATCCACCGCCCACTCGTACATGCGGGTGAGGGCCTCCCTGTCTAGGTGCCGCTGGTCGAGCGTGATGTCGCACTCGGCCACCACGGAGGTGACGATGCCGGGCTTGGTGACGCAACTGCCGATGGTGCACACGCCGCCTAGCTCGTCCGTGATGCGGTAGATCTCCTGGCTCATCTTGCCGGCAGCTAGGAAGGCGTCTTTGCGCCGGTTCATGGGGGTGGAGCCCGAGTGAGCGGCCTGCCCCACGAACTTGAAGGCGTGCCG
>CAZFFG010000021.1:0-27541 GCA_964518275.1 uncultured bacterium | reverse complement strand
GCGAGGGCGCCATCATGGTCGGCAACAACCGCCGCGAAGTGGTGCACGTGCCGCTTGCCGACCTACCCAACCTGAAGAAGGACATCGACCACGAGCTCCTAGAGATCGCGGCCGTGCTCGCCGTCTGAAGCTGGCGCGTGGGCTCAGCCCGCGCGCACCCGTACGAAGCGGTCCTTACCCTTCTGCAGCACGCGGGGCGTGCTCAGGTCCACCTTCAGCTGCGGGTCCTCCACCACCTCGCCGTCCAGCCGCAGGCCCCGGTTCTGCACCAGCCGGCGCGCCTCGCCGTTGGAGGCCGTGAGGCCCACTAGCGTAGCTAGGCGGGCGGCCGGCACGCCGCCGTCCTGTAACTGGTCTGGGCTCACAACGTGTTCGGGAAGGTCGGCCGGGATGGCGCCGCGCGCCACCTCGTCGTAACGGTTCTCCGCCGCCGGCACCACGTCGGCGCCGTGATAAATGGTGGTCAGCTCACGCGCGAACGTGCGGTGAGCACCGACCGGGTCGCTGGCCAACTGCTCGCGTAGCGCGTTCAGCTCCAGGGCCGTGCTCAGCTCCGCGTACTGGATGAGCAGATCGTCGCCTACCTGCATGGCCTTCTTGAACATCTCCTCCGGCGGTTCGGCGATGCCGATGTAGTTACCGAGCGACTTCGACATCTTCTCTACCCCATCCAGGCCCACCAGGAGGGGCGTGGTCAGCGCCACCTGCGGCTCGAGGCCGTAAGCGCGTTGCACGTCGCGCCCCACCAGCAGGTTGAAGAGCTGGTCGGTGCCACCCAGCTCCACGTCCGCCCTGATGGCCACGGAGTCGTACGCCTGGCTCAGCGGGTAGAGGAACTCGTGGATGGAGATGGGCACACCGCCCTGGTAGCGCTTGGTGAAGTCGTCTCGCTCTAGCATGCGCGCCACCGTGTAGGTGGAGGCCAAGCGGATCATCTCTTCGAAACCGATGAGGTCGAGCCACTCGGAGTTGTGCCTTATCTCCAGCAGCTCAGGGTCCTGATCGAGGATCTTGGTGGCCTGCGCTAGGTAGGTCTCGCCGTTCTTACGGGTCTCGGCTAGCGTGAGTACGGGCCTCGTTTTCGAGCGGCCAGAGGGGTCGCCGATGGTGGCGGTGCGGTCGCCGATGATGAGCACCACCTTGTGGCCGAGGTCCTGGAACTGCCGCAGCTTCCGCAGCACCACCGCATGGCCGATGTGAAGGTCGCTGCTCGACGGGTCCACACCGAGCTTCACGCGCAGCTGCCGACCCTCGCGCACGGCCAGCTCGAGCTTCTCGAGCAGCCCGCCGTCGGGCACGATCTGCTCGGCGCCGCGCTGCAGCAGCTCGAGCGCCTGGGCGTGGCGCTGTTCGCCTGGTGACAGTTCCATCCTCTTCCTAGCCTTCCTCTCGAACGCGGTCGTTGGGCGCAAGTCCCGACCGCGCTTACGAAGAACGCTCACCCCGCTCCGAGCGGCGCGTGCGTCAGCGGCGGAAATGTTATCACGGCACGTTGATACCATCAGACCAGTGATGGGCCACGCACTTACGGCCCACCAGCTTGGAGGCAAGCGTGCAGTTGGCACTAGTTGGACTCGGACGCATGGGGGCCGACATGGCGCGGCGGCTCATGCGAAACGGCCACCAGGTTGTGGTCACAGACATCGACCCGGCTGCGGTGCAGGCGCTAGCCAGCGAGGGCGCTGAGGCCAGCACGTCTGTGGCCGACGCGGTGAGCCGGCTGCGGGCGCCACGCGTGCTTTGGTCGATGGTGCCCGCCGGCGACGCCACCGAGCTCGTGGTGAACGAGGCGCTCAGCGTGCTCAGCGCCGACGACGTGCTGGTGGACGGCGCCAACTCCCACTACAAGGACTCCATCAGGCGCGCCGCGCTGGCGCAGGAGCACCAGGTGGGCTGGCTCGACGCGGGCGTGTCGGGCGGCGTGTGGGGCTTGGCGGAGGGCTACAACATGATGGTTGGCGGCAGCGCCGCGGCCTTCGCCACCGTACGACCCGCCCTCGAGAGCCTCGCGCCACCCGGCGGCCTGCTCCACGTGGGTCCTGCCGGCAGCGGACACTTCGTGAAGACCATCCACAACGGCGTGGAGTACGGTCTGCTCCAGGCGTACGCCGAAGGCTTCGAGGCGCTGAGCGCCTACCCCAACGCCGAGCTCGACACGGCCGCCATCGCGCGGCTATGGACCCACGGCTCCGTCGTGCGCTCCTGGCTCCTCGACTTACTCACGCGCGCGCTAGAAGAGGACCCCGGCCTCGACGGGATAGAGGGTTACGTCAACGACAGCGGCACGGGCCGCTGGACGGTGGAGTTCGGGGTCGAGAACGCCGTGCCCATGCCAGCCATCAGCGCCGCGCTGTACGCGCGCTTCGCCAGCCGCCAGGACGAGAGCTTCGCGGCCAAGGTGGTGGCGGCGCTCAGGCACCAGTTCGGGGGCCACGCCGTGAAGCCCGCCGAGGAACTGCCGTGAGCGGGAACGGCGGCCCCGCCCCGGCCTGCGCTTTCGTCATCTTCGGCGTCACGGGCGACCTCACGGAGCGCAAGCTCATGCCCGCCCTGTACCGCCTGCACGTCACGGGCCGCCTGGCACCAGAGACCGTTGTCATCGGCTACGCCAGAAGCGACCTCACCGACGATTCGCTGCGGCAACGGCTGAAGGCCGCGCTCGCCGAGGAAGTAGCCGACTTCGACGAGGCGGCGTGGGCCGACCTCGCGCCCCGCATCCGCTACCTGCGCGGCAACTACCACGAGGCGGCAGGCTTCGAGCGTCTAGCTGCGCTCCTCCAAGGGCTCGGGCTGCCAGGCAGGGTGTTCTACACCGCCACGCCGCCCACCGTCTACGAGGACATCGCCGCCGGGCTCCACGCGGCCGGCCTCACGGAAGCGCCCGAGGGCGGCTTCGCCCGGCTCGTGGTGGAGAAGCCGTTCGGCTCCGACCTACGCAGCGCCCAGGAGCTCAACACCGCCCTGCTGGCGCGTTTCGAGGAGAACCAGCTCTTCCGCATCGACCACTACCTAGCGAAGGAGACCGCCCAGAACCTAGCCGTGCTGCGCTTCGCGAACACCATGTTCGAGCCTCTCTGGAACAACGCGTACATCGACCACGTGCAGATATCGGTGCTCGAACCGATGGGCATGGAGGGGCGCGGCTCGTTCTACGAGGCCGCGGGCGTGGTGCGCGACGTGTTCCAGAACCACCTGCTACAGCTCTTGGCGCTGGTCGGCATGGAACCGCCCGCGCGGTTCGACGCGCGGGAGGTGAGGAACGAGAAGGTCAAGTTCTTCAGCGCGGTGGCGTGCCCAGAACCGAGCGAGGTGGTGCTCGGCCAGTACGTGGCAGGCAACGGCCACCCCGGCTACCGCCAGGAGGAGCACGTCGACCCGGGCTCACGCCAGGCGACCTTCGCCGCCATGCGCCTCGAGGTCTCCAACTGGCGCTGGGCGGGGGTGCCGTTCTACTTGCGCTCCGGCAAGCGCCTGGAGGGCAAGGCAAGCGAGATCGTGCTTCAGTTCAAGAACCCACCGCACGTCCCGTTCGACCTCGAGGCGCCACTGCGACCAGACCGCCTGGTGCTGCGACTGGCCCCCAACGAGGGCATCGAACTGAGGTTCAACGGCAAGCTGCCGGGCCAGCGCATCAACCTCGGTCGCGTGAGCCTGGAGTTCGATTACCAGGAGACGTTCGACGCGCCCAACCCGGACGCCTACGAGACGCTGCTCCTCGACGCCATGGAGGGCGACGCCACGCTGTTCATGCGCGCCGACGAGGTAGAAGCGCAGTGGCGCATCGTTGAGCCCATACTCGAGCGTGAGGGCGCAGCCAGCCCCCACTTCTACGAGGCCGGCGGGCCCGGCCCAGACGAGGCGTTCGCGCTCCTCGCGAGCGCCGGTCGCCACTGGGTACGACCCGCGGGCATCGACAGCGCCGACTGAGGACGCATGGTACCTTCGAGCGTGTCTAGCACGGCAGATCGTTACGAAGCCCCCAGCTCGCCCCAGCGCGTGCGCATCCTCGGGGTTCCGATGGACCTCGGGGCGGGACGACGCGGGGTCGACATGGGACCGAGCGCCCTGCGGGTCGCCCTCCTCGCCAAGGCCCTCCGGCAGCTCGGACACGAGGTCGTGGACCTCGGCAACGTCGAGACGGAGGTACCCGAAGCGTCGGGCGACGCTCAGCAGGCCAGCGGCCAAGCCAGCGGTCAAGCCAGCGGCTCCCCCGAAGCGAGCGACGACCCTCGCACGGAGCGCATGCACTACCCCCACGCCATCGCGGCCGCGTGCCAGGCGGCGTACGACCGGCTCGTGGCTCTGCCAGCCGACGCCTTCGCGGTGGCGCTCGGTGGCGACCACTCCATCAGCATGGGCACGGTGGCCGGGGTGGCGCGGCGCCAACGCACCGGAGTGGTGTGGGTCGACGCCCACGCCGACCTCAACACCCCCGCCACCAGCCCCTCAGGCAACGTGCACGGCATGCCGATGGCGCACCTGCTGGGCCTCGGCTCCTCGCTGTTCCACGACATGTGGGGCGGCGGGGCGGTCGTGCGGCCCGAGGACGTGGTCTACGTAGCCCTCCGCAGCGTCGACCCAGGCGAACGCGCCCTCATCCACGACCTCGGCATCCGCTACTTCAGCATGAAAGAGATCGACGAGCAGGGCATCGCGAGGGTAGCCGCAGAGACCATCGAGCGGCTGTCAGGCCTACCCCGGGTGCACGTGTCGTTCGACGCCGACGCCCTCGACCCGAGCGTGGCACCCGGCGTAGGAACGCCCATCAAGGGCGGCCTCACCCTGCGGGAGGCGTTCTTGCTCATGGAGCTCTTCGCCGAGTCCGAGATAGTCACCAGCCTCGACCTCGTGGAGGTGAACCCCATGCTCGACCGTGGGAACCAGACGGCGGAGACCATGGTCGACATGGCAGCCAGCCTGCTAGGGAAGCGCATCCTCTGAACGCTCCTCACCTGGTCGAGCTGCTGCCAACCACTCATGAACCTAACTAGGCCCTCATAGGTGATCGCTGCCGGCGGCGCCGCGCCCGGTTCTAGCCCACCGCGCGACCGTTAAGGGAGCATCGATGAGAGCGCCAACGGTACGCTAACGGCGTTAGGCACGCCACATTTGAGGTTCATGTGACGTGGCGAAACGATGTTTTCATCTAGGCCAGCGAATTGTCAGGAAAGTTGGCTCTAACGTGGTGCCACCTACGGGTTCGGCATGCCCGCGAGCGGCGCGGTGCAGCCGTCTATCTCCGGAAGGGGCACACCATGAAGAAGCGGATGACACTGATGCTCGCAGGCCTCGCCACGCTGATGCTCGTGCTCAGCGCGTGCCAACAGCGGGGCATCAACAGCGACGACGCCGCGCTGATCAGGCAACAGCTGGAGGACGTGGCGAGTCGGCTCGACGTGGTGGAAGACCGCATCCAGGACCTGGCCACCGAGGACACGGGTAGCGAGATGCTCATCTCGCAAGTGCGCAACGAGCTCAACCAGGCGCGCACCACCCTAGCCGAGGTAGACGACAAGCTCGCGCCAGCGGCGGACGAGCTCACCGACGACGGCCTCGGCACGGACGGCCTGAACGACCCGCTCCAGGAGTTCGGTGACGACGTTCAAGACACGTTCGACGGCGCCACCGACAGCCTGAACGAGTTCGGTATCGACCTGCAGCAAGGCATCGATGAGTTCGGAAACGACGTGAACGAGCACATCGACGACCTCCAACAAGACCTCGATACCCCACTTACCGACCCACTGAACGACCCACTGAACGACCCGCTTAACGACGGCCCGAGCACGCCGCTCAACGGCGCACCCGAACCGGAGCCCGCCCAGCCGGGCAGCGGCGGCGGCGCCTCCGACACCGTGCCGGGCATACCGGCCGCGCCGGGGCAGTAACCCCCACACAGCCGGGGCAGTAACCCCATACCAACCCAGACCCGTGGATCAAGCTACGCGAGGCGCCGCCCACCCTGGGGCGGCGCCTCGTTACGCCCTTGCGACCGCAGCAGTTCTCGCGCTCAGGTGCCTGCCATGGCGAGCCGCACCCGCGGCACGATGCCGCTGAGGGCGGCGTCGCCGGCGCTGATGGCCTCCGCGGCGCGGTGGAAGTTGAGCCAGTGGATGGGGGGACGCGTGTGAACCTCGAGGCGTTGGCACGCGCTGCTAGAAGGGGGCTCCTCGGCCGGTTCGCCGTTGCGCAGCCAGCCGTCCGCGGCGTACGCCAACGCCCGGCCAAGACGGCCGAGCGCACCGCGCGGCGTGTGAGCAACCGCGGCGGCGTGCACGCGCCTCCCGGCGGGGGTGGAGAGCACCGTGCGCGCGAAGCGGATGGCGCGAGAGTCGCGGGCCTCCATGCCTGCGCCGATGCCGATGGCCACCTCAACGTCGAGGTCGGCCAGCGTGGTCAGTGGCACGGGCGAGCCGATGCCGCCATCTATCAGGCGCCGCCCGTTGACCTCGGCGGGCGCGAAGATGCCTGGGATGGACGCGCTGGCGCGCAGCGCCACGGCCAGGGAGCCGTGCTCGAGGAGCACCTGCTCGCCGCTGTCGATGTCGGTGGTGACCACCACGAGGCGCCTCTGAAGGTCTGCGAAGCTGCGCCCCTCCATGAGGCGGTCGAAGTACTCCTCTAGGCGCCGGCCGTCGAAGAGCGCTGCGCGGTGCAGACCGAAATCGGCGATGTGGGGGAACACGTCGCGGCGGCGCATGGCCTCGGCCTCCGCCTTCAGCGCCGCGATGGGGCGGCCGGTGGCGTAGAGGGCGCCCACGACGGCACCGAACGAGGTGCCCACGATGAGGTCGGGCACGAGCTGGTGCCGTTCGAGGCTGGCGAGAGCACCTAGGTGCGCGTAACCGCGCGCGCTCCCGCCACCCAACGCTACGCCGAGACGGTAGCGGGGCGTCGATGGTGTTTGGCTTGGGTTCACGCCCCGAATGCTACTCCGCAACGGGTGAGTTCCATGTGCGATGCTGGCCAACATGCCCTCATCGTTGGGGATCGCCGTTATCCATCACCGCACGCCGCAGGTGGCGCTCGACTGCCTGGCGCGCCTGCGGACGGCAGCGCCGGGGGCGCAGGTGGTGGTGGTCGACACGGCACCCGACCCAAGCTTCAGACGCGAGCTGGCCGAGCTGCACCCCGACGTGGCGTTCCTGCCCGTGGCCAACCACTCTTACGCGCGTTCGGTGAACTCCGGGTTGGCTGCGCTGGACGCGACCTGGCTGGTGCAGATGAACGCGGACGTGTTCGTTGAGCCGCACACCTTCGATCACCTGTTGGGCGTGCTGCGCCACCACCCCACGGGCGCCGTAGCGGCGCCCCTAGCGCTCGACCCAACAGGCGCCCCGCAGGCGATGGGCGCTCCCTACGCGCGCCACTACCGGCGGCTCGATCGGGCAGCTCGACTGAACCGCCTCCAAGGGGAAGGACCGACCGGCGCGCTGCCCGCCTACGTGACGGTGAGCTGGGTGGCCGGTTACCTGCAGGCCATGAGCCGCGACACCTGGCACCAGGTCGGCGGTTTCGACGAGTCGTTCCGCTTCTTCAACGAGGACCTAGACTTCTGCCTGCGAGCCCGCCAGGCCGGTTTCCACTGCCTGCTGGTGGACAGTCCCGTACTGCACCTGGGTGGGAGCTCCACCCCGACCGACCCGGCCTTCCACGCCGAGGGCCGGCGCGGCGGCTGGCTCTTGGCGCGCAGGCACCACGGCAGGGCGCGGCGCCTCGCCCACCACGCGTTCCTGTGGGCGGAGGCGGTGGCGGGAAGCTGGCTGCATCCCAGTCGGCCGCAGCGCGCCGGGCACCGCCTCGTACTGGAGATGCTGCGTTCAGGCGCCTGGGATGAGAGCCCCTTCGGGCCCACCCTCGACGACCGGTCCGGTGGGGGCTAACGCGCGCCCCGCACACCGCGACGGTGCGGTCGAGCCCGCGGCCGCGTGCTACACTTCGCGCGGTCCGTGGTGAACGAGTTCCTAACCGACGTAGCCAGCCTCATCGGGCTCGGCGGGGATCCGCGCCTCGTCTACTCGCTGGCGGCCGCCGCTCTGCTCCTCCTGGTATCGCTGTTCACCGGCTGGCGGCGCCTCGACTTCGTAGCGCTGTTCAGGCCCACCACCCTCCTTCGCCTCTGCGTCCTGGTGCTCGCCGCCTTCGCGCTAGTGGTCACGGCTGAACAGGTCACCAACGGCACCGGCCCCTGGTTTCATCTGCTTGTCGGCATCTCACGACTGCCGCTCTACGTGGCTGCTCTGGCGTTCGGCCCCAGCGCCGGGCTCCTCGCCGGCCTGCTGTTCTCGGCCGCCACCGCTGCCAGCGAGTACCCCGGCTGGACGGAGGCGCTCCTCGGGTTGGAACTGACCGTGCTGGGCTGGCTCGCGGTTTCGCCCTCGCCGCGCGTCCGACGCTGGGCCGGTTCGGTCGATGCGCTCCTGGCGCACGCCCTGACGCTAGGCACCGCTGGAGTGGCCTTCGAGGTGTGGCGCGGTGGGGAGGTCACCGTACTGGGGCTCCTCTCCACTCAACGGGCCGTCCTACCCGGCCTGCTGCTCGCCTGGTTACTACTCTTCGCGCTCGGGCCGCGCTTCTACCAGCGCTTCTTGCCCGCTTCGCGCATCGACCCCACAGCCGAGTCCGCCGCCACCGTTCAGCCAGCTCACCCCACCTATACCCACTCGCAGGGGCGCTCCTACCGGCGCGTGGTGCCCACCGTGAGCCTGCCGCCACTCGAGCGGGCGCCGCGCAGGACGGAACGCAGCCTGGTGGAGCCGCATCTGCCCAGCGACGACCCCAACGGCTGAGCTAGGGCGGTCACGGGGCCAACGGCACCGACACCCCGAACGCGTTCCCACTGGTGGGATCGTCGCTACGGGGCCCACCCCACGACGTGCCGCCCCAGCGGCCGGCGATGGACCGCACGATGTAGAGGCCTAGACCGGTGCCCTTGGCGCTACCCCGTCCGCGCGAGTGGGGCTCGAACAGTACCTCAACCGTGATGGGGTCGAGCGGGGTGCCGCGGTCGCGCACCTCGAGGTGAAGCATCTGGCCCTTCGTGAAGCCCACCAGCTCCACCACCTCGTTGGCGGGACCATGCACGGCGGCGTTCTCCACCAGGTTCACGATGACCTGCAGCAGCTTGTCCTCGTCTGCCAGCACCACCACGGGCGGCAGCGCCAGCTCCAAGGTCACGCCGCGCTTGGTCAGCACCGGCTGCAGCACCCCGGCAGCCCGCGACACGACCTCCTCAAGGGCGAGCCGCCGCAAGCTGGGCGGCTTCACGTCCACCGTGAGGTCATCGAGGAGGCGGGTGAGCCGCTCCGCCTCCGCGATAGCGCGCGGCAGGAAGCGGGCCGCCAGCTCGGGGCTGGGGTCGGCAGCCAACGCGTCCAGCACGGCCCGAACGCCCGTGACCGGGGTGCGCAGCTCGTGTGACAACACGGCTAACAACTCGCGGGCGTTCTCCTCCACGCGGCGACGCTCCGTGACGTCGCGCATCAGGAGCCCGTGGGGCGTCGGCACCAGCTCTACCCGCCGGCCCCGCAGGTCGAGCTCCGTGGCGCCCCCCGAGACCCACGCCTCCTCGATGCGGTGGTCGCGCACCACGCTTATCAGCGCCGCGCCCTGCGCCCGGCTGCGGTCCACGTCGAGCAACCGAGCTGCGGCGGCGTTCAGGTCGCGCACGCGGCCACCCTGCACGAGGAGCACGCCCTCCGCCAGCTCGTCCCACCAGTGACCTGTGGTGGCCGCCGGAGCGCCCGTCACCCGCTCACCCCTCCTCCGCCACCTCGGTGCCTAACGCGCCCAGCCGGTAACCGCGGCCGCGCACGGTCTCGATGGCAGCGCGGCCCAGCACCGCGCGCAACTGCGCCACATGCTGGTCCACTGTACGTTCCGTTCCGAAGAACTCCTCGCCCCACACGCGGTCGAGGAGGTCGCTACGGGAGAACACTCGGCCTGGGTTCCGCACGAGGAACGCGAGGAGCTCGAACTCGCGCCGCGTGAGCGCCAGCGAACGCCCGCTTAGCGTGGCTTCGGCGCGGTCGAAGTCGATGGTGAGGGGTCCCAGCTCCACGCGGTCCGGCGGCCGCACGCGCCTAAGCAGCGCCCGCGCTCGCGCCACCAGCTCGGCCGAAGAGAAGGGCTTGGAGAGGTAGTCGTCGGCTCCTCGCTCGAGCCCCTCTACCCGCGCGGCCTCCTGAGCCCGGGCCGTGAGCATGAGCACGGGCTTTCGGTCGTGGGGGCCAGCCCGGAGCCGGGTGAGCAGGTCTAGGCCCGACTCCCCGGGGAGCATCCAATCGAGCACGATCAGGTCGGCGCTCGCCACGTGCGGCCACGCGCTCTCAGCGCTGTCGGCCTCCACCACCTCGAAACCTGCCTGCTGCAGGTGATGCGCCACGAGCTCGCGCACGGTCGGGTCGTCCTCCACCAGTAATAGCCTGGCACCGTTCATTCGCCCATTGTATGGATCTCACGTCAGCTACGGTTCATGACCGCCCCATTACCCATCCCGGCTAGCCTGCCGTATCATGGTGACGGTCGATATGAACCCACTCGAGCAAGACCTGCAGCAGATCAACGGCGACGTGGTGCGCATGCTCAGCATGGTGCGCCAGAGTTGCGAGCTGGCGCGCCTCTCCCTGGTGGAGCAGGACACCGCCGCCGCCGAACGTTGCGCCCGCACCGACGACGAGATCGACCGCATCCAGGCCGAGCTCGAACTTCGCATCCTCACGGTCATCGCGCGGCGTCAGCCGGCCGCGCGCGACCTGCGCTTCTTGGGCGCCAGCCTGCAAGCTCTGGCAGACATCGAGCGCGCCGGCGACTACGCGGAGCACGTGGCCGAGGTGGGCGTGCGCCTCGCGGATCAACCGCGCCTGAAGAAGTACCTCGACATCCAGCGCATCTTCGAGGTGCTGGCCGAGATGATCGACACCACCGCCAAGGCCATCGCTGAAGGCGACGTAGCGGCCGCCCGCCGCGCTCACGCGCTCGACAACGAGGTCGACGACCTCTACGAACAGATCCAGCGCGAGCTGCTCACCTACATGCTCGCCGACACCAGTTCCATCGCGCGCGCCACCGAGCTCGCTGCTGTGGCCCGCTACCTCGAGCGCCTCGGCGATCACATCGAGAACGTGAACGAGCACGTGATCTTCTGGCTCGAGGGCAAGCGACTCTAAGCCGGCGGCGGTGAGCAGGCGGCGCAAGCCTCCCGTGGCGCCCGACCACGCTGGCGAAGCGCCACCGCCCCCGCCGTCTCCGCTCGCCCGCTTCCTGGGTGAGGGTCACCCTGCTCTGCCACCTGAAACTCCCCCTCAAAGCAACGTCGCGAAGCCGACCCCCGCGCCCGGGGTGCGCCACGCCGCCGCTACCCGCGGCCCAGCCACGGAACAGACCGCAGCGCGCCCCAGCAGCCGTGGCGACAGCCGGCACGGTGGGCACAGACGGCGGCCGCTGGGCTGGGCTCTAGCGCTAGCCGCCACCCTGCTCGTTCTGCTCAACACCGTGGGCCTAGCGGCCCGCTGGACCAGCCCCAAGCTGGCCATGGGTGCGGGTAGCGTGCTCACGCTCCTGGAGCGCGTGGTTGCCAGCAACGAGGTGAGGGTGCTGCGCCCGGCACCGTTGCGAGCGCTCGCCAACCGCCTGGCAGGCCCGGTGCGCGTGGGTCTGCAGGTGGGGCACCTCGACGCGGCCGCCCAACCCGACGAGCTCGCCAACCTGCGCTTCAACACAGGCGGCCACGCCAACGGCATCGACGAGGTAGACGTGAACTTAGCCGTGGCCGAGGCCCTTCACCGGCGCCTACTAGCGCACGGCTTCGAGGTCGACCTGCTGCCCGCCACCGTGCCGCCCGGCTACGCCGCCGACCTTGTGCTCTCCATCCACGCCGACTCCAGCCTCGACCCGCACCGTAGCGGCTACAAGAGCGCTCACTTCATGCCCGCCCGCAACCCGCGCGAGGCGGTGCTCAAGGTAGCGGTGGACCGCGCCATGTTCCGCGCCACCGGCTTACCCGACGACGACCGTAACGTCTCGGGCAACATGCTCTACTACTACGCTTTCAACAGCGGTCGCTTCCGCCACGCGGTGTCGCCCCGGACGCCTGCGTTGCTGGTGGAGTTGGGCTACCTGAGTAACGCCACCGACCTACGCCTGCTCCGTCAGCCGGACCTGTTAGCGGAAGCGCTGGAGGAGGGCGTGCTCCGCTACCTGAGCGACATCTACCGCTACGAGGTGCCGTGGTAGCCTCCAGGCGAGATGTGTTGGCGTCTATTCGGAAGCGGGCGCTCACCCGCACCCTCGTACCAAAACGTCACCTCCATCCTCAGCCTGCTGTTAGTCGCGGGGCTCCTCGCGGCCTGTAAGCCGCCGGCGGACCGCGCCGCCACGCAGGGTGATGGATCGGTGACCATCGTGTCGGAGCTCTTGCAACCGCCCGCCATCGGGCCCGCGCCCCTCGTCGTCACCCTCACCGACCCCGAGGGCGTCGGTATCGACGGCGCCACGGTGCGGGTCGAGGGCGACATGACCCACGCCGGCATGGTGCCGGTGCTGGTCGACGCTGTGGGGCAGGGCGAGGGCGTGTACCACGCGGACGACATGCGCTTCACCATGGCCGGTGACTGGATCATCACCATCACCGTCACCGTCGACGGTAAGCGCTCCAGCGGCGTGCTGCTCGTGAACGTGCCGGCACGGTGAGCGCCACGCCCGGCGCCACAACAGGGCGCGCCCGCCGCTCCGGCCGCGTGGAGCTCCCCGTCAACCAGGGGCCCTTCGTGGATCAACCCCGCGGTTTCGACATCCTGTCGCTTCCGGGGCTCAGGCGCCTGGCTCGCTTCAAGTACGCGCGGCTCATCTTCCAGCTACCGCTGCTGCTGCTAGCGCTGTTCGTCATCGTGGACGGGCTCACCGGGCGGCAGGTGGCGCCCCGCAACGTGGCCACCAGCGCCGTCTGGCTGCATTACCGCGGGCTGGTGGTCATAGCCATCGCGCTCTTCGGTAACGCCTTCTGCGCGGCTTGCCCGCTCATGCTCACCCGGGGACCGTCGCGCCTACTCAAGCGCCTGCTGCCGCGCTCGTTCAGCTGGCCCCGCGTGTTGCGCAACAAGTGGTTCGTCATCGCACTGCTGCTCATGTTCTTCGTCAGCTACGAGGTCTTCGACCTGTGGGCCAGCCCGTGGCTCACGGCGTGGTTGGCCATCGGCTACTTCGGCGCTGCCCTGGCCATCGACACGCTCTTCCCGGCCGGCACGTTCTGCCGTTACGTCTGCCCCCTCGGCAACTTCAACTTCGCGCTCTCGGCGGTGGCGCCCACGCAGGTAACGGCCGTCGACCCCGACGTGTGCCGCGCTTGCGAGCACAAGCCGTGCCTGCATGGCCGCGAGACGTACGTCGCCGAGCCACGCACGGGCGCAGCAGCTTTCATCCCGTTAGCCGACATCACCAACCCCAACGGGAGCGGTCACTTCCCTGGCTGTGAGACCGACCTGTTCGTGCCCACCATCACCTCCAACATGGACTGCACGCTTTGCTTCAACTGCGTGCGCGCCTGCCCATACGACAACGTGGCGCTGACCGTGCGCACGCCTGGCCGTGAGCTTGCGCGCGACCCGTGGGCGCGCCGCGGTCGCCTGGCGGTACTAGCCATGGGCGTGCTGCTGGCGTTCTGGGGCGTCATGAACGCGTTGGCCATGATCACCCCCTTCTACGACCTGGCCGCCCAGGTGGCTACCTTCCTGGGCACCCGCAACGAGGCGCTGCTACTCATGGTGCTCTACGCGGCCGTCACCGCCGGAGGGCTCGGCGCCACCTTCCTGGCGGCGTGGCTGGCCGACGCGGCTGGCGGTAAGCGCAGCAGCGCCATGACAGCCTTCAAGCGCTGGGGCTACGTCACCGTTGCGTTGGGTTTCAGCTTCTGGGGCGCCCACTACCTGTTCCACTTCCTCACGGGCGCCCTGGCTATCGTGCCCGTGTTCGAGCACTTCTTCGAGTACCGCGGTTGGCTGCTCGACCCGAACTGGCGCCTGGCGCAGATGGTGCCCACGCGCTGGCTCTTCCCCATCCAGGCGTTCGTGGCCGTGGTGTACACCAGCGTGGCGCTGTACGTGAGCGTGAGGATCGCGCGTCGCGACTTCGGGAAGCGCAACTGGGTGCTGGCGCTGTGGCCCATGCTCATCTACGTCCTCTCTTTCACCGCGCTGCAGCTCATCATCCTGGCTCAGCCCATGGAGATGCGCGGCACGGTCCTGGGACCGCTACCGTGAGCGCTGGCAAGCACACCAGGGCGCACCGCGCCCCAGATCGTAGGCGGCGCGCGCTCGCGGTCGCCCTCATGACGGCCGTGGTGGTTTGGGCATGCACCGCGTTCGTTCTGAAGCCCCAGGACGCCCCCACCGACCAGGCCGTGGCTGCGGCGTCAGCGGCCGAAGCCACGACCCCAGGAACGACCGCGCTCGCGGAACCTGATACCGCACCCGTTCCAGCACCAGTTCCAACACCGGTTTCGGCGCCCGCACAGCTTCCCGCAGCGACCCCGCCGCAGTCGCCCCTCCCGACGTGCGCCTACGGTGACGAACCCGCGCCACGCGCCGCGCTCCACGAGTGGCCCGTCACGCTGCTCGATACCACCTACCGCCTCCCCGCCGACTACGCGCCGCAGGACCTCGTGAACCTCACCGCCGCGTTAGCGCACGTGGCGCCCGGGCAGACGCTCGCCGCTGCAGGCCACCAGCTAAGGACGGAGGCCGCGCAGGGCCTCGTGGCTCTGTTCGAGGCGGCGGAGGCTCAGGGCGTGAAGCTGGCCGTGCAGTCCGCCTACCGCAGCTACGACTACCAGGCCAGCACCTTCGAGTACTGGACGCAGCAGGACGGGTACGAACAAGCGCTGCGAACCAGCGCACGGCCAGGCCATTCCGAGCATCAACTCGGCACCGCCGTGGACCTGCGCTCGCGTCATGGGCCAGCCGCCTGGGACCTCCCGGACTGGGCAGACACACCGGAGGGCGCCTGGGTGCTGGCGAACGCTCACCTGTACGGCTTCGTCCTGAGTTACCCACGCGGCGAGGAGCACCGCAGCTGTTACGCTTACGAGCCGTGGCACTACCGGTACGTAGGACGAGAACTAGCGCAAGCGATCCACGCCACGGGCGACCCACCGAGGGTTCACCTATGGCGGCTCATTCGGGGCAGCGAGGGCTCTCAGGTGGAGCCCGAGGGGCGGTCGTGACCGCAGGCGCGCGCCCCCGCTCACAGCTACTCCACCGCGAACGACTGACTCTGCTCCTAGCGGTGTGGCTCCTGGCTTGGCTGCCCGCGGCCAGCGCTCACGCAACGCTCGTCATCGGCGACCTTGAGTTCACGCCCGACCCGCCCGTACCGGGCACCGAGACCACGGTGCAGGTGAGCCTGGTAGACCCGCTCCTGGTGGCCGTTGAGAAGGCGCTGGTGCGCGTGGAGTTCCGCGCCATCGACCCTGAGGACCCGACGGTGCCAGCCAGCGTGACCGGTAGCGAGGCCGTTGAGTTCCTGGCGCTACCGACCCTCTTCGGCACCGATTACCTGCCGGAGATCGCCGACGGGGTGTACTCCGGCACCTTCGTGGCGCCAGACGCGGGCCGCTACACCGTTAGCGTGCGCGACACCACCTTCCGGAACGAGGAGGCCATCGCCAACGTGGGTGTGAACGTCGGTGACGACAGCAACGGCGTCATAGCGTTCGTGCTACCGCCCACGCCCATAGCACCGCGCTCGCTGGGCACGTGGCTACTGTGGATCCTCGGTATCCCGCTGACCGCGGGTCTACTGGTGACCTTCCTAGCGCTGCGTAAGCCGGCAGAGCCGGACCCGGCCGCAGCGGCTGCGGGGGGCGAAGAGGCCGACGGGGACCCGCCGCTCACCTGACCTGAACCTCAACACCGACTTCTCCGGTGGGGCCCGCAGATGCTATCGTTCGGCCACCTTGGGACTCTTCGAATCTACGTGGGGAACGCTGCTGAACGTGGCGACGGTGGTGTTGGGCGCCACGGTGGGCCTCGGCCTGCGAGGCAAGCTTCCGGAGCGCATCACCGGCGTGGTCATGCAAGCCATCGGGCTGGTAACCCTCTTCATCGGCATAACTAACGCGCTCGACCTCAACCGGGTCAGCTCCCCGCCCGGCGTGCTGGTGGGGCTGCTGGCGCTAGCGCTAGGCGCAGCGCTCGGCGAGTGGCTGCGCATCGAGGAGGGTCTGGAGGCCCTCGGCAACGGGCTCAAGCGCCGCTTCAAGGGCAGCGGGCGGTTCACGGAAGGGTTCGTAGCGGCCTCGCTCCTCTTCTGTGTGGGGCCGCTCGCGCTCATCGGAAGCATCCAGAACGGGCTCACGGGCGAGGCGGGCTTCCTCGTGCTCAAGTCCACGCTCGACGGCTTCTCTGCGCTGGCCCTGGCCACCAGCTTCGGGTTCGGGGTCATGGGCTCCGTGCTCGTGATCCTCGTCTACCAGGGCGGCCTCTCGCTGGCGGCCGGCCAGTTCACGAACCTCATCCCCGACCCGGCCACCGACCCCAACGTACTGCTCGTGAACGGCGTCGGCGGGCTCATGATCGTGGCCCTCGGCCTGGCGCTTCTCGACATCAAGCGCCTGCGGGTGGCCTCGATGCTGCCGGCGCTGGTGCTCGTGGTTCTCTTCTACTGGCTAGGCGGCTACTTCTACTAGCGGGCGCGGAGCGCGCCCCACGAACGGCGCGCAGCGCGTGCTAGCATCACGGCGTGGTGACCACCGACCAAGTGGCAGCGCTAGCGCGCACCGTGCGGGTGGAGCTCGCAGCTGACGAGCTCGCCCCGCTGCGCGACGAGCTGGCCCACATGCTGGCGTTCGCCGCGGACCTGCAGACCGTCGACGTGACGGGCGTGCCCGAATGGACGCCGCCACCGCCCACCGGCAGACCGCTACGCGCCGACGTCGTGGCCGCGTCGCTGCCGCGGGCAGCGGCCCTCGGCCTGGCGCCCACCGAGAAGGACGGCTACTTCCAGGTGCCGCGCACGCTAGAAGACGGCTGAGCCCCCTACCGAACCGACCGTTCCTAACCGCTGGTGTGGCGCTTCGCGCTCACTCGAGCACGTTTCGACCCAGGTAAGCGCGAAGCGGCTCCGGTGTGCTCACCGTGCCGTCGGCGTTCTGGTACGTCTCGAGGATGGCGGCGATGGTGCGCGGGAAGGCCAGCGCGCTGCCGTTCAGCGTGTGCACGAGCTCCGGGCGCCCCTTGCCAGCGGCGCCACCGGCACGAGCGCGCGTCTTCAGGCGCCGCGCCTGGAACGCCTCCATGTTGCTGATGCTCGAGACCTCCAGCCAGCGCTCCTGCCCCGGGCTCCACACCTCTAGGTCGTACTTCTTGGCCTGGGTGAAGCCCATGTCGCCCGTGCACATGAGCAGCCGGCGGTACGGCAGACCGAGCTCCTCGAGCATGCCTTCGGAGATGGCCGTCATCTCCTCCAGCGCCTGGTAGCTGTTCTCAGGAGCGGTGAACTGCACCATCTCCACCTTGTCGAACTGGTGCACGCGGTTGAGGCCGCGCACGTCCTTGCCGTAGCTGCCCGCCTCGCGCCTGAAGCACGCGGTGTAGGCGGCCAGCTTGATGGGTAGCAGTGCCTCGTCCACGATATCGTCGCGGTACAGGTTAGTGACGGGCACCTCGGAGGTGGGCACGAGGAAGAAGCCGTCGGTGACCTCGTACATCTGCCCTTCCTTGTCGGGCAGCTGCCCCGTGCCGGTGGCCGAGGCGGCGTTCACCATGAGGGGCGGGATGACCTCCTCGTAACCGTGCTCGGCCAGCTTGTCGAGGAAGTACGCCTGCAGGGCGCGCACCAGCCTGGCTCCGCCACGTCGGAACACGGGGAAGCCGGCGCCCGTGACCTTCACGCCGGCCTCGAGGTCCACCCAACCGCGCTCCGCCATGAGCTCCCAGTGCGGCTTCGGCTCGAACGCGAACTCGCGCTTCTGGCCCCACTCCTTGGCTATCACGTTGTCGTGCTCGCTCTCGCCGTACGGCACCGACTCGTGCGGCAGGTTGGGGATCTCGAGCATGAGCGTGTCGATGACCTGCTGCAGCGCGCGTTCCTTCTCCTCCAGCCGTTTCACTTCGGCGGAGAGCCCCGCCATCTCGGTCATGAGGGCGGAGGTGTCCTCCCCGGCGCGGCGCAGCTCACCGATGCGCTTGTTGCTTGCGTTGTGAGCCGCCTGCTTCTCTTCGAGGTCACGCCTCACGAGCCTGTGTTCCTCGTCGGTGGTCAGCAGGCGTTCCAGGGACTCGAGCCCGCCTTGTAACTGCTTGGCGCGGATGGCGTCCCTGACGGCCTGGGGGTTCTCACGGATGAAACGCAGATCGAGCATGAGAGACATTGTACGAACTGCCCGCTGGTGAGGGGCGAAGATGGTGGATGACCAGAACCTCGCAGAAGCGAGGGGAAGCGGTGGTTATGCTCGGAGGTGCGGCCGCACATGCCGCATGGGAGAGGACTTGTTCAGAAGACGTAGTTCAGATCAGGGTGGCGCCCCCGACATCCTGGCCGCCATGGAGCGGCTGGTCCGTTACCAGCGGCCCCAGGAACGCAGCGCCGAGGTCCTTCGGAGCCTACGTGCACACATGGCGCACGACGTACGCGGCTACGTGGTCAGCGGTGACGAGGCCACCGGCTTCAAGTTCGACGCCCAGGTGGGCTACAACGACGCCTTGTTGAGCCTCGTGCCCGCCAACGGGCCGTGGCGCTCCCCCGGCCCGCGCCTAGTACCGAACCTAGTGGCAGAGCTCTTCACCAGCAACGACCCCAACGTCCGCACGGACCTCGGCAACCTAGGCATGCGTGAGGCCACCTCAGCCCTGGTCGTGCCGGTGGCGGGTCGCTTCGAGGAGTACGGCGCACTGGTGCTGCAGCGCCATGGCGGGCCGCCCTTCAACGACGAGGACCTCAAGCTGGCGGGGCGCTGGGCCAACGTGCTGGGTGAGACCCAGAGCTTGGCCTACGAGCTGCGCCTGGCCAAGCTGAGCCTGGTGCAGTTCACGCGCGCCTTCGTGCAGGGCTTCGAGGCGCAAGAGTTCAGTCAACTGGGCCACGCGGAGCGAGTGACCGCCTACGCGCTGGCGCTGGGCCGCGCGCTGGAGCTCAACCGTCCGCAGCTCGCCGACCTCTACTTCGCCGCCATGCTGCACGACATCGGTAAGCTCGGCAACGGCCTGGACCAGGCCATCGAGGACCTCGACCACCCGCAGCGCGGCGCCAACATGGTGTCGGGCTCAGAACTGCTACTACCCGCCGCGGAAGGCATCAGGCACCACCACGAGGCGTGGGACGGCTCCGGCTTCCCGGACGGGTTACGCAAGGAGTCCATCCCGCTCATCGCTCGCGTCATAGCGGTGGCCGACACCTTCGACCTGCTCAGCAGCGAGCGCGGTAAGGCTCTGCCGATGCGCGAGGTGGAGAAGGCTCTTGAGGCAGCCAGCGGTACCACCCTCGACCCGGCGCTGGTGGCGCTCTTCAACAACATCCTCAGGCAGGGCAAGAGCACACAAGAGCTCAGCCACTTGAAGGACAGCGATCTGCCCTTCTAGCCGCCCCGCGAGCGGTTCCCGGAACGGAAACGGCCCGGGCCTCGTGATAGATTGACCACGTGCCACCCGTGGAAGTCGTCTCCTACCGCCTGTCACACCGCGGCAAACCGGTGGGTACCCAGACCATCAAGACCGCCTACCTAGGCAGGCAGGCTCAGCTCGAGAACCGCTCCCAGTTCCAGGGCGCCTTCGGTGTTGGCACCGTGGTGCAGCGCAGCCGCTGCCACGCGCAGGGCGTCAGCCTGCGTTTCCTGGAGGAGACGCAGGAGCGCAGCGACAACCGCAAGTTCGACGTGGTGTTCGATGCTAAAGCAGGCCTGGTCACGGCCGCCAAGGGCCCAAAGGACAACGCGCAGGCGCCCTACCTACTGCCGTACCGCGACCCGCTCTCGCTCTTGCACGAGATCCGCCAGCTCGGCGAGCTGGAAGGCCCGTACCTGGTGCCGCTCCTCGGCAAGGAGGTCACGGTGCAGCTGGCCGGCGAGGTCGAGCTCGACACGGTGCTCGGCAAACGCCGCGCCCGCGCCTACGTGCTGCACCCGGGCCAGAGCCTGGTCTACGTCGACGTGGAGGCGCCGCACACCATCCTGAAGCTCACGCAGCGCCTGCCCGATGGGCATCTCGACGCGTTGCTGGTGAAAGTGGCCACCGAAGCGTCCATCGACCCGTTCGGTGAGCCCACGGAACCGCGCGGTAAGGGCGGCAAGTCGGGCCGGCGCAGGGGCCAACGCCGCCGCCCGCGGCGCCGCAAGCGCAACTGAGTCAGGACCGCACACCTATGAACCAGAGTGACTCCCCGGAGTACCAGGCTGCGTTAGGTTGGCTGTTCACCCGCACGCGGGCCGGCGCCGTGCGCTCACCACAGCGGGCGGCTCGGCTACTGGCTCTGCTGAACCTGTCGGCTCCGCCCCTCTCCGTCAGCGTGGTGGGCACAAACGGTAAAGGCAGCGTTACCACCATGACCGCCGCAGGCCTCACTGCCATGGGGCGGGTCACGGGGCGCTTCGTCTCGCCGCACGTGGAGTCGTTCCAGGAACGCGTGGCGGTGGACGGGGTGCCTATAGCGGAGGAGCGCGTAACGGCGTTCGTGGCTACGGCTCAAGCGCTTTCCCGAGAGAAGCGCTGGGAGGAGGCGCTCGCGCCCGCCTTCTTCGAGTGGACCCTGGCGTTGGCCCTTACCGAGTTCGCCCGCCGGGGCGCCACCGCCGCGGTGCTGGAGGCTGGCGTGGGCGGGGCGAGCGACGCCACGCGCGCGGTGCAGGACGTGAGCCTAGCGGTCATCACGAACGTGGACCTAGATCATCTGGAAGCGCTCGGACCCACCCTGGAGCACATCGCTGCCGACAAGGCGGGCGCCATCCGGCCAGCCACCCCGGTGGTAAGCGGAGTGGCGCAAACAGAGTTGCGGGCGCTGGTGGCGCGGCAAGCGGAGCGGCTCGGCGCGCCCCTCCACCAGTTCCGACACGAGGAACCGGAGTCAGATCCGCTCTTCGTTCTCCCAGCCCGCCTCCAGCCAGCCTTGGCCACGTCGGCCACGAGGCTCATGAACGCTCGTCTGGCGGCCGCCACGCTGCGCCTGCTTGGAGCGGACGAAGCCGCCGTGGAGGCTGGGCTGCGCGCGCCGCCACTGCCGGCGCGCGGGGAAAGGCTCCTGGTCGCCACCGGGGAGCCGAACGAACGACACCAGGTGGAGGTGCTGCTGGACGGCGCGCACGACCCCGCCGCGGCCCGTCGGCTCCTGGCGGAGGTAGGCCAGCGGCCGTACGCGCTCCTGTTCGGGGCGCTCGGTCGCAAGCAGGGCTCAGCTGTACTGGAGGTGCTGGCCCCAGGCGCCTCTCAGGTCGTGATGACCGAGGCGCAGGCGGGTGAGGGGCAGGTGGTGAACGCACCGGCGGGGGCGCGTTTCGTTCCGGAGCCCGACACGGCGCTTGCAGCGGCGCTAGACGCGGCACTGGACGCGGCGCTGGTCACGACGCTCAACACGGCGCCGGGTACGGCGCTCGCGGCCCATAACGCTACGCCCCCAGCTGGCTCACGACCGCTACTCGTGGTAGCCGGCTCGCTCTACTTAGCTGGGCGAATCAGGCCGCTCCTACGAGCTCGCGGGGTGCGGCAGCCGGCCGCGTGGGAGGAAGCTCCCGAACCTGCCGGCTAGCGCTTCAGCGGGTGCGCTTCATGGGCTGCGGTGCGCCCGGTGTCTCCATCTCGCCGATGCTGCCCTGACGCTGCGTGATCATGAGGCGCAGCTCGTGCGGGCTCGTGGCCATGAAGGTAGCGTCCTCGAAGCTGATGTGGCCGCCAAGGTAGAGCTCCACCAGGTGCTGGTCGAAGGTCTGCATGCCGCGCAGGTTGTCCTGCATGAGCGCTTCCTTGATGAGGGGCGTCTTCTCCTCGTCCTTGATGTAATCGCGGATGAGGGGCGTGTTTATCAGCAACTCGAGCGCCAGCACGCGGCCCGGCCCGTCAGCGCGCGGCAGGAGGCGCTGGCTGATGATGCCTAGCAGCGACTCGGCCAGCAGTATGCGGATGGGGTCGCGCTCGTGCGGCGGGAAGAAGTCGATGATGCGGTTGACCGTGCGGATGGTGTCGAGCGTGTGCAGCGTGCTGAACACCAAGTGACCGGTCTGCGCCGCCGTGATGGCGGCCTCCACCGTCTCCTTGTCGCGCATCTCCCCCACCATGATCACGTCGGGGTCCTGACGCATGGCGTACTTGAGGGCACCGATGAAGTCGGGGGTGTCGAGCCCGATCTCGCGCTGGATGACGAGGCTCTTCTGGTTGCGGTGGAGGATCTCGATGGGGTCCTCGATGGTGATGATGTTGCGCTGGAAGCGGCGGTTAACGTAGTCGATCATGGCCGCCAGCGTGGTGGTCTTACCGGAGCCGGTGGGTCCTGTTACCAGCACCAGCCCACGCGGCTGGCTGGCCAGGTCGCCCACCACGTTGCCGGGTAGGCCGAGCGATTCGAAGCTGGGGATGGCGTCGCGGATGACGCGCATGACGATGCCCGCCGAACCGCGCTGCCTGAGCACGTTGCAGCGGAAGCGCGCCACGTTAGGGATGGTGAAGGCGAAGTCGAGCTCGTGCCGGTGACGGAAGAGCTCGCGTTGCGATTCGCTCATCATGGCCAGCGCGATCTGCTCGGTCTGCTCAGGGGTGAGCGTGGGTACGCCCTCGAAAGGCACCAGCTCGCCGTCTATGCGCATGTGCGGCGGTGCGCCCGCCTGCAGGTGGATGTCGGACGCGCCCTTAGCCACCATGCTGCGCAGGATGTCGGCGATGCGTACACCGCGACCGCCCAGGTTACCCGAGTCCATGCCTGCCCCCTCCACGAACGGTTCGCATAGCGCCAGTGTAGTTGCCGCACGCCGCCGCGGGTTGTGACATTCCGCGCGACCGCACGGCAGCTACCGTTACGGGGGCCACCACGCTGCTACAGGATCTTCGAGAGGAACGAGCGGGTGCGCTCCTCGCGCGGGTTGGTGAAGAAGTGGTCGGGGTCACCGACCTCCACGATCTGCCCTGCGTCCATGAAGATGACGCGGTCGCCTACCTCACGCGCGAAGCCCATCTCGTGCGTGACCACCACCATGGTCTTGCCCTCCTTAGCAAGCGTGACCATGACGTCGAGCACCTCGCCGATTACCTCCGGGTCGAGCGCGCTGGTGGGCTCATCGAAGAGCATGGCCTTAGGCTCCATGGTGAGGGAACGGGCGATGGCCACGCGTTGCTGCTGACCGCCCGAGAGCTGACCAGGGTACTTGTTGGCCTGCTCGGGGATGCCGACCTTCTCGAGGAAGTAGCGCGCGCGCTCTTCTGCCTTGCTCTTCTTCCACTTGCGCACGCGGGTGGGTGCCAGGGTGATGTTCTCGAGCACGGTGAGGTGCGGGAAGAGGTTGAAGGACTGGAACACCATGCCGGTCTCGCGGCGGATCTGGTCGATGGCGCGCACGTCGTCCGTG
This sequence comes from uncultured bacterium, assembly GCA_964518275.1. GTDB lineage: Bacteria > Deinococcota > Deinococci > Deinococcales > Trueperaceae > JAAYYF01. Next base: position 4,008 of record CAZFFG010000021.1, on the reverse strand, counting down.
AGCTCCACGCCGTCCACCACGATCTTGCCCTCCTGGTGCTCCTCCAGCCTGTTGATGCAGCGGATGAGGGTGGACTTGCCGGAGCCGGACGGCCCGATGACCACCACCACCTCGCCCTTGTTGACCGACAGGTTGATGTCCTTCAGGACGTGGAACTCCCCGTACCACTTGTTCACGCCGATCATCTCGATGACCTTCTCGCCACCGGCGGGCGCGTCGGCCCGGACCGGACCGGTAGCCGTAGACGCGTCACTCACTTAAGTACCTCCGTTGAAAGAATACCGGGTAAGAGCCGCATCAGCGCTCCCCTACCCCGAGCTGTTTCTCGAGCTGCCTGCTGGCGATGGACATGCGGTAGGCGAAGAAGAAGTAGATGACGGCTATGAAGAGGAACACTTCCAGCTTCACGCCCCCGGTGATGAACAGCGCTTCGGGCTGCACCGACACGAGGTCCGCCACCTTGAAGAAGTCGACCAGGCCCACGATGAAGACGAGCGAGGTGTCCTTGAAGAGGCCGATGGCTTGCCCCACGATGGCGGGGATGACGGCACGCAGCGCCTGCGGCAGCACGATGAGGAGCGTGGTCTGCCAGCCTGAGAGGCCCAGCGCCCGCGCCGCCTCCGTCTGGCCCCGCGGCACCGCCTGTAGACCACCGCGCACGTTCTCCGCCATGTAAGCGGCTGAGAAGAGCGTGATGGCCACGTAGGCGCGCATGATGGCCGGGAGCGAGTTGGCGTCGACGTTGAGGATGAGCGGCAGGAGCAGCGACGCGATGAAGAGCCACATGATGAGCGGCGCACCGCGCACGACCTCGATGAAGCCGATGCAGAAGTACTTGATGGCGGGCAGCTTGCTGTTGCGGCCGAGCGCCAGCGCCACGCCGATAGGGAAGCTCGGGATGATGCCCGTGAAGAGGATGAAGGTGAGGAGGAAGCCGCCCCAGTCGCGGATGGGAACGCGTCCAACGGGCCCGCCGGCACCGAAGCCCGAGAGCAGCATGAAGCCGCCCACGAGCCACACACCCCAGGCGAAGCCGAGGCCCTTCACCACCTGAGGGAAGCTCCGGCCGAGCGCGTAGCCGGCCAAGCCGATGACGAAGGTCATGGGCCAGAGGAAGCGCACCGAGGGCCAGAAGATGATGGCGATGACCGATACCACCGCCACGAAGGCCTGCAGCGACCAGAAGGCGTTGGTGATGATGGTGCGCGGTCCGCTCACGCCCGACATGGCGCCCATGAGCCCCAGCATGGTGCCCACTATGAGGAGCGGCCGCCACAGGTACTCCGTAGGGTAGCGGTAGACCCCGAAGAGCTTCATGTTCTTCCACACGAGCTCCCAGTTGCCTTCTACGAAGATGAACACGCCGAGGTTGAAGATGGACCACACCAGGATGACGCCGGCCACGAGGGTGAGGATGGTGTTGAACGGCCCGTTGAACAGGTTCTTCCGAACCCAGTAACCGAACCCTGAGGTGGGGGTGGGGGCGGGTCTAGCGGGGATCATCGCCATATCAGCGCTCCACCAACGCCATGCGCGCGTTCACCTGGTTGAGCACGAAGGAGAACGCCAGGCTGATGACTAGGTACGAACCGATGAGCAACAGCGCAATCGGGATGGCCGCGCCCGTCTGGTTGCTGATGACGCTGGCGATGACGAACAGCTCAGCGTATCCGGCCAGAGAAGCGAGCGAGGAGTTCTTGGTGAGGTTGAGGTACTGGCTGATCATGGGCGGGAGCACCACACGCACAGCTTGCGGGAAGATGATCTTCGTGAACGACTGGAAGGGGGTGAGTCCGATGGCGTGAGCCGCCTCGCGTTGCCCCTTCGGCACCGCCAAGATGCCTGCCCGCACGATCTCGGCGATGAAGGCGGAGGTGTAGATGACGAGCGCAAGGAGCAACGCCAGGTAGTTGACGGTGAAGCGCATGCCGCCCTCGTAGTTGGTGACGGGCACGTAGGCGCGACTGAACACGAGGGCGCCCATAGGCAGCAGCTCGCTACTGGTCTCTAGGGTGGCCTCGCTGGTGGTGGCGGTGGCAGCCTGCCCGAACGCTGAGAAGCGGCCGCCACCGGCAGCTGGCGCGGCGCTCTCCTGCGCGGCGGGCTCTTCGGCTGCGGGGGCTTGGAAGGCTGGCAGGCGCACCTGGCCGTCACGGTCGGATACGAGCACGCGCTCGAAGTTGGTGACCTCGAGCACCAGGCCCACGCCGCCGTAACCGCGGCCCGTGTCGGGGTTCACCTCTTCCCCTTCGTCGAACTCGCCGTTGCCGTTCCTGTCGGCGTAGACGGTACCGATGGAGGGGTAGGTGGAGAAGTGCAGCGCCAAGCCTTGGTCTGCAGCGGCGGCGGGGTCGGCGAACGTCACCTCGTACGAGTCGGCCTCGTGCTCGCTGAGGAGCGGGAAGCGGAAGGTGCCGTGCACGACCTGGCGTGATTCCACCAGGTTCTGGCTGGAGGTGGTGAGGCGGCCCGATTCGATGCCGACCCGCACTGGTACGAACGACACGGGCTCCGCGCGCCCGTCGCGCACGATGGTGGTCGTACCGCGCCCGCTGTTGGCGAGGTAATCGAACTGCACGCCATCGGGCACGGTGCGCGTGACGTAACTGAGCGCGAGGCCCGCCCCCGCCACGACCACGAAGGTGGTGAGCCAGTAGGGCCACACTACGCCCACCATGTCGAGCTTCTCGAGCTGACGGCGGCGCCATAGCCACACGGCCACGGCCAGCACTAGTGCGGCCACCAGCCACGGTACCCAGGTGCCGAAGCGCACCGTGGGGTAGAGGGCCGGGAACGCCAGACCCACGTTGGAGAGAAGCATGCCGCCGGGTAGCGCCACTGGGTCGGAGATGCGCGGCGGGAACGGTAGCAGGATGGCGGAGTACCAGAACACGATCTGTACCGCCAGCGGCACGTTGCGGAGAACTTCGATGTACACGCTGGCGATGTTGCGGATGAGCCAGTTGGTGGAGAGCCGCATGACCCCGAAGAGCACGCCGAGGACGGTGGCGAGCACCACGCCCACCAGCGCTACCTTAAGGGTGTTGAGGAAGCCGATGAGGAGCGCACGAGCGTAGGTGTCGGACACCTCGTACGGGATAGGCCGCTCGGCGATGGGGATACCGGCCGGGTTGCGGAGGAACGAGAAGTCCGCCGGCAGGTTGGCGGCCGCTAACGCCGTGACCACGTTGTTCACGAGCACGCCGATGCCCGCCACGATGGCGATGACGAAGGCGAACTGCGCCAGGATGCCGATGGTCTTGACGTTGCGCCAGAACGGGATGACGGCTTCTGGTCGGTCGGCGCGGGGCGCGGAGCTCATCTACCCGCTCTCCAGATTGGTTGCACTGTGAAAATAGGGATCCTCCAGGTAACGGCGGCTGCGGTAGCGGCGTTATCGGCGGTGCTGGCGGTAGGGGCCTTCCGTACCCACGCGCCCTGAGGCGGCGTGATCGGGTCGCCTCAGGGCGTGTGAGTACCTTGTTGCTCTGGCAGGTCCGGCGCTAACCGGACCAGGAGGGTGGAACCGACCACGCGGGCCGGCTCCACCACAGAGCGCTTAGTTGAAGGGGAACCCGTAGATGAGGCCGCCGTCGTAGTACTGGGCGTTGAGGCCGCGGTCCATGTTGAAGACGGACTGAGAGCCCAGGTGACGGTCGAAGATCTCGCCGTAGTTGCCCACTGCCTTGATGGCGTTGTAGAAGGCGTCGGCGGAGAGGCCGAGACCCTCGACGTAGGAGGTGTGGCCGGGGGCGCCGAGCATGCGGAGCACCTGCGGATCGAGGGCGTTGATGAGCATGTCGTCGACGTTGGCCTGGGTCACGCCGTACTCTTCAGCGTTGAAGAGGGCGTAGACGGTCCAGTCCACGACGTCCTTCCAGACGTCATCGCCGTGCAGAACGGCCGGCCCGAGGGGCTCCTTGGAGATCACGACGTTCATGACGACGTGGTCGTCGGGCTGACGGAGGTTCTGCTGGTAGGAGTAGAGGCCCGACACGTCGGTGGTCC
>CAZFFG010000020.1:24505-29801 GCA_964518275.1 uncultured bacterium | reverse complement strand
GGTGACGCTGCCGGGCGCCACGAAGCGGTAGAGCACCGCCCGCTGCGGCTGGTTCGCCGGGTCACCAGGCGCCGCGCGGGCGGAGCTGCCAGGCCCGGAAGCCAGCGGCTCCCGCCGGGCAGCGTGCAGGTGCGCGGCGGCGCGCCCTTCGCCTCCGAACATGCTGACGTTGAAGGTCAGGCGCTGCAGTTCCTCGCCGTGCGCCAGGAGCCAGCGCGCGGCTTCCGGGTACCGCGAACCGATCTCGGCCAGCCGGGCCAGTGTTAGGCGGCTGTTACGCTCACCCAGCAGGTCAGCCACCAAGCGGCGCCAGGCGGGCAGGTCGTCCTCGTACTCGGGTCCCCGCCGCAACGTGTCCTCGCCCCACACACGGAACGAGCACTGGCGGTAACGGCGGAGGCGTTCCGCCGTAGGGTTGCCCAAGGGCGCGGCGGAGAGCGGCGCGCGGTAGCCGGCGTCCTGCTCGAGCTCGAGCGGGCTGGCCGCCTGTACCGCCGGCAGTTCGCCCGGCGCTGCGCCCACGAGCGCGGTATCGGGCACGAGCTGACCGTCCTGGCTGGCTTGCGGGGCGGTCACCACCATGTGATCGGCCCTTGTGAGCAGGTCGGCTGCCAGCTGCTCGCCGCGACCCTGGAAGCGGCGGGGCATGCCACGCACCTGGTAAGCCTCGGGCGGCGGCAGGCGCTGCTCTTCAGGTAGGAAGTAGTCCTCGGCTTCGTTAGCTGCGAAGGCGCCCTCGACGGCGCCAAGCAGGTACGCCTTACGCCAGCGCCGGCCGGAGGCGAGGGTGGCGGTCACCAGCGCCACACCGGCCGGTTCGCGGCGCGCGCGGCGACTGTCCTGCAGGAGCGCCACCCACCAGGCGCGGAAACCGGGGCCGCCCGTCACCAGCCGCGCCGCCTCCTGAGCCTTCTCCAGCGCGCTCTCCTCGAACTCCCGTGGTAGCTCCCCGCCGGCGGCCAGCACGCCTTGGAGGAGTTCACGCGCCCACTCCACCGGGTCGCCGGCGACCTCCAGGCGCGCCAGCCAGCGGCGCCAGGTGGCACCGTGCCCGTGCTCGCTGGCGAGGAGGCCCACAGCGTCGCCGCCAGCCACGCCGTACTCGAGGGCCAGCGCCGCTAACCCCTGCAGCTCCGGCACGGCCAGCAAGCGGGCGGGCGTGGGGTGCTCCACCAGTTCGAGCAGGTCGACAAGACGTTGCCCGAGCGGCTGGTCCACCAGCGCCAGCGGCGCTTCGTCCATGAGGGGCAGGCCGTACTCGTCGGCTAGGGCCACCAGCGCGCGCGCCCGACCTGGCGGGCAGATGATGGCTAGCTCGAGCGGCCTGAACCCGCCCGTCACCAGGTCGCGCTTGAGGCTCCGCATGACCCAGCGGGCCTCGCTGACCGGGTTGGGCGCCACGTAGCGCTCGTAGGTCACGGGCCACGGCTGGCGCGCCTCCGTGGTGGGTGCAACGCCCGGCGGGACGCGGTCCACGTTCACGTGCACCTCCACCTGTTCGGCTAGCGCTCTGTAGAGGGTGAGGTCCAGCGGCCCCACCTCACGTAGACCGTCGACGATGACCAGGTCTGCCTCACACTTCAACTGGCCCACCTGGGCTAAGCGGGCGGCGGTCATGCGCACGTCGTCGTAATCCCAGGCGCCCTTCAGCTCCTCGTAAGCGCTGAACACGGCCGCTAGGCGCCTCTGCTCCTCGTCCGCCGCCAGCGCCCCGTAGTCGTCCGCGGTAACGCCATGGCGTTTCGCCTCGGCGATAGCGCGGCTGAAGAGGTGGGCTTCCCCGGGGTTAGGCAGCGACCCGGTCACGCGCCGCATAGCCTCCGCTACGCGCACGAGCGCGGCGCTGCCTATCAGCATGGGTTGTATGCGGTTGGCGTGGGTGAGGAGCCGGTAGAACATCTGCTGGGAGCTCATGAACTCGAGCCCCAGCACAGTGACGCCGCCCGCCGTGAGCTCGTGCAGGACGTAGGCGCGCTGGGCGGGCAACCCGACCCACCAGACGCGCTTACCGTTCGAGCAAGCGGCTCGGGCCAGCTCCACCATGGCGGTGGTGCGGCCCGAGCCGGGCGGTGACGCGGTCAGGTTCCAGCCCATCAGGGCATCATACGGGCGGCCCGGAGAAGCGCGTGCGGCGTATAACTACCCCGCTTGCCCCTCCCTTCCAGGCCTTAGATCACATGCCGGGCAGCAGCGCGCGGTCCCAAGGTATGGCGGCTATGACGGCTATGAGGGCCACCGTGTAGAAGATCGCCGGCTGCAAGGTGGCGTTAGTCTTGCGGCCGCGGGCCACGCCGATATGCACCAGCACGGCGGCCACCACCATGAGCAGCAGGTGCTCCACCACGAAGAAGCGTTGCACGGAGTTGCTCATGACTGCGCCCATGTTGCTGAAGGCGGTGGTGGTGATGGGGCTCAGCCAGGCGTACAGCAAGATGCCGATGAGCACCTGGACGTCGAACGAGATGGAGAAGAGGCGGCCTACGTTGGCGTTGGGTTTGGTCCAGGCGGAGCGGTTGAAGACACCAGCCCAGGCCATGACGATGGCGGCGACCGCGGCGAGCACCACGACCCAGCGCATGATGTTGTGCAGGTGCAGCATGAAAGCGTACATGGGGGTTCCTCCGATTCTTGGGTCCACCTGGCCCGCGAACGGACGTCGCCTCTGGTTACTCGTGGGAGGTCCTGCAGGCGCCAGGCGGACGCCTCAGCACCAATCAGCATCACCGCTAGGGAGCGCCCCTGTCAATGGGCTGAGAGGGGTACGAAACCCACCTCCAGCAGAGCGCGCTCGAAGGCGTCCGGCGCCTCTGCCGGCAGCCGGCAGACGCCCTCTTCGCACACGTATCCGGTGGCGCCCGCCCCGTCAACGCGGCTGGAGGCCGCCTGCGCCCGGCCGGCGGCCAGCGGCAACGCCAACGTCACCGCCTCCTCACCGTCCACCAGCAGCACCACGGCGGAGCCGTCGTCGTACCGGCGCCAGCGCGCCAAGAGTTCGTCTAGCGCTGCTGTTCCCGGCTCGCCAGCGAGCACCACTTCGCGCTGCGGTCCCTCCTGCAGTAGCAGAACCCGCAGGCTTGACGAGAACGCCTGCGGCGCCTGCAGCACGGCGGGCTCTACGCCCTCCAACGCGCCGCGCGCGGCGGCGGCCATGGCCGCGTCGTCCGTGTAACGCGCCGCCCACCAGACCAGCTCGGCTGCGGCGGCGTTCTCGCTGGGGGTGGCGGCGTCCACGTACCCTTTGGGCCTGACCACCAGACGCTGCATGTCGGCAGCGGTGCTGAAGAAACCGCCGGCCGGGTCGTGGAAGCGCTCCATGACCTGGCGCGCCAGTGCGAGCGCCCACTCCAGGTGCTCGCTTTCGAGCGTCGCGCGGTACAGCTCAAGGAGGCCCAAACCCACGTAAGCGTAGTCCTCAACCAGCCCCTCCACACTGCGCTGCCCCTGCCGCCACATGTGCCAGAGCCTGCCGTCATGCCAGTGCCGGGCGCGCAGGTAGCGGGCGTTGGCGCGCGCTATGTCGAGTAGCTCCGTCTCGGCCAACCGCCGACCGGCGCTGGCGAGCGCGCCCAGGGCCAGGCCGTTCCAGGAGGCGAGCGCCTTGTCGTCCACCCGCGGCCGCGGCCGCGCTGCGCGGGCGGCCAGCAGCCGGGTGCGCACCTCGGCCAACCGGTCCGCCACCTGGTCCTCGTCTAGCTCGAAACGGCGCGCCAGCTCCTCGGTACTGGCAGCTTCGTGGAGCACGTTGCGGCCCTCGAAGGGTCCAACGGCGCTCACCCCGAAATGTGCGGCGGCCAGGTCCGCGTGCTCGCCGGTGACGGCCCGGAACTCGCTTTCGCTCCAGGCGTAATACGCCCCCTCCTCGCCCTCCTGGTCAGCATCGAGGGCGCAGTAGAAGCCGACCTCTGGCGGCAGCGTGCCCCCTTCCTTGTTACGGAGCGGGGCGGCGTGAGCCAGCGAGGCGTGGACGTCGTCAGGGTCGAACGCCAGCTCGCGCATGAGCCAGCCGGCCACGTCGTAGGCCACGTCGCGCGCTCTGACCTCGCCGCTCAGCTGGTAGGCGGTGGCGTAGTTACGGAGCATGGCGGCGTTGTCGTACAGCATCATCTCGAAGTGCGGCACCCGCCACGCGGCGTCGACCGAGTAGCGGGCGAAGCCGCCTCCAAGCTGGTCGCGCAGGCCGCCCTTTGCCATGGCCGTGAGCGTGCGCAGCGCGAGTGGCAGGTTGCGGTCCGTGGGGTGGTCCAGTAGCAGGCGCAGGGTTTCGTGCGGCGGGAACTTGGGCGCCGCGCCGAAACCGGCGTGGCGTTTGTCCTCGCCGGCCACGAGCCGCTCGGTCACTTGGTCGGCGAGGCTACGCGCCGCCACCCGCTCACCGGCCAGTGAGCGCTCCATGCCCTTCAGCGCTTCGGTGAGCTCACGGGCGGAGCGCTCCACCTGGTCGCGGCGCGCCTCCCACGCGTCGGCTACGGCGCCGAGCACACGCGTGAACGACGGCGCCCCGTGCCTGTCGTCGGGCGGGAAGTAGGTGCCGCCGTAGAAGGGCTCCCCAGCGGGCGTGAGGGCCACGGTCAGCGGCCAGCCGCCGTGCCCGGTGAGGGCCTGCACGGCGGCCATGTAGACCGCGTCCACGTCGGGTCTCTCCTCCCGGTCGACCTTCACGCTCACGAACTTCTCGTTCATGAGCGCGGCGACCTGAGGGTCCTGGAACGACTCGCGCGCCATGACGTGACACCAGTGGCAGGAGGCGTAACCGATCGACACGAGCAGGGGTTTCTGCTCGGCGCGGGCGCGTTCGAACGCGGCGTCGCCCCACGGGTGCCAGTGCACCGGGTCGTGGGCGTGCTGTCTGAGGTAAGGGCTGGCTTCGGTAGCGAGCAGGTTGGCTGCGCTCATGCTAACGAGCGTAGCGCGCACACCCCACCCGCGCGCGTGCGGTTGGGCTCGGCTGGTCGGTGATGACCTGACGGGTGGTGGTGGGGAGGCGCTGGGAGAGGACGCAGCAACTAGGCGAGGGGTCGCTTCAGATCGGTCAGCGCTTGGAGGAAGATAACGCCAGGATTCTCACGGCGTTCTTACTCGGCTCCCACTTCTGCGACGGCCGGTAGTGCGACCTCGCCGCAGCACGCGCTTACCCTCACACCTGCGGCCGGCCGGGCGTGCCAACCTAAGGCATGAGTTACAACGACATGCGCCGCGCCTATCAGCGCGGCGAACTCGACCAGGCGCAGCTCCCCGACGACCCTCTTGAGTTGTTCACGACGTGGATGGAGGCGGCGGTGCAAGCGGGCGAGCTGGA
>CAZFFG010000020.1:0-24495 GCA_964518275.1 uncultured bacterium | reverse complement strand
ACGCCAGCAGGTTTCGTGTTCTTCAGCAACTACGAGAGCCGCAAAGGACGGGACTTGGAGGCCGTGGCGCGCGCCTCGCTGGCGTTCTGGTGGCCCCGCACGGAACGGCAGGTGCGCGTGGACGGCGCCGTGACTAAGCTGGCGGCCGCCGAGTCGGACGCGTACTTCCATAGCCGCCCGCGCGGTTCGCAGGTGGGCGCCTGGGCGGCCCGTCAGGGCCAACCGATAACGGACCGGCGCGAACTGGAGGACGCGGTGGAGCGCTACACGCAGCAGTTCGGGGCCGGGCCAGTGGAGCGGCCGCCGTACTGGGGCGGGTACGTGGTCACCCCCGAGCGCATGGAGTTCTGGCAGGGCAGACGCGACCGCCTCCACGACCGGTTCGAGTACCGGCGGGAGGCGGGCGGCTGGGGTAAGCGGCGCTTAGCGCCGTGAACGCTTAGCTACCTGAGGCCTAGCGGACTCAGGGCGCGACGGGCGCCAGGCGCTCCGGGTAAGTGCGCGCGCCTGAGCCCTCGATGATGCCGTCGATGGCGGCTTCGGTGGCGAGGCCCACCACATAAGAGCGCACCTCGTCCTTGACCTCGTCGAACGGCGCCACGCGGGCCGGCGTGTGATCGTAAACGAGGACCACGTGGAAGCCGAACTGGGTGGCCACGGGGCCGCTGGGCGAGCCCACCTCGGCGTCCAGCACGGCCTGCTCGAAGTCGGCCACCATGGCGCCGCGGCCGAAGCAGCCGAGGTCGCCACCGCGGGTGCGGGTGCCGTCGGTGCCGTACTCGGCGGCCAGGTCGGCGAACTCCTCACCGGCCTCGAGCCGGTCCAGGAGCTGCTGGGCGAGCTCCTCCTCGGCTACGAGGATGTGCCGGGCGCAGAAGGCCTCGCTCTGGCCGAAAGATTCTCGGTCGGCGAGGTAGCGCGTGCGCAAGGAGGCGTCGGTCACGCCTTCCTCAGCCTGGGCGCGCAGCTGCTGCACGAGCTGGTTGACGATGTCGGCCTCCACGAGCATGCCGCGGATCTGATCCGCGCTTCTGAAGCCGGCGCTGCCGATGAGGGCGAGGAACTCCTCTTCCGTCTCGGCGCTGGAGCGGATGGAATCGAGGTCGGCCTGGATGGCTTCCTCGTTCGGCGTGATGCCGCGACGCTGGGCCTCTACGACGAGGGCCACTTCCTGCGCGCGCTGCTCGAGGTAGGTGGGGAGCAGGCCGCGGAGTTGCAGTGCGACCTCCGGGCTGAACGGCATGCCCTGCTGGGCCACGATGTTGCGGATGGCGACCTCGAAGCGCCACTCGATTTCGCTGGCGCGCTCGGTGGTGGCGCCCACTTGCAGGACCACAGGGTCGTCCTGAGTGGCGGCGGTTTCGGGTGCGGTGGGGGCGCTACCGGTGTCGGCGCCCTGCGCCGCGGCGGTCGTGACCAGCGCGAAGGCGGTCAGCAGGGTGAATAGCAGTCTGAGGAGCGGCTTGTTGACGGTCATGAGCGAACGCTACCACCTGCGGCGCGTACGGTTGGCGGCGCGTACGGTTGGAAACGCGTACGGCTGGCAGTGCGTCCGGTTAGTAGTGTGGCCGGTTAGTAGCGCGGCCGGCCCGCGCCGTGCTGGCCCGCAGGCCCGGTGCGGGTTCCGGCGGGCGTGCTCAGTCGCTGGCGGCGCCGGCGGTCTCTAGCTCGAGGAGTTGCTGGTACAGTTCCGCCTGCTCTTCCGTGAGCGTTTCGGGCACGGTGAGCCTCACCTCGGCGAGCTCGTCGCCGCGGCTGCCGTCGGCCTTGGGCCAGCCCTTGCCCCTGAGCCGCAGGACGCGGCCGCTGGAGCTGCCGGCGGGGAGGGTCATCTCCACGTCGCCGTCGAGGGTGGGCACCCGCACCGGACCGCCCACGGCGGCCAAGGGGGCTGGCACGCGCACGGTCACGCGCACGTCGTCGCGGTCGAGGCGGAAGGTGGGGTGAGGCAGGTGACGGACCTGCAGTATCAGGTCTCCCCCACTGGGTGCCTGGCCTTTGAGCCTAAGCTTGGCGCCGTCCTTGACGCCCTTCGGCAGGGTGACCTCGAGCGACCTGTCGCCCACGCGGATGCTGGTGGGCCCGCCCCTATAGGCGTCGAGGAGCCCGACGTCGAGCCGCGCTTCGGCTGTGGCCGGGGCGGTGCTGACCCGCTGGCCGCCGAACGGTTGGCCCGCGCCGCCGAAGTCGGTGGCGAAGCCGCCGCGAACCCCGCCGAAGCCACCGAAGAGGCTCTGGAAGAAGTCCGAGAAGTCGCCGAACTCCTCGGGCGAGACGGGGCGGTAACCGGCGCCGCCGCCGGCGCCCGGCTGGAACGGGGGCACCCTACCAGTCGCGCCGTACTGGTCGTAGAAGCGGCGCTTCTCCTCGTCGGAGAGCACCGTGTACGCTTCGTTGATCTCCTTGAAACGCTCCTCAGCGCTTGGGTCGTCCGGGTTGCGGTCCGGGTGGTGCTTAGCGGCGAGCTTACGGAACGCGCGCCGTATGTCCTCCTTGCTCGCGTTCTTGGCCACGCCTAACGTCTGGTAGTAGTCCTTGAAAGTCGCCACTTGTCACCTCCGTTCCGTGTAGTTAGTAGCACCGGCCCGGCCGCCTCCTTGAGGGGCGGCGCAGGCGGCTTGGGTCTTCATGGTTGCGGTCAGTTAGGGTCGGCGAACACAGTGACGCGCGCCACGCGCACGAGCCGGTCGCCTTGCACGAAGCCCGCTTCGAAGACCTGGTCAATAGTGCCGGGTTCGGCGCCTGGCCTGAGCGCCACGACGCTGAGCGCCTCGTGCAGCTCCGGGTCAAACCGTTCGCCTGGCTGCCCGATGAGTTTGACGCCCAGGGCGTCAAGGTTGCGGAGTAGCGCGTCGCGTACGGCGCGCACGCCTGGCACGATGCTGCGCGGGTCGTCGGTGCGGTCCGCGGCGCCCAGGGCGCGCTCTAGGTCGTCGAAGACGCTGAGCGAGGGGGCCAGGGCGCTGGCCACGCCTTCGGCGCGCGCCAGTTCGACCTCGCCCTGCATGCGGCGGCGCATGGTGTCCTGCTCGGCGCGGGCGCGCAGGAAGCGCTCCTCGGCCTCGCGGAGTTCGGCGCTAAGCCGCTCCACCTGCTCCACCGCGTTACCCAGCTCGGCGCGCAGGATCTCGGCCTCGCTGTCGGGCTGGCCCTCGTGGGCTTGGTCGGCGACCTCCCCCGGGTTCTCCCCGGGGAGGTCGCCAACTGGTTCCTGATAAGTGACCGGCTCGCCGTCAGGGCGGTCGTCTCTACGCTTCATGATCGTCCGCGTCTCAGCCGGCCGGCTTGAAGTCGGCGTCGATCACGTCGTCGTCGCCGGCGTCCGTCTGGGTGGGAGCCTCGCTCGCCTGCTCTTCGCTGGCCTGCGGCTGCGTGTTGACCTGGAACTTCTGGAGCGCCTCGGCCAGTTCACGCGTCACAGTCTCGAGCTTGGCCTTGTCGGTCTCGCTGTCGAGAGCCGTCTGGGCGGCGTCGATGCTCGCCTGGAGCTCGCTCTTCTGCTCGTCGGTGGCGCCTTCGGCGTCCTCGATGGCCTTCTGCGCCTGGAGGCGGACGCCGTCGAGCTGGTTCTTGGCCTCGGCCAGCTCGCGGAGGGTGCGGTCCTCTTCGGCGTGCGCCTGGGCGTCCTTCACCATCTTCTCCACTTCGTCCTCGCTGAGGGTGGTGGTGTTCTGGATGGTGATGCTGGCTTCCTTGCCGGTGGACTTCTCCTTAGCGGTCACGTGCAGGATGCCGTTGGCGTCGAGGTCGTAGGTGATCTCCACTTGCGGCATGCCGGCGGGCATCGGGGGTATGCCGTCGAGCTGGAAGCGCCCGAGCAGCTTGTTCTGGGCGGCCATGGAGCGCTCGCCTTGCAGGACGACTACCTCGACGCCCGTCTGGTTGTGAGCCGCGGTGCTGAAGGTCTCGGACTTGCGCACGGGCACGGTGGTGTTGCGGTCGATCAGCTTGGTGAAGACGCCGCCCTTGGTCTCGACGCCGAGGCTGAGGGGGGTCACGTCGAGGAGCACGATGTCGTCGACGGTGCCGGTGAGCACGCCCGCCTGCACGGCGGCGCCGAGGGCCACCACCTCGTCGGGGTTGACCGACTGGTTGGGCTCCTTACCGAGGATCTCCTTCACGATGTTCTTCACGGCGGGCACGCGCGTGGAGCCACCCACGAGGATGATCTCGTCGATGTCGGAAGCGCTCATCTTGGCGTCCTTGAGGGCCTGCTCGAGGGGGCCGCGCACGCGCTTGAGCAGCGGCGCGACGAGCTCCTCGAACTTGGCGCGGGTGAGCTTCTTCTCGAGGTAGAGAGGCGCGTTGGAGCCGGGGTCCATAGCGATGAACGGCAGGCTGATCGTCGTCTCGGGCAGGCCGGAGAGCTCGATCTTGGCCTTCTCGGCCGCCTCGATGAGGCGCTGGAGGGCCTGCTTGTCCTTGCGCAGGTCGACGTTGTACTCCTTCTGGAACTCCTCGGCCAGCCACTGCACGATGGCGTGGTCCATGTCGGAGCCGCCCAGGTGGGTGTCGCCGCTGGTGGAGCGCACCTCGAACACGCCGTCACCGACCTCGAGGATGGACACGTCGAACGTGCCACCGCCCAGGTCGAACACGAGCACAGTCTCGTTGCCCTTCTTCTCGAGACCGTAAGCGAGCGCGGCGGCGGTGGGCTCGTTCACGATGCGGAGCACTTCCAGACCGGCGATACGGCCGGCGTTCTGGGTGGCTTCGCGCTGCGAGTTGTTGAAGTAGGCGGGCACGGTGATGACGGCCTGCGTGACCTTGGTGCCGAGGCGCTCGCTGGCGTCTTCAGCTAGCTTACGCATGACCATGGCCGAGATCTCTTCAGGGGTGTACTGCTTGCCTTCCACCACGAAGCGCACGCCGCCGTCGTCGCCGCGCACGACCTCGTAAGGGGCGCGCTCGGCTTCGCTCTTCACCTCGTCCCAGGTGCGGCCGATGAAGCGCTTGATCTCGAACAGCGTGCCGGCGGGGTTGAGCACCGCCTGCCGTTTGGCCACTTGGCCAACCAGGCGCTGGTCACCCTTGAAGGCCACCACGGATGGGGTGGTGCGGTTGCCTTCCGCGTTGACCAGCACGACGGGCTCGCCGCCTTCCATGACGGCGATGACGCTGTTGGTGGTGCCTAGGTCGATTCCGACTGCTCTTGCCATAGTTCAGGGCTCCTCGTTCGATGGGATGTGGCTTGGCTCGCCGCGAACGAACGCGGTCGAGCTCACCGTGAAGGAGCCGCTACCTAGCCACTTCGAGCATGTTCTCAACGCTTCAGGGGGTTGCCGTCAGCAGTAAACTTGAGCAAGCTCGGCGCAGGCTCCAACTAGTGGCCAGTATAGTCGCCCTGGCGATTCATTGTCAATAGATATGAGTGTGGTCGTATCAACTTTGCGTCGTACGCAGGCAACGGGTCGAACCGTCTCGCTTACACGGCCCACGGTACCATCGTGTGCACGCGAGCGCGCCCTCCACGGCGGCTGCAGCGCGCGTCCACGCACCCTAGCGTGGCGTGCGGGAAACGAGGTCAGCGATGCTTTTCGTAGTGATCGCCAAAGACGGCACCGACGCCGGCGCCCAGACGCGGCGCGCCGAAGCGCGAACCAGTCACCTGGAGACGGCACGCTCCCTCCAGGCAGCAGGCCACCTCGTCACGGGTGGAGCCCTCCTCGACGCCGAGCAGAACATGATCGGCTCCATGCTGGTGCTCGATGTAGCGAACGAAGCCGAGGCGAGGCGCTTGGTGGAAGAGGACGTGTACACGCGCGCCGGTGTGTGGCAGAGCTACGAGGTGTGGCCTTACCGCCAAGCGCTTTAGAAGGCGCCCTGAACAGCGCCGCTTCGAGCGATACCTTAGCCCTGCTCGAGCCCGAACGGTACGAGCCGCCCCTGCGGCACGTCCACCAGCCCCATATCGGTGAGCCGCAGTTCGGGTACCACCGCCAGCCCCAGGAAGCTCAACGCCATGTATGGCGAGGGAAGCACGCAGCCCAGCGAGCGAGCGGCCTCGTCGAGCGCGTCTAGGTCGGCACGGGTGGCGGCCAACGAGCGGTTGGTCATCAGGCCCCCGAGCGGCAAGGGCAGCTCCGCCAGCACCTCCCCGCGGTGCACGGCCACGAAGCCGCCGCCGAGCTCCGCGAGGCGCCTGGCGGCCGCCAGCATGTCGGCGTCTTCGGCGCCCACGAGCATCAGGTTGTGGTGATCGTGCCCCACGCTGGTGGCGAGGGCACCAGCGCTCAACCCGAAACCGCTCACGAGCCCCACCGCCACGTTGCCGTTCTTGCCGTGGCGTTCTACGCAGGCCAGCTTGAGCAGGTCACGTGCCGGGTCGGCAACCACGGCGCCGTCTTCCACCGTCGGCACCACCGCCCTCTGGCTCGTGAGGATGGAGTTAGGCAACGCCACCACGCAGCGCACGCTGCCGCCGGGCGCCGCCAGCCGTAGGGAGCTTGCGGTCAGGTCGGGAAGCACCACGGTGTTGAGCACCGTTTCGTCTAGCTCCTCCGTTCGCTGCGGTAGCACGGCCGGGCTAACGTCGCCGTCTACAGCCACCACCTTTCCTTCCTTCAGAACGGTGGAAGGGGCGAACGCGGCAAGGTCGGGCACGACCGCGATGTCGGCGAAGTAGCCGGCCGCCACGGCGCCCCGGCGTGGCAGTCGGTAGTGAGAGGCCACGTTGAGCGAGGCGCAACGCACGGCGTAAGCGGGGTTCACGCCGGCCGCAACGGCGCGCCGCACGAGCAGGTCGACCGCGCCTTCGGCCAGCAGGTCGTGAGGTAGGCGGTCGTCGGTTACGAACGCCACCCGGTCGCCGTGGCTCTCGTGAACGAGGGGCAGCAAGGCGTCTAGGTCACGAGTGACCGAGCCTTCCCGCACGAGCAGCACGGCTCCCGAGCGGAGCTTGTCGAGGCCCTCCTCAACCCGCGTGGCCTCGTGATCGGAGCCCACCCCGCTGGCGAGGTAGGCCTGCAGCGGCGCCCCCGTGAGCCCGGGCGCGTGCCCCTCCACCGTGAGGGAGCGCTCCTCGCCTAGGCGCGCCTTAGCTAGGGCGACCTCGTGCCCAGCCACCACGTCCGGGTAGCTCATGAGCTCGGCCACGCCCACCACGCGCGGGTGGGCGGTGAGGCGCCGCATGGCGTCGAGCCCGAACTCGGCGCCCACCGTCTCGAACGGGCTCGACGGCACGCATGAGGGCACGGTGACCCACACGTCGAACGGTAGTTCCGCGGTCGCGTCGAGTAGCCAGCGCACGCCGGGCTCGCCGGCAACGTTGGCGATCTCGTGCGGGTCACACACAACACCCACCACACCCCGCCCGAGCACACCGCGCGCGTACTCGGCGGCGCTCACCAGCGACGACTCGATGTGTACGTGACCGTCTATGAGGCCGGGGGCAACGAAAGCGCCGTGGAGGTCGAGTACCTCCACGGCGTTGCGGCGGCGGGCCGTGGCCTCACCGTCGTCTGGGTCGAAGATGCCCGCTATCAGGCGGCCGGCTAGCAGCACGTCGGCCGGGTGGACCTCGTTCGTGAACACGTTCACGAGCTGGCCCCCTGCCAGCAGCAGGCTGGCCTTCTCGCGGCCGCTCGCCACCGCCACCGCGTGCGCCACTTCGGCGGCGGTGGGGAGGACCGAGCGGCCGCTAGCGGCCTGGCTTACGGCTCGCCCTCCCACGGCCCGGACACGTTGGGGGCGGCCCACTGCATGCCCAGCAACTCCAGAACGGTCGGCCCCTCGCCCTCAGCGTAGACGACGTTGCCGCGGCGGTCGGACACAGGCCCGGCGAAAGGCTCGAACTCGGCGGGGCTGGCGCTCATCTGCGCAGCGCGGCGCATGACCAGGTCGTACACCGTCTCGGTGCCGGCGTCGGTCTCGACCGTGACGGCGCGCAGCCGCTCGACGTAATCGGGGTGCACCACCACGCCGGGCTCCACGCCGGCCTCCACGGCGCCTTCGGCCATGAGCCAGAAGTAGTCCACGTCCTCGAGGTTGTCGGCGGTGTAGGTGCCGTCCATCACCTTGCTGAGGATGTCGGTGGTGAGCACGCCCCAGTGCACGAGCTGGCCGGAGGCGAGGGTCTCGGGGGCGAAGGTCGCCATGGAGGCGTAGTGAGCGAAGGAGGTCAGGCCGCGGGCGGCAGCGACCTGCGGCACGGTGGGGGTGTCCTCCGTGTAAGCGAACACGTCCGCGCCATCGGCGATGAGGGCCTCGGTGGCTTCGGTGGCGCCAGCCGGGTCGAACCAGTTGTAGATCCAGCGCACCACGACGCTTGCGTCGGGGTTCACTTCCTGAACGCCGAGGGCGAAGGCGTTGATGTGACGCTTGACCTCTGGGATGGGGAACGCGGCCACGTAGCCGACCTTGTCGGTCTCGGTGATAGCGCCAGCGATGAGGCCGTTGAGGTAGTAGACCTGGTAGAAGTCGGCCATGTAGGTGAGAACGTTGGGGGCACGCTCCACGCCGGTGGCGTGCGCGAAGATGACGTCGGGGTAGCGCTCGGCAGAGGCGAGGATGCCGTCGCCGAAGCCGAAGCTGGTGCCGAAGATGACGTTACAGCCGTCGGCCACGAGCTGGTCCACGGTGGCCTCCACGTCGGCCTCGGCCACCGCCTCCACGTAAGCGGTTTCGATGGAAGGCAGGTCGGCCAGCGTCTGGAGCCGACCCAAGTCGTGGGCGTACGAGTAACCGTAATCGCCGATCGGACCGATGTAGATCCAGCATGCCTTGATGTCGTCTCGCTGGGCGAAGGCAGAGCTGGTCAAGAGGGCTAGAAGTGCCAGGATGGCGACTCGACGGATGTGCCGCATACGACCTCCAGTGGACCCGGCCGGGGCTCTCGTCTCCCGGTAACGGTGTCCAGAAGCGTCAAAGGTGGGTGCTCCCACCTCGCCCACCGGGAACCCGCTGCTCCCGGTCGTGGCCACGATTCAGCGTTCCCCCCGGCGGTACGCCGTCCCGAGAGCCTCGGGGGCGCCCACCGCGCCTCGCCCGCTGCGCAGCGCGATGAGGGTAAGCGCCAGCACGGTGACGAGGTACGGGAGAACGGTAAGCAACTCCGGCGGGAACACGCCCTGAAGCCGGAAGGAGAGGGTGAAGAACGCGCCGAACAGAAGCGCGGCGGGCACGGCCCGGAGCGGGTGCCACAGCGCCAGGATAGCGAGGCCGAGCGCGATCCAGCCGAGCCCGTTGGTGATGTTCTCGCCCCAGGCGGGGCGGTAAGCGAGCGAGAAGTAGGAGCCCGCCAGGCCAGCCAGAGCGCCGCCGACCACTACCGCGAAGAACCTCACGCGCCGCACCGACACGCCGGCCGTATCGGCGGCGGCGGGCGCTTCGCCCACGGTGCGCACGGTGAGGCCCGGCCGGGTCCTGAACAGGAAGACCCACAGGAGAACCGACAGCGCGAGGGCCACGTAGGTGAGGGGGTACTGCTCCACGAAGAGCGCGGGCCCCAGGATGGGTATCTCGGACAGCCCAGGCACGGTAACGAAGCTCATGGGGTTGGCGAGCGGGCGCCCCACCCAGTCGCGGCCGAGCAGGTTGGCGAGCCCCACACCGCCGAGCGTGATGGCGAGACCGCTGACGTACTGGTTGGAAGCCAGCGTGACGGAGAGGAACGCGTGCAGCGCCGCCACGAGCATGCCCGCCACAATGGCGGCCAGCACCCCTAGCATGAGCGCGCCGGTGGCCTGCGCCGCGATGAAGCCCGCCACGGCGCCGAGCATCATCATGCCCTCCATACCGAGGTTGACCACCCCCGCGCGCTCCGCCAGGATCTCGCCCAACGCCGCTAACAGCAGCGGCGTGCCGAACGCTAGTGCGCGCGCGATGGTTGTCGTGAGCAGCTCGAACTCCATCTAGGAACCGACCTCCGACTGGGGCTTGATTTCTGGGGTTGAAGGGGCGTCACCGGGGGCGCCTCGACGCTGCCAGACCGGACGATACGACAACAGGGGCTCGGACGCCACTAGCAGGAGCAGAGTGACCCCGATGATCACGTCGGTGATCTGGAACGGCAGCTGCAGGCTGACCTTGATGACGTCGCCAGCGGCGAACACCCAGCCGAGCAGGGGCGCGGTGATGAGCGTGGCCCACGCCCGCCGCCGCGCCAGAAGCGCCACGAGGATGGCGGTGTAGCCGTAACCCATCGACACGCTGGTGGGTTCTATGAGGCGGTGGTGGATGCCGGCCACCTCCCCTGCGCCGGCCACGCCCGCCACGCCAGCGGCGAGCGCCGCCAGCGCCAGCGTGGTGGGCAGGAGCTTGATGCCCGCGTACCGCGCCGCGTCCGGCCCGTCGCCCATGACCCGGATGGAGAAGCCGAGGCGCGTGTGCCGCAGCAGCCAGGTGATGAGCAGCGCGGCCACCACACCGATGACGAGCGTAGGGATGTGCACGCGCGTGCCCTCCCAGAGGGGGAGGTAGGTGGCGCGGTCGAAGCGATCGGTGTAGCTGAAGCCCGTGACGCTGCGGCCGCGCCACGGCCCGTTGATGAGCCAGCGCACCACGTAGATGGCCACGTAGTTGAACATGAGGGTGGTGATGATCTCGTTCACGCCCAGGCGCGCCTTCAGGTAGGCGGGCACCAGGCCGTAAAGGGCTGCTGCCACGAAGCCCGCCAGGTAGAGCACGGGGATGGTGTACCAGCCGATGGGTACGAAGAGCGCCACGGCCGTGGCGGCGATGGCGCCCGCCAGGATCTGACCCTCGGCACCGATGTTCCAGAACCGCGCGCGCAGGGCGAGGGCCATGCCCGCGCCAGCGAGGAGGAGCGGGATGCTCTTGCGCACGACCTCACCGAAGCCGCGCTTGTCCATCAGCGTGCGCTGCACCACGGTGGCGCCAGCCTCGAGCGGGTTGAGCCCGTAGACGCCGAAGAGGCCCAGCGCCACCAGCAACGCCACCACGAACGCTCCCGCGCTCACGACCACGAGGAGCCAGGCCGGCGCCGCCAGCCGCGGGACCCACCTGAGCCGGCTCACGCCTCCACCCCGCCAGTCATGAGGAGCCCGAGCTGCTGGACGCCCTCTTCCGTGGCGGCCTCCGCCACGGGCATGGAGCCAGCCACCCGGCCTGCGTACATGACGAGTATGCGGTCGGAGAGCTTGAGCAGCTCGTCTAGGTCCTCGCTGATGACCACCACCGCCGCACCCCGACTGCGCTGGGCGAGGAGCAGCTCGTGGGTGTGGTTGGTGCTACCGATGTCGAGGCCGTAAGTGGGGTGGGAGGCCACTACCAGGCGCGGCTTGCCGGAGAGCTCGCGGGCCAGCACGATCTTCTGGATGTTGCCGCCCGACAGGGTGCGCGTTTCCGTGCGCAGGCTTGGGGTCTTGATGTCGAACTCCTCCACTGCGCGCGTGGCGAACTCTTCCGCCTTGCGCCAGTCGATGATGACGCCGCGAGCGAAGGCTGGGTCGCGCACCTGGCGCAGCACGAGGTTCTCCATCACGCTGAGCGCCCCCACCACACCTTCGGTGCGCCGGTCCTCTGGGATGTAGGCCACGCCCGCGGCGCGCACCTCGCGCGGGGTGAGTCGGCCGAGCTCGAGGCCGCCCAGCTTCACGCTGCCGCGGCTAGGGCGCGCTAGCCCAGCCAGAACCTGCGCCAGTTCGCTCTGACCGTTACCCGCAACGCCGGCTACGCCCACGACCTCACCAGGGCGCACGCTGAAGGTGGCACCGCGCAGGGCGTCCACGCCCCGTTCGCCCCGCAGCCACAGGTCGTCGACCACCAGGAGCGGTTCCTGGCGGCTGACCACGCCGAGGCGCTGGGGGGTGGCCACCTGGCGGCCGACCATCAGCCGCGCGAGCTCGGAAGGCTCGGCCTCGCCGCGGGTGAGGCGCCCGACCACCTGTCCGCCCCGCAGGACGGTGATGCGGTCGGCTACGCGCTGCACCTCGTTGAGCTTGTGGCTGATGAACACTATGGCGCGGTCGTCGGCGCGCATGCGCTCCACCACCTCGAAGAGGGCGTCGGCCTCCTGCGGGGTGAGCACGCTGGTGGGTTCGTCGAGTATGAGTAGGCGCGCGCCCTGCATGAGCGCTTTGAGGATCTCGATGCGTTGCTGCTCGCCGGGCGAGAGGCTGCTCACGCGGGCGTCCATCTCGACCTCGAGGCCGTAGCGCTGCGCGAGCTCGCCTGCGGTGCGGCGCAGTTTGGAGGTGGGTCGCCAGAAGGGCGCCTCGCTCTGCCCGAGGGCCAGGTTCTCGGCAACGGTGTGCCGGCGCGCCAAGTGGAAGTGCTGGGCCACGAGACCGAGGCCGAGCTGCATGGCGTGCTTCGGATCGCGAATACGCAGCGCGCTACCCTCTACCAGGATCTGACCTTCGTCTGGTTGGAGCAGCCCGTAGAGCATGCTGATGAGGGTGGTCTTGCCAGCGCCGTTCTCGCCGAGTAGTGCGTGCACCTCGCCGGGCATGATGTCGAGGTCGACACCGTTGACGGCTACCACCCCGGGGAAGCGTTTCGTGAGCCCACGGGTGCTCAAAAAAGGCAGCGCGGCGCCCGCTAGGTTTGCTTCGGGCATCCGCACTGCTTCAAGGTAACACGGTTGGGGCCACTAACCCCGCCTTGGTTGAACTACGGTGAAACCGCCGCTCAGGCCAGCGGTGAGCTGGCGCCGTCCTGACGGGCGTAGTAGGGGTTCTCGCCCGTGCTGTGGTCGGTGACGTCTTGCACGCCCACGATCTCGGGGACGTTCTCGCGCAGCATGCGGTCGATGCCCTGCTTGAGGGTAACGTCGGCCGCGCCGCAGCCGTGGCAGCCGCCACCGAAGCGGATGAGCGCAACACCGTCCTTCACGCCTTCGAGCGTGACGGCGCCCCCGTGGCTAGCCACGCCCGGGTTTATCTGCCGGTCGATGACGTCTTGCACCTTCTGGGCGAGGGGGTCGTCCCAGGTGGAGCCGGCGAAGAAGAGCCTGAAGCCCGACTGCATGACGCCCTCGACGAAGTCGACGGTGGCGCCATCGAGCTGGCCGGCGCTGAGGCGGTCGAGGTAGACGTCGAAGCCCGACTCGGTTTGGACCTGGTCGTCTTCGCGCTTGTCTTCGGGCTTGACGAGCCACAGGCGCTGCTCGGCGCGGTTGCCCGCGATACGCAGCGCCGTGACGCCCTGGCTGCGCTGAGCTTCGATGAAGTGCAGCACCCGGCTTCTGGCGTTATCGGTGAAGCTGATCACGCGTCTAGCCTAACTGATGCGAGCGTGGCGACTGGTAGCTGCGTGACGCAGATGCCCACATGACTCAGAGGACCTGCATGACGTAGTGGTCGGTGGCGCGCTCGAGGCCTTCGAGGTTAGCCACGTACACGCCGCGGGTGCCCTCTAGAGCGCCCTCGCTGCGGAGCTCGCCGAGGATGCGCGTGATGGTGACGCGGCTCGAGCCGGTGAGGTCCGCCAGGTCCTCGTGCGTGAGGGCCAGGGGGAGCTTGATGCCGCCCTGAGCGCTGTCGGACGGGAGGCCGAACTGCTGCGCCAGGCGCAGGAAAGCGCGGGTGACGCGGGCGCCGACGGGCATCTCGGCCTCGTCGAGCATCTCGCGGGAGCGGCGCAGCTGCCGCGCCAGGCTGCGGAGCACGTAGTCGCGCAGGTTGCGGTCGTTCATGGCCTGCTGCGGGTCGATGGGGGTGAGGCAGGCGTCGTGCACAGCCACCACCGTTTCGGCGTGGTTACCGCCATCGAGGGCGGACAGACCCAGGACGTCGCCAGCGCCGTACAGGTCGGCGATGCGGTCGCGACCCAAGCTGGTGGGAACGACGGCCTTCAGTACCCCGTGGTTGACGATGTAGAGGTTGCTGGCTTCGCGGTCGGCTTCGTAGAGCACCTGCCCAGGCTCGAGCGTGCGAGTGGGGAGCGCCAGTCCGCTGGGGACGATGGCGGGAGCTTGGCAGCTGCTCGGGGTTTCGAGGTTCTCGAAAGTATCGAGCATCATGAACCTTCCTTCGTGAGCCGCCGTGGGCGGCTGGGCGAGAATGTGTTGAACCGGGCGTACTATGTGACCAGTTGAGCTTGGAGGCGTGGCCGCTGGTGCTTTCAGGGCACTCGTAACGCGTGCGCACCGCCTTCTGGCCACCACGACTACAAAAACTATAGCATGGCACTACACCATTGTCTAGACCACGAATGCATCGTGAACGCCAGATGAGAGCCGTGCTGGACGGCGTTCCCGGCGATCGCCAACGCTCGGTTGACAGCGCGGCCGCCACACCTTAGCATTTAAGGCAGCATGACGAGCAGCCCGGGCGCTCAGCCCCTCTCCCCGGCCCAAGAACGGGTCTACCAACGCCTGCTGGAGCACCAGCGCCGCACCGGCGGCATGCCCGAACTATCGGAACTGGCGCGCTCGCTCGGCGTCCATTACGTCACGCTCAAGCAGCATCTAGAAGCGCTCCAGGGCAAGGGCTACCTAACGTTCGAGAGCCGCGGGCGCGGACGCTCCCCTCGCGTGGAGCTCCCGGCCGAAGCCACCGGTATACCGCTCGTTGGCGACATCCCGGCCGGCACCGCCGGCATCGCCAGCGCACACGTTGAGGCGTACCTACCGGCCCTAGTCGGCAGTGGCGCGCAGCGCTCCGACTTCGCGCTTCGGGTGCATGGCTACTCCATGGCCGACCTGATCCAACCCGACGACATCGTGCTGCTGGCCGCCTCCCGCCCCTCGCGCAGCGGCCAGATCTGCGCCGTGCGGGTCGGCCCCGACGAAGTCACCCTCAAGTACCTCGATCAACTGCCCGGCGGTCGGTACCAGCTCCGCCCCCACAACCCCGACTACCCCACCGTCACCGTGCACGGCTCCGAGCTCGCCATCGACGGCGTGTATCGCGGGCTGCTGCGGGGCTCCGCCGCAGAGGGCCTGCTGCTCCCGAACTGAAGCCGCCCAAGCGAAGCTGCCGAACCGACGCCTGAACGCGGTGCCGGCACCCTTACCTAGCCCGGCTGCTCCCCCACCCGCACGGCGCCGGCGTCTACCAGCGCACGGATCTCGCTAGCGTCGAGCCCCAGCTCGCGTGCGAGCACCGTGGCGGTGTCCTGACCCAGCAGTGGCGGCACGGGCGCCGAACCTGGCGCCGGCTGCAGGTCCACAGCGGCGCCGTCGGGGCCGCGGGCGTGCCACAGCGGGCTGCCCACCATCGGTAACGACCCGATGAGAGGGTGCTGGCCCGTCACCACCATGCCCCGCGCGGCAGCCTGCGGCTCCGCCAGCGCCTCGTCAAGCCCCATCACCTTGGTGGCCGGCACCTTGGCGTCGCTGCATGCCCGCAGCAGCGCCGCTGTGCCGAACTCGCGCACCCGCGCCTGCAGCTCGGGGATGAGCCGCTGGCGGCCCGCCACGCGGCCGTCGTTCGTTGCGAACTCACCCGCCGCCAGGTGCTCGCGGTCGAGCACAGAGCACAACCGCGCGAACTGCCCGTCGTTGCCCACGGCCAGCACCACCGCACCGTCAGCCGTCTGGAACGCCTGGTACGGCACGATGGTGGGGTGAGCGCTACCCAGCTTCACGGGCGGCTCGCCGGTGAGGAGGGTGTTCTGAGCCTGGTTGACCATGCTCGCTAACGCCACGTCGAACAGCGACACGTCCAAGTGGACGCCCTCACCGGTCTCGTCGCGGCGGCGGAGCGCGGCCAGGGCGCCCACGGCGGCGTGCACGCCTGTGAGCACATCGATCCACGCCACCGACAGCTTCACGGGTGCGCCGTCCGGCTCGCCCATGGAAGCCATCAGCCCCGAGAAAGCTTGCAGGGCGCCGTCGTAACCGGCCTCCCCGGCCCGAGGGCCGGTCTGGCCGTAGCCCGTTATAGACACGTACACGGCCCGCGGGTTCTCCTTCACCACCGACCCGTAATCGAGCCCGTAGCGGGCCAGGTCACCCACCTTGAAGTTCTCCACCACCACGTCCGCCTTGCGCGCCAGGGCGCGCACGACCTCGGCCCCGCGCGGGCTCTTGAGGTCCACCACGAGGCTCTCCTTGCCCCGGTTCACCGACAAGAAGTAACCGCTCTCGCCAGCTGGGTAGGGCGGCCCCCAGCGCCGGGTGTCGTCGCCGGCGGGCGACTCCACCTTGATGACGCGGGCCCCCAGATCGGCCAGGAGCAACGTGCAGTACGGTCCAGCCAGCACGCGGCTCAAGTCGAGTACGAGGAGTGAGCTAAGCATCGTGACCTCCCAGGCCTTAGGGCGCCACGAACCCCGGCACCAGCGCCGCGTCGTACGGCCTGCCCAGCGCGGCCAGCGCGCGGTCTGGCCGGTCCGTGATGAGTCCGTCGATCCCCAACCCCAACAGCCGGTCCATCTCCGCACGCTCGTTGATGGTCCACACCTGCACCCGAAGGCCACGCGACTGCGCCGCTGCCACGAAGTGCGGGGTGACCACCGTGAGGCCGCCCTGCGCCACCGGCACCTGCAGCGCCTGGAAGGGCGGGCTGTACACGGCGGCTAGGCGAGCCCGCGCCAGCACGTAGAAGAGGGTCACCTCCATGCGCGTGGCCGAGGTCGCCACCTCCGGACAGGCGCGCCGGAAGGCCCTCATAGGGCCCGAATGGAACGACGCCACCATGACCCGCAGGGTGTCGCCGCCCGCTCGCAGCTGCTGGCACAGCAACTCGCCTGCGGCCTCGGAGTCCTGCTTCAGCTCGATGTTCACCGCCATACCCGGCGAGCCGCTGAGCACCTCCGCCAGCGTGGGGATGGTGGCACCCTGACCGCGGTAGTGGAACTCGCCGTCGGCCGCGCTGCTTGGCCCGTTCACCGTCCAGCGGTAACCGGCGTCAAGCGCGGCCAGCTCCACGCCGGTGAGGTCGGCCACGGCGCCGCTACCGTCGGTCGTGCGGTCGACGGTAGCGTCGTGGATGACGCGGAACACACCGTCGGCGTCCTGGTGAACGTCGACCTCGAGGACGTCGGCGCCGATGGCAGCCGCACCCAGGAACGCGCGCATGGTGTTGTCGGGCCAGAGCCGCTGGCCGCCGCCGTGCGCTAGCACCAGACGCTCCTCCTCGAACTGATCGAAGTAGGCGTGTTCGCTGGCTGGCCTGGCCACCAGCGCGAGCACTCCGTAAGCAGCAGCCAGGACGACGATGATGACGACGAGCACACGTAGGAACCGCATGGGGCCTCCGGAAGTTGGCGTTAGGGGCAGTGTAACCGCAGCGCACCGGCAGCCGGGGCGGCGTGTGGAGGAGCGGGCGCCGCCTCTGGAGCGTATCGTTGGGCATGCAGCCCAGTGACACCGGCGCTCCAGCCGCCACCCTCCCAGACCTGACCCAGCACGCCGCGGTCCTCTTCGACCTCGACGGTGTGCTCACCCCCACCGCCGAGGTGCACATGCATGCCTGGGCGGCCCTCTTCCAGGCGTACTTCGCCGAAACAGGCGTTACGCAGCCGTACACGGAGCAGGACTACTTCGACCACCTCGACGGCAAGCAGCGTTACCAAGGCGTAGCCGACCTGCTCGCCTCGCGCGGCATAGAGCTGCCGTGGGGTGAGCCGAGCGACCCACCTGAGGCCCCAACCGTGTGTGGGCTCGGTAACCGTAAGAACGTCATGTTCAACCGCGTCCTGCAAGACGAGGGTGTGGCTCCCTACCCCGGCTCGCTACGCCTCCTGGAGCGGTTGGAGGCGGCAGGCGCGGCCCTCGCGGTGGTGTCGAGTTCTCGTAACGCGCGGGCCGTGCTGGCCGCCGCCGGGCTCGCCGAGCGCCTGCCGGTCGTGGTCGACGGCGAGTCGGCCGCTGCGGAAGGCCTGGCCAGCAAGCCCGATCCCGCCACCTACCTGCGGGCCGCGGAGCTGCTGGGGGTAGCGCCCGAATCGGCGGTGGTGGTGGAGGACGCCCTTAGCGGCGTGGAGGCCGGCGCGCGGGGCGGCTTCGGACTGGTGGTCGGGGTGGACCGAGGCGCCGGCAGCGCCGAGCTGGCGGCCGGCGGCGCGCACGTGGTGGTAGGCGACCTCGAGGAGCTCGCTGCCGCCGTGAGGCCCGCGCTGCTCGACCGGCGCAACTACCCGGTGCACGAGTGGCGCCTGATCGAGCGCGGCGTAGAGCCCACAGAGCGCGGCGCGCACTTAGAGACGCTGTTCGCGCTCGGCAACGGCTACCTGGGCCTGCGCGGTAACGACGAGGAGGGCGGACCTGCTTACGAGCACGGCACCTTCGTCAACGGCTTCCACGAGACCTGGCCCATCACCTACCCGGAGAAGGCCTATGGCTTCGCTGAGGTGGGTCAGACGATCCTCAACGTCACCGACGCCAAGACCATCGAGCTCCTCGTGGCCGGCGAACGCCTGAGCTTGCAAGAGAGCGACCTCGGCCACTACGAGCGCGTGCTCGACATGCGCCAAGGTCGCCTCGAGCGCTCCATCGTGTGGCGCACGCGCGCGGGCAACAGGATCCAGGTGCGGAGCCGGCGCATGGTGAGCCTGGCGCGCCGGCACCTGGCGGTGATGAGCTACGAGGTCACCGCGCTCGACACCGACGAGACGGTGACCTTACGGTCGCTGCTGGTCGACCGGCAGGCGGCGGACGAGCCGGGACCGGAGCCTAGCGAGGCGGAAGGGTTCGACCCCCGTCAGGCAGAGGACATGAGCGGCGCACTGAGGCCCGTGGCGCACGGCACCTCTGGCGCCGCCCGCGCCTACCTGACGCACGCCACCCGGGCCTCCCGACTGGGGCTGGCGGTGATGGCCGCGCACGCTCTGGAGGGAGCCAACGCTACGCCGACGGTGGCGGCAGCCGCCAGAGAGGCGGCCGTTAGCTACGAGTTCACGGCGCCCGCCGGCGTGCCGGTAACGCTTCACAAGCTGGTGGCGTACCACGACGGCCCCGCCGACAGCGGCGCCGACCTGCTCGCGGCCGCCACCGCGACCCTCGACGAGGCTGAGGCGTTAGGGGCCGCGGGGCTCTACGCCGAGCAAGCGCAGTGGCTGGAACGCTTCTGGCAGAGCGCCGACGTGACCGTGCCGGGCCAACCTGCCGTGCAACAAGCGTTGCGTTGGAACCTCTACCAACTGCTGCAGGCCTCCGCGCGTGCCGACGGCCTCGGGATCTCTGCCAAAGGCGTGTCCGGCAGCGGCTACTCCGGTCACTACTTCTGGGACACCGAGATCTACGTGCTCCCCTACCTCATGCACACCGCCCCCGAGGTCGCGCGCGCGGCCCTCGTTCACCGCCACGAGATGCTGCCCGCCGCGCGCCGCCGGGCGCGCACGATGGCCGAGGCCGGCGCGCTCTTCCCCTGGCGCACCATCAACGGCGAGGAAGCTTCGGCCTACTACCCGGCGGGCACCGCGCAGTACCACATCAACGCCGACGTGGCGTACGCCACCAGCAAGTACGTGGCGGCCACGGCCGATACCGTCTTCATGCAGCGCTACGGCGCCGAGGTGCTGGTGGAGACCGCGCGCCTATGGGCCTCGCTCGGTTTCTTCAAGCCCGAAGACGGCCTGTTCCACATCAACGCCGTCACCGGTCCCGACGAGTACAGCGCCGTGGTAGACGACAACTTCTACACCAACGTCATGGCCGCCGCTAACCTGCGAGCCGCCGCCGACGTGCTGGCGGAGCTCGAACAGAGCGCGCCAGAGGAGCACGCTCGCTTGGTGAGCACGCTCACCATCGCGCCGGACGAACCGGCCTTCTGGCGTCGCGCCGCGGAGCAGATGGCCCTACCTTTCGACGCGGCACGCGGTATCCACCTGCAGGACGCGCGCTGGCTCGAGCGTGAACCGTGGGACTTCGCCGGCACGCCCCCGACCAAGTACCCGCTCCTCCTCAACTTCCACCCGCTTGTCATCTACCGACACCAGGTTCTCAAGCAGGCCGACCTCGTGCTGGCGCTCTACCTGCAGTCGCGGCTCTTCAGCCTGGAGGAGAAGCGCGCTGACTTCGACTACTACGACCCCCTCACCACCGGCGACTCCTCGCTGTCGGCCGCCGTGCAGGCCATCATCGCCGCCGAGGTCGGACGCCCGGAGCTAGCCTACGCTCACTTCGAGCAGATGCTGTACGCCGACCTGGCCGACCTGCATAGCAACACCGCCGACGGCGTCCACGTGGCGTCCACGGGCGGCACGTGGCAGGCGCTCGTGGCGGGTTTCGGAGGCATGCGCGACGACGGCGGCACGGTGCGGCTCGACCCGCGCCTACCGGCTGGCTGGCGCGAGCTCAGCTTCGCTGTGCGCACTGGCGGCGCCCGCGTTCGAGTGCGCGTAACGCACGCCGCCGTGACGGTGACGCTGGAGGAGGGAACGACTGCCGTGCTCGAGGTGCGGGGTGAGCGGGTGGAGCTTACCGACCAGCGACCGGTGACGGTAACACTGTGACGGCGGCCCCGACCCGCCCGTAGGTGCGTAGGTGCCGGTCCTCGGCGGCGCGCTAGCCCTTGACGGCGCCGCCGAGGATGCCCTGCACGAAGTAGCGCTGGAACGCGAAGAACACGATGAGTGGCACCACCATCTGTAGGAACGCCCCAGGAGCGATGACGTCGACGTTCTGACCGAAGGCGCGCGTCTGCCGCTGGATGGCGGCCGTGAGCGGAGCGGAGCCAGGATCGGCGAACACCATGGCCACCAGCAGGTCGTTCCACACCCAGAGGAACTGGAAGATGGTGAGGGACGCGATGGCCGGCAGCGCCAGCGGGATGAGGATGCGCGCGAAGATGACGAGGTCGTTGGCGCCGTCCACCCGCGCCGACTCGAACAGCTCGCGCGGCACGCCCACGAAGAAGTTGCGCAGCAGGAAGATGGCGAACGGCAGCCCGAACCCCACGTGGAAGAGCACCACGCCGGGGATGGTACCGAAGAGGCCGATGTCGCCGAAGAGGCGCGCCAGCGGGATGAGCGCGATCTGCAGGGGCACCACTAGGAGGCCCACCACGATGAGCAGCAGGACGTCGCGCCCCCGGAACTTGATCCACGACAGCGCGTAGGCAGCGCCTGCGGCTATGAGGACGACGAGGATGGTGGTGGGCACCGTGATGTACACGGTGTTCCAGAACGACCGCACGATGTCGGGGTTGGCGAGCAGCGCACGGTAGTTGTCGACGATCAGGCTGCTGGGGCTAGCCAGCGCGGTCCACCAGCCGCTGTTAGCGATGTCGCCCGAGCTGCGCAGGGACTGGACGAACAGAACGAACACCGGTAGCAGCCAGAAGAGCGCGATCGCCACCAGCACGATCTGCATGGCCCCAGTGGTGAGGAAGCGAGCTACGCGCGTCATCCACCCCTCCTGAAGTTACGGATGTTGAAGAGCATGGCGGGGATGATCATCACCAGGAGTAGCATGGCCAGCGCGCTGCCCAGGCCGAAGTCGCGGGCGCCGCCGAACGAGGCGCGCCACATCTCCAGCGCGAGCACGTTGGCGTACGGCTGCATGGACTCTGGTGCGATGATGTACACCAGGTCGAAGATCTTCAGCACGTTGATGACGGTGGTTACCAGCACCACCATGAGGATGGGCATGAGCACCGGCACCGTCACGTGCCGGAACACCTGGAACTCGGTGGCGCCGTCGGTGCGCGCTGCCTCCTGAAGCTCACGGTCGAGGCTCGACAGACCAGCCCCGATGATGACCACGGCGAAGCCCGTCTGCATCCAGATGTAACCGATCATGATGGAGATGGTTATGAAGGTGGGCCCCAGCCAGGCTATGCCAGGGTGCGGCGCTCGGAACGCTGAAGCGGCGAGGCGTACCTGATGTTGCGAACCCTGCGCTACGTCGAACGAGAAGCGCCCGTCGACGTCGGTGAGGGTGCGCGCCACCACCTGGTTACCGGAGAGAAGCTGGACGGGCACACCCGGCATGCCCAGCTCCGGCTCGTCGATCTGCCCGACGGTGCCGCCTGGCGAGAAGTCGAGCCACACCACGCCGGAGACCGTGCCGGGCGCTGCCACTGGCGCCGCCGCGCTAGCGGCCTCCTCAGGCAGGTTGGTGGCTTGGACGCCCACCAACCCTAGGTAGAGCGTGTCGCCGGCGGTGACGGTGGTGGTGCTCACGAAGCCGCCACCGTCGAACGCCTCTAGCGGCGCCGCGCGCGACGCGCGGGCGGTGGGGTACTCGCCCGGAGGTTGGAACAGGTGGGCGATGGAGCGCACCACGGCGTTGGCGGTGCCCACCTCTGGGCTAGCCGCGAACAGGAACCTGAAAGTAACGCCCGCTGCCAGGCCACTGACCACCAGCGGGAGGAAGATAGCCATCCGGAACGCTGAGCGCCACGGCAGGCGGTTCGATAGCACCGCGAAGACGAGCCCCAGCGAGGTGATGATAGCGGGCACCACCAGCACCCAGATGAGGTTGTTGCGCACCGCGATGAGCGTGCGGGGCTGCGTGAATATCTGCTGGTAGTTAGCGAGCCCAACGAAGTTGTTGCCCGACACGTCGAACGTGCTGCGCACGGCGGTGAAGAAGATCGGGTACACGAGGAGCGCGCCCAGGATGACCAGGGCGGGCCCCAGGAAAGCCGCGACCTTCAGGTAATGCAAGGTCGCGCGCCCCCACTTCTTGCGGGGCGCGCGACCTGGATCTGTTGAAAGGGCCATCGCCATTTAGGCGACTGTAGCCTTAACGGAAGGCCGCGTCAGCTTCTGTCTCGAGCTGGAAGGCGGTGAGTTCGACGTCGTGGTGCTGCAGGAACTCCACGAGGAGGCCCCACATGCCCTGACCGCTGGTGCCACCGAAGGCGGCGGGCTGCAGGTCGGACATGTCGAAGCGGAACACTTCGGCCTCCTGGAGGGCGGCGGCGGACTGCTGCAGCACCTCATCGGGGTACACGGAAACGTCTACGCCCTGGTTAGGCGAGGTGTAACCGCCGAGGGCGGCCCACACTTCGGCGGCCTCGGGGGTGGCGAGGAAGCGCATGAGCTGCACGGCGGCTTCGTTATCGGTGAACAGCACGGCTACGTCGCCGCCACCCACAACCGCGGGGCCGGAGCCAGCAACGGAGGGGAAGGCCACGAAGCGCGCGGTGGTGCCGAGCTCGGCGTTGGTGTCGGCAGCGATGACGCCGGCGGAGAAGTCGGCGCCGTAAGCGAAGGCAGCGGTCGGGGTGTCGAGGAACGGCTGCACGGTGCCAACGGGGAAGCCGGCCTCGAGCGTGCCCTGCAGGCCGTTAGCCAGCCACTCGTGCTGCCAGATGTCGGCCAGGTAGCCGAGGGCTTCCTTCACGCTGTCGTGAGTCCAGGGGATCTCGTGGTTGGTGAGCTGGTCGTAGAGATCGGCACCGGCGGTGCGCAGGTAGACGTTCTCGAACCAGTCGGTGAGCGTCCAGCCGTCGCCACCGGCGACGGAGATGGGGGTCACGCCGTAGTCGTAAACGGTCTGAGCGGCCTCAACGAACTCGTCCCACGTGGTGGGCGGCTCCACGCCGGCGGCCTCGAGGATGTCGGCGTTGTACCAGAGGAGCGACTTGTTGGCAGCCTTGAACCAAACGCCGTAGAGGGCGCCGTCGACGCTACCGAGGTCACGCCACGCCTGGGCGTAGTACTCGTCTACGAGGTCGCCGACGGTGTCCTCGATGTTCACGAGGGCGCCGCGGTTGGCGAACTCAACGAGGAGGCCGGGCTGGGGCAGCAGGGCCACGTCGGGCGGCGAGCCGCCTTCGAGCTGGGTGCCCACAACGGTGGCGATGTCGTTACCGGTGGAGTAGAACTCCACCGTAGCGCCGGTGAGGTTGGCGAACTCGTTGAGGACGGTGGTGAAGGCGGCTTGCTCGTCGCCCGACCACACGCCGGCAACGCGTACCGACTGACCGGAGAGATCCGGCCACGACTGCTGGGCGTGCACGGCGCCGCCGATGAGGAGGGCAGCGAGCGCGATGCGTAGAAGATTCTTCATATGGTTCCTCCCTAGATACTTACTTGACATGTTGATGCGAGTAGCGAAAAGTATCGACCATAGCGAACGCTTGGAGTCAGACTAACGCTGAATCTGGCGCCGCACAGCCCATTCAACGTCATGAGTATATCAGGCTGATCGGCGCACCTCCAAGTTGCCCGCGTCACGGCCTGCGCGCTCGATAATGTTATCAGTAGGTAGTTTCTCCCCCTTACACAACCGTACCGAGAGCGTGCCGCCAGCATGTGTATGGCCTGGCGCCGCCGCGTGGCCCTACAAGAAACGACCGACCCCGTAGCAGGGTCGGTCGTTTCTCGTGATCCGTGGTCAGGGGCGGCTCGCGCACGTGATTACGCGCCCCGCCTCCGGCCGTCTCTTTCAGTCGAGGAAGTCGCGCAGCTTGCGGGTGCGGCTCTCGTGGTACTTGAGCTTGCGGAGCGCCTTGTTCTCGATCTGACGGATGCGCTCACGCGTGACGCCGAAGTGGCTGCCGACCTCTTCGAGCGTGTGCTCGCGGCCGTCTACGAGGCCCTTGCGAAGCTTTAGCACCATGGCCTCGCGCTCGTTCAGCTTGCCGAGCGCTTCTTCCAGCTCCTCGGAGAGGATGTTCTTGGAGGCCTCGTCCACAGGCGACTCGATGTTCTCGTCGGGGATGAAGTCGCCGTAGAAGCTGTCCTCCTCGT
>CAZFFG010000019.1:11790-31236 GCA_964518275.1 uncultured bacterium | reverse complement strand
TCCCCGGCATCATCGAGGACGCTCACCTAGGGAAGGGGCTGGGGCTCGACTTCCTCCGCCACATCTCGCGCACGCGGCTGCTCGTGTACGTGCTCGACGTGCTCGACGAGCCGCGAAGCACCTTCGAGTCGCTGCGCTTCGAGCTGCAGGAGTACGACCCCGAGCTGCTGGAGCGTCCCGCCATGATCGTGCTGAACAAGACCGACCTCTTAGTGGGGATGGAGGAGTTCGTACACGAGGCCGAGGCCGCGCTGGCGCGGTCGGGGCTGCCCGTGATGGCCATCTCGGTGCTAGACGGGGCGGGCTTAGAGGAGCTGCGCCACGCCCTGTTCGAGCTGCTCCCCCCGCGGCCCGAGCCGGTGAAGGCCACCACCGCACGCACCGTGAGCGTGGAGCCCGTGCAGGTGAAGCGCGACATGAGCGGGCAAGGCTGGGTGGTGTCGGGCAGCGAGCTCGAGGCGGTGGTCTCGCGATTCGACCCGAGCAACGCCGACGCCGTGGCTTACCTGCAGCACCATTTCAAGGCCATGGGCGTGTACAAGCTGCTCAAGAAGGCGGGGGTCAAGACGGGCGACGAGGTCACCATCGGCAACGCCAGCTTCGACTTCTTCGACGACACGGCTCCCGTGACCGAGGTGCTCGCCCAGGACGACGCTGAGCGCGCCGGGCGGCGTTACCTCGAGGAGGACGACGACCACGCGGACGCCGTAGAGACCGGAGAGGGCACAGACGGCGCGGACGGGACGGACGGGCTGGACGGGCTGGACGGGGCCCACGCGACGGAGCCCCCCGCTGTCCGGAACGGGTCCGCGGCCCACGACCCCTCGGCCCGAGCCGAGGATGACGCTGAGGGGCTCTGAGCACGTGCTAACTTTGCCGTACGCCGGGCTTCGGGGGCTCGGCCCGCTTCACCTGCGCGGTGAGCCGGGTCAATCGACGCGCCACCGAGCCAACACGCCCCCGGCGCCAACGATGAGCCAAAGAACCACCACAGAAGGGTTGCTCGAAGGCATCGTCGCCCGCTACGACGTGCAGCGTTTCGTGCCGCGCGTTCAGGCGCTCGTTACCGAGGGCCGTTTCGAGCACATCGTCCGCGTAACGCACCTTGCACTGCAGCTGGCCGAGGCCAACGGCTTCACGCAGGAAGAGCTACACCAGGTGGCCCTGGCCGCGCTACTACACGACGCCGCGCGCGACCTGGAAGGCGCCGAGCTCATGCAGCTTGCCCCGCCCCAGCTCGAGCTCGAGCGCCGCCACTCGCTAGCGCTTCATGGCCGCGCCGGCCGCGCCCTGGCGGAGTTATGGGGGGTCACCGACCCCGTCGTGCTCGCCGCGGTGGAGGGGCACGTGTTCGGGGTACCGCCCACCCACCGCGTGGGCATGGCGGTGTACGTGGCCGACGTGTCCGAGGAGGGGCGCGGCGTCAACGAACGCATCCGGCAACTCGCCAGAAGCGACCTCGCCGCCGCCTACCGCCTGGCCGTCATCGCCAAGGTCGCCTACCTCCAGCGTTGCGGCAAAGAGATCCACCCGCACACCCTGCGCACCTACGAGGTCATGGTGGGGCAAGCTACCCAGGTGGCGGCAGAGGCTCACGAGGCGGCCCACGGTGCTGCTCCAACGCCGGAGGACGGCGCATGACCCGCCGCCGCGCGCGTTTGGTCACCGTTCTGGGGGTGCTCCTGGCGCTCACGGGCCTGGTGGGCTTCTGGCTCACTCGCGACCTCGACCGCAAGGAGCTAACGCGCAGCCAGCGCACCCTCATCGGGCTCCCCGAGGACGAGTCGCACGTGAGCTTCGTGGTGGCCGGCCTCGACCTCAACTACATCGCCACCAGTACCGAACCCGTGTACGGCAGCGACGGCAGCATCATCAACTGGAACTGGGAAGGCTTCATAAGCGACAGGCTCACACGCACCGACACCATCCTTTACGTCGAGCTCCGAGGCTCCGACATCTCAATGGTGGCCATCCCGCGCGACACCTACCTCCCCGACCTCAACATGAAGATCAACGCCGTGTACAACAGCCGCGGTGCGGACGCGCTTCGCAGCGAGGTGGAGACCATCCTCGGGGTGCCCATCAACTACTTCGTGCTGGTGAAGCTCGAGATCTTCGAGAACCTCGTCGACGCCCTTGGTGGGGTCACCGTCAACGTGCCGTACCGCATGCTGTACAACGACAACGCTGGCGGCCTGCACATAAACTTCCATCCCGGGCCGCAGCACATGGACGGGGAAGACGCCAGCAAGTTCATCCGCTACCGCGAGCTGCTGCGAGGCGACATCGACCGCATCGAGAACGTGAAGCGGCTAGCCTACGCCATGCTCGAGCGCCTGAAGGAGCTCAACGTGCGCGCCGCCCTCTCCCTACCGGCGCTCATCGACACCTTCTTCAGCGACGTCGAAACGAACGCCAGCATCGGGCTCGTTCGCGAACTCGCGGCTAAGCTTCCCAACCTCACGTTCAACACCACCGCTACCCTGCCCATCGCCGCCGAGGAGTCGCTACCCGTGCTGGGCTCGGTGGTCAGGTACGACCCCGTGCAGGTGAACCGCTTCATGGCGCACACGTTCGGCGGTCAAGCCACCGAGTTCGTGGAGGCGCCCGACCTCACGCTGCTCATCACCGACCAGAGCGGCGCGCCCGGGGTGGCCGACTGGTACCACGCTAGGCTCGTCAGCTTCGGTGTCCCCGAGGAGGCCATCATGGTGCGCACCGTCGACGCCACAGACGTGGCCCCCACGCGGCTGGTGGCCACGCAAGCCTCCTGGGCCGACGCCGATTACTTCGCTGGCCTCCTCAACGTCGGCAAGCAGCAGACCGATCGCTTCAGCGCGTTCCAGCGCCGTAACTACCAGCTCGAGCTCGTGCTCGGCGCCGACGCGGAGGCGCGCACCGCGCGCACAGCCCCGCAACTGGCCATGCTCCAGACGGAGGAGACCCCTTGACCGATACCGATCCCGCAGCCAGCACCAACCCTGCCGCCGCGGGGCAGGCAAGCCCTGAAGACGTGCAGCTCATCGTGAACGCGCTCGACGACAAGCGTGCCCACGAGATCAAGGTGTTGGACCTACGCCAGGTGTCCAGCAGCCTCGATTACTTCGTCATCGCCACCGGTGAGTCGAGCCTCCAGCTCAAGGCGCTCGAGGAGTCCGTGCGTGAGCGCCTCAAGGCCAGCAAGAAGCTCCCCGAAGGCGTGGAGGGCCCCTCCGACCGGTGGGTGCTCCTCGATTACGGCACCGTGGTGGTTCACCTCATGAGCCCCGAAGCGCGCGACTTCTACGACCTGGAGGGGCTATGGGCGGACGCCACCCCACTGGAAGTGACGCCGAGCTGATCAGCGTGGGCGGCCCCGACCAGCGCGGGGAGGCGCCCGGCTCAACCGTGGGCGTTGCGCCCCAGCACGCTCACTGGGCCGAACGGGTGGCGTGCAGTTACCTCGAGGCGCGTGGCATGCGCCTCCTGGCGCACAACTACCGGCTACGCGGCGCCGAGCTCGACCTGGTCATGTGCCACGACCAGCAGCTCGTGGCGGTGGAGGTGAAGCAGCGCAAGAGCGCAGCCTACGGTCACCCCGCCGAACACGTGGGCGCCCGCCAGCTGGCGCGCGTGCGGCTAGCGCTGCAGCACTACGCCAGCTTCGTGCTGAGGCGACCCAGCGCCGCCCTGCGGGTGGACGTGGTGCTGGTGTTAGGCACGGAGCAGCGCCACCAGATCACTCACCTGCGAGCGGTGGCATGAGCCCCGCCACGTCGGTGCCTGGTGCGCCTGAGGCCAACCCGTACGTGCGGGTGAAGATCTGTGGCATCACACGTGAGGAGGACGCGCGAGCCGCCGAGCGCCATGGCGCCGACGCCGTAGGGTTCGTGTTCGCCCCCGGTTCCAAGCGGCAGGTGAACGCGGCCCGCGCCCGTGCTCTCTCCGCTGTCCTGGGCCCCTTCGTGGCGCGCGTGGGCGTGTTCGTGAACGAGCCGCTTGAGGAGGTACTACGCACCGTTACGGCGGCCCAGCTCACCGCGGTGCAGCTACACGGCTCGGAGGGCGCGGAGTACGCCGCCGCGCTTCAGCAACACGTGAAGGTCATCCGGGCGGTGCCCCATTCGGAGGCCCCGGATCCCGCTGCGTTGGCGGGCTTCCCGGCCAGCGCCTTCCTCCTCGACGCCCCCGTGCCAGGCTCGGGGGAGACGTTCCCGTGGCAGACGGTTCAGGGTTGGCGCGGCCACCCGCGCCTCCTCTTAGCGGGCGGGCTCACCCCCGGCAACGTTGGTCGCGCGGTCACCGAACTGCGGCCCATGGGCGTGGACGTCTCCAGCGGCGTGGAGGTGGCGCCCGGGGTGAAGAGCGAGGAGCTCATCCGCCTCTTCGTCGCCGCGGCGCGTCGCGGGAGCGGTGTCGCAGAGCGTCAGTGGTCGGACCGCTGAGCGGGTCGTTGGCCGCAGTTGCCGTGACCACCGAGCCCTTCGGGTTATCCACAAGTGAGCCTAGTTCTCCACAAGCTTGTGGACAAGGCGAGGCCGCTTCCTGAGGGAGCCGCTGACGCCGGGCCAATCGAAAAGAATGCGTGCTGCACGGGGTTTCTGCCGTTAGCGCTGACGGCGCGTGTGCATACCAAGTGGTGGCGGGGCCTGTCAACACCCTGGAGTTATCCACAGCGGTGGCGCGGTACTCCACAACGGGCGGCAGGGGCGCATAACCTCCCTCTAGCACGCCCCTTATACGCCCGGCGGGCACGGCGGCCCTCTCAGCCACCGACCGCGGCGTAGGTCGGCGCGGGTGGTTCTATACGCGGCCGTTGGCGGGCCCGCAGGTGGCGGAGTGGGGTAGTACTGTAGACGTGAACCAGATGCCACCTACGAGCCGCGCGACGAGCAGATCCGCCAGCTGCGTAGGCACGCTACTTGCAGCCGCAAGTGGGAGGAGTCCGCTGTGAAGAAGGTCAGCATCAACGATGCGCGCAAGTTCTCACTGGAGCGGGTACAGGTGACGCCGCTCCTGGAGCATGGTGGGCTCGCCACCGAACTGCTCTGTTTCGAAGCGGGTCAGCAGCTAGCAGCCCGCACCTTTAGCGGCGCCGTCAACTACCAAGTACTCGAAGGCGAGGCCCTGGTGGGCGCCGCTGGCGAGCGCGAGCGCCTCGGGAAGGGGCGCCTGCTGAGCGTGCCGGCCGGCGCCGAGCATGTGGTCGAGAACGCCGGGGGTGGACTGTTGGTCGTCCTCGCTACCCGCGCGGTTTAGGCGGGTGGCCAGGGTCAGTCGGCTGGCGGTCTGCGGCTCCGCGCCGCGCGACAAGGCAGCGGTGCGGCGGTGCAGAGGTGGCGGCGCATGAGCGACCGTGACAGCCTACCGAGCCAGCTGCCCAGCTTCCCGCGCCTGCCAGACGGCCTAACGCTGGAGGAGCGGCGGGCGCCAGCCTACGTGGCCAACCGGCGCGCCTGGCAAGCAGCCGCGGCCGCGTTGGCTGAGGACCGCGCCGCCATCATGCTGGGCGGCGGCGCGGGCGCCACCGAACGCCAGCACGCCAAGCAGCGGCTAACCGCCCGCGAGCGGGTGGCGCTACTGCTAGACGCCGGCGCCGAGTTCGACGAGCTGATGACCTTCGCCGGCTACCGCATGTACCAGGACGAGGGCGGCGCGCCAGCCGGCGGGGTGGTGACCGGCGTCGGGCAGGTGGAGGGTCGCCCCTGGATGATCATCGCCAACGACGCCACCGTGAAGGCGGGCGCCTTCTTCCCCATCACAGCCAAGAAGGTCATCCGGGCGCAGACGATCGCCATGGAGAACCGTCTACCCACCATCTACCTCGTGGATTCGGCCGGCGTGTACCTCCCCATGCAGGACGAGATCTTCCCCGACCAGGACGACTTCGGGCGCGTGTTCTACCTCAACGCGCGCATGAGCGCCATGGGCATCCCGCAACTAGCGGCCATCATGGGCAACTGCGTGGCTGGTGGCGCTTACCTGCCGGTCATGTGCGACACGCTTGTCATGACCGAGGGCTCGGGCCTCTACCTGGCCGGGCCAGCGCTCGTGAAAGCCGCCATCGGTCAGGAGGTCAGCAGCGAGGAGCTGGGCGGCGCCACCATGCACGCCGAGGTCTCCGGCACGGTCGACTTCAAGGAGCCGGACGACCCTCACGCCATCGCCAGGCTGCGCAGGCTCGCGAAGGCGTACGCCCCGCCGCGGCTGGCCGCTTGGGCCCAGGGGCGAGTGGAGCCCGTGCCGCCACGCGCCAGCGAGAAGGACCTCGTGGGGCTCCTACCGATGGAGGGCGGCAGCAAGCCGTACGACACGCGGGCGGTGCTGGCCCGGCTCCTCGACGACTCCATGTTCGACGAGTTCAAGGCAGGTTACGGGGAGACCCTCATCACCGGCATGGGTCGCCTCGGCGGCTACGCCGTGGGGGTGGTGGCCAACCAGAAGCTCGTGATCAGGCGTAAGGGCAGCATCGAGATCGGCGGGGTCATCTACGCCGAGGCGGCCGACAAAGCCGCCCGGTTCGTTCTCGACTGCAACCAGGCGGGGGTGCCCATCATCTTCCTGCACGACGTGAACGGCTTCATGGTGGGGAAGGCTAGCGAGCAGGACGGCATCATCCGGCGCGGCGCCAAGCTGGTGAACGCCGTTTCCAACAGCGTGGTGCCGCGCCTCACCGTCATCCTGGGCGGCTCCTACGGCGCCGGTCACTACGCCATGAGCGGCAAGGCGTACGCGCCGCGCTTCATCTTCGCGCTGCCGAGCGCTCGCTACAGCGTGATGGGGGGGCAGCAGGCCGCTAAGACCATCCTCGACATCCAGGCCGCGCAGCTGCGCCGCCGGGGGCAGACGATG
The DNA here is from genome assembly GCA_964518275.1 of uncultured bacterium. GTDB lineage: Bacteria > Deinococcota > Deinococci > Deinococcales > Trueperaceae > JAAYYF01. The sequence goes on along the minus strand of CAZFFG010000019.1, from coordinate 24,405 downwards.
GACGACGAAGCCCTGGCCGACCTGCAGCGCAGCATCGAAGCGAGTTACGCAGAGGCGCTCGACATCCGCTACGCCGGCGCGCGCCTCTGGGTCGACGAGGTGCTGCTGCCAGAGGAGCTGCGCCCGCGCCTCGTGCGCGCGCTGGAGGCCTGCGCTCACGGCGCCGACCCGGAGCCGCTGCAGGTCGGTGTGTTCCAGGTGTGACCTTCCTGGCCCCTGCGGCGCTATGGCTGCTGGCGCTCCTGCCGGTGGTTGTGGCCCTGCACTACCTGCGAGCCCGCCGCCGCCGTTACGAGGTGCCCGCGCTCTTCTTATGGCGGCGAGCGCAGACGGCGGTCGCTAAGCGCCGGCGCTTCTCGCCCACCTGGCTGCTGGCGGCGCAGCTGGCCTTCGTGACGCTGGCCGCGGTGGCGCTCGCCCGCCCCGCGCTACTAGGGGGCGAGCGACCTGACCGCGTGATCGTAGTAGACGCGTCGGCCAGCATGGCGGCTGTGGCAGCCGAAGGGACGCGCCTCGACGCAGCCCGGGAGGGCGCCCGCGAGCTCCTGAGCGGCGCCGGTCGGGTTGCGCTGATCCGCGCTGGGCTCGATGCGCGCCTCCTCGCGCCCCTCAACGCCGAGCAAAGCGACCTGCTGGGCGCGCTCGGTGAGCTGCAAGCAGGCGACGCCGCCGGCGATCTGTTGAGGGCGATGGAGCTAGCCACCGCGCTGCTACCCGGCGCGGAGGTGCACGTGTTCACCGACCACGACGCCGCGTTGGGGGCCGCGCAGGTTCACCGCGTGGACACAACGGTAGAGAACGTTGGCATCAGCGCTTTCGAGATCGGCGTGGGGCAGGCGTTCGTGGCCGTGGTGGCCAGCGGCGCGCGGCCCGCACAGGTAGACGTGGCGCTCCTCCAGGACGGTCGGCAGCTAGCGAGCAGCACCGTGCTCGTGCCGGGGGGCGGCACCGGCACCGTCACGTTCCCGCTCGCCGACGTGAGCGGTGTGGTGGAGGCGCGCATCACGCCGCCACCCGGCGACGCGCTAGCGCTGGACGACGTCGCCTACGCCGGCAGCCGCGCGCTGGAGGTCGTCACCAACGACGCCTACGAACCGCTGCTGCGTGCGCTGGCGGCAGTGCCCCTCACCCGGGTGGGCATAGCGCCCGACGCGGCGTTCCGCCCCAGCGCGGACCTGAAGGTGGTGGTTCGGGCTAGCGCCGACGGCCTGCCACCAGGCAACTACCTGCTGTTCCCACCCCGCGCGGCGGAGCCCGAGTACCTGCTGGTGAGCGACTGGAACCGGGCGCACCCGCTCATGCGCTTCGTCGACCTGCGCGACGTGGTGGTGGGGCTCGACCCCGCGCGTGGCGCCTGGGAGGAGGAGGGCTGGCAGGTCCTCGCCCGCGCGGCGGACCTCACCCCATTGGTGCGCGTGCGGGATGACGAGGGCGGCACGGTGGTGCAGCTCGCTTTCCACCCGGCGCAGTCGGACGTTGTTCTGAGACCGGCGTTCCCGGCGTTGGTTGCCAACCTCATGGGTACCCTCGAGACCACCGTGCGGGTGCGCTTGGGTGAGCCGCTGCCTGGCGGCGCCGAGCCGGTGCTGACACCGGGCCCGCACGCCCTACCCCCGGTGGATGCGGCGGACGGCGGCGTGGCGTACGCGAGCTTGCTGGCGCCCGAGGAGTCACGCCTACCAGCGAGCGGACCCGGCCTGCCGAGCGGTGCCCAGTCGCCCGCCGCCGCTACAGCCGCCGCTACAGCCGCCGCCAGCGCGACGGTTGGCGACCTGAGCGGGCAGCCACAGGGCGCCGCGGCCGCACCTGGCGGCGCTCCCACGCCCGTGGCGGTGGTGCTCCTTGGCCTAGCCGTACTGGCGCTCGTGGCCGAATGGCTCCTGTTCAGCGGTGGGCAGGCGAGGCGGCTGGTAGGCTGAGCCGCGTGGCGCGCGTCGACATAGGTCTGCCTTTCGTGACCCTGCTCATCCTGGTGGCCGGGCTGGCCACGCTCAACAGCGCCGCTCCCAGCAACGAGTTCATGCGCCAGCTCGCCTTCCTAGGCGGCGGGGTCGGCCTCATCGGCCTCCTCGTCTGGCTCGGCAAGAACCGGGTGCTGCGCTGGTCCGCTCACGTCTACGTGCTGAGCCTGGCCCTGCTGGTCATCACCTTCTTCTTCGGCCGCGAGGTCAACGGCGCCAAGTCGTGGCTTTACCTCGGCCCGCTGCCGGGCTTCCAGCCGAGCGAGCTCAGCAAGCTGGCGCTACTCCTAACTCTGGCGGCGCTGCTGCACGAACGCCCCATCAAGGGCCTCATGGATTACGTGCGCATCGGCCTCCTCGCCCTGCCGCCGATCGGGCTCGTGCTCATCGAACCCGACCTGGGCTCAGCGCTAGTGCTCACGGCCATAACGGCCGGCATGGTGCTGGTGCGGGGCGTGCCGTGGAAGCAACTCCTCCTCATCCTGGTGGCGGTGGGTGTGGCCGTTCCTACGGTGGTGGTGCCGAACCTCAAGCCGCACCAGATCGAACGGCTGGTGTCGTTCGTGGACCCGGAGGCGGACCCCCGCGGCAGCGGCTACCAGGTCATCCAGTCCACCATCGCGGTGGGGTCTGGCGGCCTCACCGGCAAGGGTTACAAGGCTGGCTCGCAGTCGCAGCTGGGCTTCATCCCGTACCGCCACACCGACTTCATCTTCCCTGTCCTGGCTGAGGAGGGCGGCTTCGTGGCCTCGGTGGTGCTACTGCTGCTGTACGGCCTGCTCTTCTGGCGGCTGTTGGCTATGGCGGCAGAGTGCATCTACGAACGCGACCAGCTCATCATCGTGGGGGTGGCAACGCTCATAGCCTTCCAGGTGGTGGTGAACATCGGGGTCACGCTCGGTATGGCGCCGGTGACGGGCATCACCTTGCCGCTCGTTTCGTACGGCGGTACCAGCCTCGTGAGCACGCTGCTGGCGCTCACCCTGGCGTTCGTGGTGCACCGCGACCGCTACGTGGACTGGTGAACGTGGGCCGGCCCGCGCGTCTGATAAGTTGGTCGCATGAGCAGCGCTGAAGAACAGACGACCTCCGCCGAGCCGGCGGCTTACGGCGGCGCCACCAACCCCAAACTGGCAGAGCTTCGCGAGCAGGTCCTAACGGCGCTCAAGGTGGTTCACGACCCCGAGATCCCCGTGAACATCGTGGACCTGGGCCTCGTGTACGACGTCGATGTGAGGGAGAACGGTCACGTCGACATCACCATGACCCTCACCACCATGGGCTGCCCCGTGCAGGACATGATCCAGACCGACACCGAACTAGCGGCCATGAAGGTCGACGGCATCCAGTCTGCCGCGGTGGAGTTCGTGTGGTCGCCGGCGTGGAGCCTCGCCAAGATGACCGACGACGGTAAGAAGCAGATGCGCATGTTCGGCTTCAACGTCTAACCCGCCTTCGTAACCGTGGCGCGCCTTTCGAGGGCGCGCGCCGCGGCGTGGCCGGCCTCCTAACGGGACGCCGGCCACCCTGTTTGTTGGCGTGGTTGAATGGCGCATGTTCTTCCGTCAGGCGGGCGGCAACGCCGACGAGCGACTCACGCAGTGGCGGGCGTTCGCGCGCGAGTTCGAGCTGGAGGGTGCGGACGACCTCGCAGAGTCTCTGCAGCAGCAGTTCGGTCTCTATGACGGCGAGCTCGTTCACGTCCACGCTCTCAGGCGCCAAGGTCAACCCATGCTGGTGGTGTTCGATAAGCAGCGGCAGCGTAGCGGTCCCACCGGCAGCGTTAGCAACCTACACACGTTCGTGGCGGTAAGGGGCGTGCGGCCGCAGAGCGCGCCGCCCATGCGCGCCACCGCCCGCCGGGGCAAGGCGTTGGAGGCGCTGGAGGCGGGCCGCAGCGGCGCGCGGCGCCTGAGCCTCAACAACGTGCCCGACTTCGACGACAGCGTGAGCGTGTACACGCGCGAGCCCAACACGGCCAGGGCGGTGCTGACACCGCCGGTACGGACCGTGCTGCGGCGGCTGATCCTGGCTGCCGACGAGGCCATGCTGGCCGCCAACGGCAGTGAGGCGGGCGCCGCCACCAGCGTGGGCCCCAGCCTGGTGGTGGGGCAGCGCGACCTGCTGCTCTGCCTCGAACCGCGCCGGCCGCTGCCCGTTACCGCGCTCGGGGGCCTCCTCGCCGACATGCTGAGCCTGCACGTGGCGCTCGACGACGCCGGCCGGCGCTTAGCCGACGCGCTACTCGACTAGCTTGGCTCACGTGGTGTTGGGCGAGCGTGGCGAACGCGGTGCTCGACTAGCCTAGGCGCGGCCTCAGCCGCGGTGGTAGGGGTGGCCAGCTCGCAAGGTCTCCACGCGGTAGAGCTGCTCCAGCAGCACCAGGCGCGCCAGGTCGTGCGGGAACGTGAGAGGGGAGAGGCTCCACAGCTCGTTGGCGGTGCGTTTCAAGTCGTCGTCGTGCCCTTCGGCGCCGCCCACCAGCAGAGAGACGCGGCTGTGGCCCGCGAGCTCGAGGTCGCTCACCCGCCGTACCAGCTCCGCGGTGTTCAGTGAACGCCCCGCCTCGTCGAGCGCCACCACGAAGCCGTCGGCAGCGGCAAGTAACGCCTCGCCTTCAGCGCGCTTCACGCTCGCGGTTTGGCCGCGGGCCCCCGGCACCTCCACCAGCTCGCACGGCGCCAGCGCCCGCAGGCGCGTTAGGTAGTGCTGAACGCCGGCGCGGTAGAACGGCTCCTTCAGTTTGCCCACGGCAACGATCCGGTAGCGCAACTAGAGGTCCTCCCGCGCGAGCGCTGGCCTACGCCTCAGGGGGCGCCAGCTTGGCCAGGAACTCCCGCCGCCGCGAGGGGCGCATTCCGCTGGCCTCCAGGGCGGTGTTGAGCTTCTCCATGTCGAGGGCCTGCGCGAGGAGCTCCATCTCGCTCCTGGCGAAGTTGCGGCCATGCAGCACGTGCTCTTCGAACGCCTGATAGGCGAGCGGGCAGACGGCTTGCGCGATGCGGGCCATGGCGTCGCCGTAGACGCGGATCTCGTACTGCGCGTGCCAGTCCATGCGCAGGCGCAGGAAGTGGAAGAGGTTGTTGAGGTCGATCTGCCAGTACATCTCGGTGTATAGCGACAGCGGCAGGTTGATGCGCGCCAGTTCGCGGGCCACGTCGTCGTCTAGCAGCCCCTCGTACTCGTGGTAGGTGCGGGCCTGGCCGCTAGTGAGCACCTCTATAACGTGCTCGCGCAGCTCCGCCGGCACGTCGGTGGCGTCGCCGCCCTGGCGGTTGACCTTGCTCTGCTTGCGCACCTCTGTCGGCCGGGGCACGTAGAACTCGTCGCGCATGACGCTGTAGCGGCCGCTGATCTCGTTGAGGCGCGCCGTGCGGTGCCTGATCCACTGCCTGGCCACGAAGATGGGCATCTTCACGTGGAAGGTGAGGATGACCTGTTCGAACGGGCTCGTGTGACGGTTGCGTAAGAGGTAGTCGATGAGGGCGCCGTCCTCGCGCACGGTCTTGGTGCCCTCGCCGTAGGAGACGCGTGCCGCCTGCACGATGCGGGCGTCGCCGCCCATGTAGTCCACCAGGCGCACGAAGCCGTGGTCTAGGACGCTGAGCTCCTTGTCGAGGAGCTCTTCGGCGGCGGGTACGATGATGCGAGCCATGGGCGGCATGCTACCAGTAGCCGGTAGCGTTCGCCGACCTGCCGACTCATGAGACCACCATGAGTGCCCCGTTTCACAAGGGCGCAAAGTTTCGCTGGCAGGCGGCTTCCCGGCTCTCATCTACGCTTCATGCGCCTTGACACCAGTGGTCGAACCATGACACACTCGGCATGGACCTGTGTCGTCTTTCGCCGCATGGGAGGAGGTGCACCTTTTGAACCGGCGAAGGAAGGCTAGGAACCCGGCAGGCACAGCCAAGCAGGGCCCGCGATCCGGTGAGGAAACTCGGAAACTCCCCGGTACCAGTGCCCCACTTGCCAACGCTTGTCGCGCAAGGAAACTTCAGAAGAGTTCAAGGGGTATTACATAATGAAGAAGCTAATCATCACGCTCCTGGCGGCTGTGCTGGCCAGCGGCGCCTTCGCCCAAAGCTCGTTCCCGGACATCCCGGCGAACCACTGGGCCGGCGACGCCGTTGAGCGCATCGCCGACCTAGGCATCGTCATCGGCTTCCCCGACGGCACGTTCCGCGGTAACGAAGCCTTCACCCGCTATCAGGCCGCCCTGGTCGTTAGCCGCCTCCTCGACGTCATCAACGACAACGTCAACGCGGCTCTCGCCCTCACTCAGGCCGACGTCGACTCCCTGCGTAACGCCGTTCAGGAGCTCGCCTCCGACGTGGCTGCTCAGGGCGTGCGTCTCTCCGCCGCCGAGAGCGCCATCGCTGGCCTCTCCGACGACGCTGCCGCCACCAACGCTCGCGTAGCCGACCTGGAAGCTGCCCTCGCCAACGCTGGCGCCGGCGGCCTCGATCCTGCTGTCCTTCGTGACCTGCAGAACCAGCTCGCCTCGCAGCGTGTCCTCATCGACACCGCTCAGGCCACCGCCGACGCCGCTGCTGCGCGCGCCGACGACGCCGCGAGCCAGGCCCGCGTCGCTGCCCACCAGGGCCGCGAGAACGCTGCCGACATCAACAACCTCAACCGTGTCATCGGCCTCATGCAGCGCGACATCAACGCGCTCAAGAGCGCCAGCGGCACCGGTGGCGAAGTTGTGGTGCCGGGTGATGTCGACCTTAGCGGCGTCAACTCCGCTATCGAGCGCAACCGCTCCGACATCGCCAACATCCGCGAGTTCGTCATCCTCCTCCGTCGCGACCAGGTGGCCCTCCGCGACCGCGTCTCGGCCCTCGAAGCCTCCGACGCTGCTCAGGACGCCGCCATCGCCGACCTCGAAGCCCGCGTGACCGAGCTCGAAGAGAACCCGCTCGGCATCTCCGGCGTCATCTCCGTCGATTACTACGTCGGCCGCACCATGGGCGCGTACGACTTCGACATCGACCGCGTGTACGGCCTCAACGCCCGCGAAGACATGGGTGCCTCCGTGTTCTCCACCGGCGCTCGCGACCTGAACGGCAACCGCCGCATCGATGTGCCAGGCGAACGCGCTCAGGATCGGGCCGACATCACCCAGACCCCCAACGCTACCGACGGTGTCATCTCCGCCACCCTCGACCTGGCGTTCAGCTACGGCTTCGGCTTCGACGGCGAAGGCAGCCCGCGCGCTCTCAACGCCTTCAGCGGTGTGGTGAGCTTCGGCCTCGCCTCGCGCTCCTTCGACGGTCCGCTCGGCACCGGCGGTGTCCTCTTGGGCGATTGGCTCCGCGTCAACCGCTTCACCACCACCTTCGAGCCCATCGGCGCTGCGCCGCTCGTCTTCACCTTCGGCACGAACGTTCAGACCACGTTCACCGACTACATCCTGGAGACGGACGACCCCGGCTTCCTCGCCACCCTCACGGCTCCGGACTTCCTCGCCTTCCTCAACCCCACGGCCCAGGCCGTCTACGTATCCCCGGCTGAGAACGCCTACCTGCGCGGCGCCCGCCTGACCGTCAACCCCCTCGAGGGCCTGGTCGTTGGTGGTAGCTTCGCTCAGCGCGCTGCTCTCGCTGGCGACAAGGACAACTACCTGGAGAACAACATCGAGCACACCGTGTTCGGTGTCGACGCCAGCCTCGCTATCAGCATCTTCGAGCTGAACGTCGAATGGGCCCAGGGCTCCTACAACGACCAGTCCACGGCCACCACGCAGGACAACGGCTCCGTGCTCGTTGCCCAGCTGGGCGTGAACGGCGAAGACCTCCCGATCATCGAGAGCCTCAACGCCAACTACCGCAGCATCAGCGCCAACTGGGTCACCGACGGTTACCACCTCGGCGCCGACCCCGACGACATGCCGTTCGCTCCTGACCAGACCGGCTTCGGCGTGAACGCGCAGTTCGACCTCTTCAACATCGTCGACCTCGGCGGCTTCTTCGACACCTACACCACCGAAGCCGACGACTCCGCTACCGCCTTCGGCGTCACCGCCGGTGCTGACCTGTTCGCCGGCTTCTCGCTGAGCGGCTGGTTCCGCCAGGTCTCCGTCACGGGCACTGCCGCTGCCACCACCGTGGACAGCCTCGAGCGCCTCTACGACGCCGACGAAGCCGCTGTTGCTCTCAACGGCGCGAGCATCGTCCGCGACGCCAACCACGACACCAGCTTCGGTGTGGAGCTCAGGCACGACGGTGACGCCGATAACGCGCTCATCAGCGGCCTGAACATCACCGCTGGCTACACCCAGTTCGAGGCCGACTTCAGCCGCAGCCGCATCTACGCTGAAGCCGACTACAGCCTCAACGTCTCCATCGTGTCGCTCACCCCGTACGTGGCGTTCTCCACCGAGAACGACACCGACGACCCGGCTGACGACAACGCTCAGGCCTACAGGGGCGTCACCTCGCTCGCCGTCGGTGCTGGTCTCGAGACCGAAGCGCTCGACATCTTCCTGGCTCCCAGCCTCATCGGTGCGGTCAACTACCGCAACGCCACCTACACCCCGTGGGGTGCTGGTGCCACTGACTGGACCGCCAACGAGCTGCAGTGGAGCGTCGGCCTCCGCCTCAACGAGTTCATCTTCGAGAACAGCTCGTTGACCGCGAAGTACGGCAGCTGGAGCGGCACGAACGTCAACTTCGCTACCAACAGCGTCGGTGCCGGCGACGGCGCCACGGACATCAGCGGTGTTGATGTCGACGGTACCGGCGACCAGTCCACCACTGGTTACGAGATCATCTGGGACTACTGGGATCTCCAGTTCGCCTACGGCGTCTACGAGAACACCGACTCCCGCGGCACTGCCTCCGCGCAGGCCTTCTCCATCAGCTACGCCGTCACCTTCTAAGGACACGGCTAGCTGAACCGGCTCTAACCGGCCGACAAGTCAACAAGGAAGCCCCGCCATCACGGCGGGGCTTCTTCTATAGCGGCGCTCGAACCTAGTGGCGAGGTTGGTGTCGGACTTAGTGGCTCAGTGGATGATGCGCAGAACACCCGGGCGCAGCTCGGCGCTGTAACGCGTGCGGGGCCCCAGCGGCTCGCCGTCGGCGTGTCCACGCTGCGGTACCTCCCACTCCAGCTCGACCGAGCGGCCGCGGAACATATGCACCCGCGGATGCGAGAGGTGCTTGCCCTTCATCAGGCTCGGCAGCACCGACACCGCCCCCAAACGAGTGAACTCACCGGCCACTAGCACGTCTAGCTGGCCGTCGTCGTTGCGGGCCGCGGGTGCGAAGAGGAAGCTCCCGCCCGCCCGCGGTCCGTTCTGGAGCGACACCAGCAGCGAGGGGCCGGCGTAGACCTCTTCGTCGTCCACCACCACGCGAACCCGTACGGGGCGGAAGTCGCCCAGCGCAGAGAGCGTGCCGTACAGGTACGCCGCGAGCCCCTTCAGGAAGCCGGGTGAGGTACGCACCCGGTAAGCTGCTTCGGCGTCGAAGCCCACACCGGTTGAGTTGGCGAAGGGCTCGCCGTCCACGTAACCCACGTCCACGGTCGTCACCCTGCCCTCAGCCAGGCGGCGCACGGCGCCGGGTAGGTCGTCGCGCGGTATGCCCAGCGAGAAGGCGAAGTCGTCGCCTGAGCCCACCGGCACCACCCCGAGGGTGCGCTGGTGGGTCGGGTCGGCCGCGTCGCCGTTCAGAACGCCCTTCACCACCTCGTGGACCGTGCCGTCGCCGCCGAGCGCCACCACGGTGCTACCTGGCGGTGTGGCGGCGGCCAGCTCTGTGGCGTGGCCCTCACGGCTGGTTACGAGGAGCTGGTACTCGAGGCCGTGCTCCTGCAGAAGGTTCTCGATGCGGCCCAGGGAGCGCTGTGCGCGCCCCTTGCCAGCTACAGGGTTGAAGACGAGATGTAACACGGCTGGAACGAATCGTAACCGTTATCGAGCGGTACACTGGCGGCATGCTATCTACAGGGGAGTTGTTCGACCTGGAGCGCGTTCCCGCGTGGTTGCGTGAGCTCCTCGCGGTGGAGTTCCCGTGGCAAGCCCTCGCGCACCTAGACGCGTTCGGAGCCGGGCTCACGGACGCGGCCGACGCGGGCAAGGTGCACCCGAGCGCGGTGGTCGAGGGGCCCCTCGTCATGGAGGAGGGCGCTGAGGTGGGGCCCTGCGCCTACCTCACTGGGCCCGTCTACCTGGCGCGGGGGGCGAAGGTCGGCCACGGTGCGTACCTGCGCGGCCCTGTGATACTGGGCCCGAACGCGCACGTCATGCACGCTTCCGAGGTCAAGCGCTCCATCCTACTGGGCGGTGCCAAGGCGCCGCACTTCAACTACGTAGGCGACAGCGTGGTGGGTCACTCAGTCAACCTCGGCGCGGGCGTGAAGCTCGCCAACTTCAAGACCATGGGCACAGAGATCCGCGTGGCCGGCGTGGCCACCGGGCTCCGCAAGTTCGGGGCGGCGCTCGGCGACGGCGTCTCCATCGGTTGCAACGCCGTCCTCTCGCCCGGCACGGTAGTGGGGCCCCGCAGCGTCATCTACAACCTCGCGTCCGTTCGGGGTCTGATACCCGCCGACACCATAGTTAAGCACGCTCCTCATTTGCAGCAGGTGCCGCTCAGGCCGTGACGGCACCAACTGCCGTCGCCGCCTCGCCGTCATGATCCCGTTACGCGACCGGAACCCGCGCCACGGCCCCGCCTACGTAACCTGGCTGTTGGTGGCCCTCAACGTGGTCGTGTTCCTCTACCAGCTCAGCCTCGCCGAGACCCGCGCCGGCTGGGAGTTCGTGCTAGATCACGCCTTCGTGCCGGCGCTCTTCTTCGCGGCCCCCTTCGAGCACCTGCCCACCCTCGTCACCAGCGCGTTCATGCACGGCGGCCTCGGTCACCTCGTGAGCAACATGATCTTCCTGCTCGTGTTCGGCGACAACGTGGAGGACCGCATGGGCAAGGTGGGCTTCGTGGCGTTCTACCTAGGTGGCGCCGCGGTAGCGAGCCTACTGCACGGGCTGTTCGACACGGGCAGCCAGGTGCCCATGGTTGGCGCGTCCGGCGCTATCAGCGCCGTGCTGGGGGCCTACATCGTCATCTTCCCCCGGCAGCAGGTGCTCACCTTCATCCCGCCGCTGTTCGTGCCGTGGTTACTGCTCAGCTTCTTCTTGCCCGTGCGCCGCTTCTACGCACCGTGGCTGCCGGCCTGGCTCTACATAGGCTACTGGGCCTTGGTGCAGTTCTGGGAGGCCGGCTTCGGGCTCGTGAGCGTGGCCATGGAGGCGGAGCAGCAGGTGGCCTGGTGGGCGCACGTGGGCGGTTTCGTGTTCGGTGCCGGCGCCGCGCTGCTCGGGGCCGGGAAAGCGCGGACCCCCGCCCGGGACATGCCCTGGCGGGGGTCGTGACGGTGGGCGCCGCCGCCCGCCGGCTACGAGCCGCGGTCAGCTAGCGACCGCTACTCCTTCGGCTCGATGATGCCGTAGTCGCCGTCGTTACGGCGGTAGATGACGCTCACGAGGTCGGTGTCGACGTTGCGGAAGAGGAAGAAGTCGTGGCCGAGGTCTTCCATCTGGATGGCCGCGTCCTCAGGCGCCATGGGGCGCAACACGTGCCGCTTCACGCGGGCGATCTGCGGTTCGCGCTCCTCGGGCTCGGTCGCAGGCGGTTCTGGCACTAGGGGGGCGCGCTGGCTCAGCTGGCGGCCCTTGTAGCGCAGGAGCTGACGCTCGAGCTTCTCGGCCACCAGGTCGGTGGCGGCGTAGGTGTCGAGGGCGCGCTCTTCGGCGCGGATGACGCCGCCGGGCACGTTCAACTGCACCTCGACCTTGGCGGGGCTGCCCGCGTGCTTGTTGGTGTCGTACGACATGACGATGCTGGCGTCGACGACCTGATCGGTTATTCGCTCCAGCTTGCTGATCTTGTCTTCCGCGTACTGACGCATGGCGTCGGTTACCTCGATGTTGCGACCGATCAGTTTGTAGATGTTCATGTCGCTCCCTTCTGCCGATGTGCTACCGGAGGGAGGCCGCGGGCGCCCGGTTACGCGCGGTGCACCAGGAGCCTCCCGGACAACGAGTCTACCACCGCGAGGGAGGTCGCCCCAGGGCCGGTCGTCCCTGGCAGGAACAGTGTCGGCCACGCTAGCAAGGCGCGGAGGGGCCGGTGGTAGAGTGCACCCGAAGTGGCAGACGCAGCACCGAAACCCCCCCAACGCAGCGTGCGAACCCCCAGCGCCGCAGCGCGCCACCGGGTGCGTACCGAGCGCTGCGCGGCGGGTTCGGCCATCGAGATCCTGCAGGAGAAGTGGGTGCTGCACATCGTGCACGCTCTACTGAGCGGCCCCATGGGCTTCAACGAGCTGGGCCGCGAGGTGGGCGGCTGTAACCCCACCACGCTCACCCAGCGCCTGGCGCGCTTAGAGGAGCTAGGGGTGGTGGAGAAGGAGTCCAACGCGCTGCCGCTGCGCTGCGCCTACAGCCTGACCCCGGCCGGGCGCGACCTCGAGCGCGTCATCGTGGCCATCCGCGGCTGGGCCCTAGCGCACCTCCCGCCACACGAACGCGGCCAGCCCTAGGGCCGGCCGGCGTCTTAGCTCGCACCACCTTGCGCTGAACCACCGAGCACCAAACTGCTAGACCCTCGTCGCGGAAGACCCTCTCCACGCAGGAGCCTAGTCG
>CAZFFG010000019.1:0-11690 GCA_964518275.1 uncultured bacterium | reverse complement strand
ACCAAACTGCTAGACCCTCGTCGCGGAAGACCCTCTCCACGCAGGAGCCTAGTCGCGCCCAGGCATCCTAGTCGTGCCCAGACCCCGCCCGGGCGAGCGCTAGCTAGGCAGGCTCTACTGCGGCTGGCTGACCGGCAGGTTGGCCACGAGCACCATGCGGTCGCCGTGCTGCTCCACCTTCACCGAGTAATCGGCCTCGTCGGAGGGGAAGTACTTCTGGATGACCGAGAGCAGCTCCTTCTTGAGCTCCTCCATGTGGCCGGGCGAGAGCTTGGCGCGGTCGTACGAGAGCACCAGCTTCAGGCGCTCCTTCAACTGGTCCTTGCTCTTGTTGCGGTTGAAGAGGTTGCGGAACATCAGCCTGCTCCGAAGATGCGCCGGATGCCGGCGAAGAAGCCGCTGGGCTGATCGAACGAGGGGTACGGTACGTCCTCGCCGCGCACGCGCCGCGCGATATCGCGGAACGCCGCGCCGGCGGCCACCTTGGGGCCGCTCTCCTCGAGCGACGCCGGGTTGCCCACGTTGGTGGAGACCAGGATGCGTTCGTCCTCAGGCACGATGCCGATGAGCTTCACGCCCAAGATCTCGAGCACGTCGTCTACTTCGAGCATGTCGCCGCGCTTAACCATCTCGGGGCGCAAGCGGTTGATGATCAGCCGAACCTCAGGGATCTCGCGCGCTTCGAGCAGACCGATTATGCGGTCGGCGTCGCGCACGCTCGACACCTCGGGGTTCACCACCACGAGCGCGCCCGTGGCGGCCGAGGCGGCGGTCTGGAAGCCGGACTCTATTCCGGCCGGGCTGTCGATGAGCACGCGGTCGAAGCCCTCGTCCTCGAGCAGGGCGCGCACCGTTTCCTTCATGCGCAGGTCTGACAGGGCGCTCTTGTCGCGCGTCTGCGAGGTGGCGAGCAGGTGCAGGGTGTCGACCCGCTTGTCGCGGATGATGGCCTGACGCAGCTTGCAGCGACCCTCGAAGACGTCGATGAGGTCGTACACCACGCGGCCCTCTAGGCCCATGACGACGTCGAGGTTGCGCAAGCCCACGTCGGTGTCGACCACGCAGACCTTCTCGCCCAAACGCGCCAGTGCCGCGCCAACGTTGGCGGTAGTGGTGGTCTTGCCTACGCCGCCCTTACCGGACGTGACCACGATGGCTTTGGCGTTCACAGTTCGTGTTCCTCCTAGTACTACCGCGTTTCACAACGGCTTTTGGAAGCTGTTGTGAACTATACCACCGGCCGGATGAGCGCTCTTTACGCTGGTTCGTTACGCGGCGGTGCGCCGTCAGGCGGCCGTGAGGCCCGCGTACTTCACGAGCAGCCGCTTGGCGCCAGCCTGCTCGAACACCACCGTGACCTCCGCCTTGGCTCCCATACCAGTGACGCCCACCACCGTGCCCACGCCGAACTTCGGGTGCCGTACCCGCTCGCCGCCCTTCAGGGTGAGCCCCCCGGCGTTCACGGGTTCAGCTTGCCCCTTGCCGGCAGCGCGCGCCGGCTCCTGGACGGGCGGTCGCCACACGTCGCGCGAGAAGCGGCTGGCCTGACTACGGTCCAGCGCCTGACCGAACACGTCGGTCTCTTGCAGCAGCTTGGCGGGCACGTCGTCTAGGAACCGACTGGGGCGGGTGGGCTCTGTGCGACCGAACTGCATGCGCGACTCGGCGTGCACGAGGAACAGCTCCTCCTGCGCGCGCGTTACGCCCACGTACAGCAATCGGCGCTCCTCCTCGATGTCCTGCAGGCTAGCGGTGGCGCTGCGGTGCGGGATGAGGTGCTCCTCCATACCCACTAGGAACACGATGGGGAACTCCAGCCCCTTAGCGTTGTGCAACGTCATGAGCGTCACGGCGTCGTCCACCATCTCGCCGTTCACGGCCTGCACGGCGCGGTCGTCGTTACTGCCCAGCAGGGCCGCCTCGTCGAGGAACTCTGCCACCGAGCCGCCGGTATCGGACTGCCACTCGGCCACGGCGTTGAGGAGCTCCTCGAGGTTCTCTAGCCGGCCCTCCGCCTCATGGCTACCCTCGCGTTTCAGCGCCTCCGTGTAGCCGGTGGAGTCGTACAGGAACTTCAGGAAGTTGGCGGCCGGTAGCTCGTCGGCCGCGCGCGAGAGGTCGGCGATGAGCTCATGGAACTCGCTAACGCGCTTAGCGGCAGGCGTGCCTGCCAGTACCTCACTGGCGTTCTGGCACGCGGTCGAGAACGGCACACCGCTGCGCGCGGCCCAGGCGGCGAGGTTCTGCTCACTGGTGGCACCGATGCCGCGCTTGGGGCGGTTCAGTACGCGGCGCCAGGCAACGTCGTCCTCGGGGTTGAGGGCCGCGCGCGCGTAGGAGAGCACGTCTTTCACCTCGCGCCGGTCGTAGAACCCCACGCCGCCCACGATGCGGGCCGCTATACCGGCGCGCCGCAGCGACTCCTCCAGCACGCGCGACTGCGCGTTGGTGCGGTAGAGGACGGCGAAGTCGTCGAGGTCGAGCGGGCGTTCCGCGCGGAGGCGCTCGATGGTGCGGGCCACGAACTCCGCTTCCGCCCGGTGGTCCGCGGCGCTGTAGAGCCGCACCAGCTCGCCCTCGCCCTTAACGGGCCGCAGGCTCTTCTCGATGCGCCCCTGGTTCTGACTGATGATGGCGTTGGCCACGCCCAGCACGCTACCCACCGAACGGTAGTTGAGCTCGAGGCGGTACACGGCTGCGTCCTCGTGATCGCGCTGGAAGTCGAGGATGTTGCGCACGTCGGCTCCGCGGAAAGCGTAGATGCTCTGGTCGGGGTCGCCCACCACCATCAGGTTGCGGTAGGTGTCGGACAGCAGGTGCGTGAGGCGGTACTGCGCGGCGTTGGTGTCCTGGTACTCGTCGACGTGGATGAACACGGCTCGCTGTTGCACCCGCTCGAGCACGTCGCGGTGGGAGTCGAAGAGCTCCACCGTGCGCCCCAGGATGTCGTTGAAGTCGACCGCGTTCGAGTTGAGGAGACGCTGCTGGTAGCGGTGGTAAAGGTCGACCACCTGATCGAGCGGCATGCCCGCTACCATGCGGCCCCACACGCGCTCGCCCTCACTGGCCAGCTGGTCCGGGCCCCACAGGTTGGACTTGGCGCGGTCGATGACCGAGCGCACGGCGCGGGGGTTCACCTCGGGCTGGCCGTTGACCGTGCCGATGAGCGACTTGAGCAGGTCGAGCTGGTCGGTGTCGTCGTAGATGGCGAAGCCGGGCTTGAGGTCAACGCGCTCGCCGTAGGTGCGCAGCACCCGCAGGCAGGCCGAGTGGAAGGTGGAGACCCATAGGTCGCGCCCGGGCGGGCCGATGAGCGCCTCGACGCGTTCCTTCAGCTCGCCGGCGGCCTTGTTGGTGAACGTGACCGCCAGCACCTGCTGCGGCAGCACCTCGTGCTCGGCCAGCAGGTAGGCGATGCGGTGCACCACGGTGCGGGTCTTGCCTGAGCCGGCGCCGGCCAGCACGAGAGCGGGACCCTCGAAATGCTGCACCGCCGCGCGCTGCTCTGGGTTCAGTGGGGCGAGGAGTTCTTCTGGCGACACGGCCTGACAGCATACCAAGGCGCAGGTCCCTGCCCGGACTCCCGGCATGCGGTACTCTGCTGCCATGGTCAAGGCCGTTTGCTTCGACCTGGACGGCACGCTCGCGCGCTACACGGGCGACTTCCAGGGCCTGATGGCGCTCCTGCGGAGCGAGCTCATGCTGCAGATGTGCGACATGAACAGCTTCGGCGCTGCCCTGCAGGCGGAGCTCGCTCACGAGGGCGCGTTGCGGCTCGAGGACGCCCTGGCCCGAGTGCTAGAGCGCTTCGAGCAGCGACCGCCGCCCGACCTGGCGCGCATAGCGGAAGGCGCCGCTCGCGCTTACGCAGAAGAGATCCGCACCTACCCCGGCGCCCAGGCGCTGCTGGAGCGCCTCGACCGCGCCGGCGTGAAGCTGGCGCTCCTCAGCAACGGTCCCGATGACATGCAGAAGGCGGCCCTGAACGCCACTGGCTTAGCGCGCTACTTCAGGGTGGTGCTCGTGTCAGGCGACCGCGACGTGGCGGCGCGCAAGCCCGCTCCTCGCATCTTCTCTCTGGCCTGCGCTGGCCTCCAGACCGTGCCGGAGGAGACGTTGATGGTGGGCGACAACGCGGTGGCCGACGTTGGCGGGGCGCTCGAGTACGGCTTGCAGGCGGTGCTCATCGCGCATCCCGACCACGCAGAGCCCGTTACGGCACCTGCCGGCGTGCCGCTGGTGCGCTCGCTGGGCGAGCTAGACGACATGCTGCAGGCGCGCGTGCGGGTCTGAAGTCCCCACCGCTAGCGGCTCCGTAAGGGCTACAATTCAGGCATGGACGATAAGTCGCAAGCGTTCTACCGGGCCTGGGCCGAGCTGCTCGACTGGATGCGCGAGTACGCGGAGGCCAACGAGGGCGTGCGCTTCGTGAAGCAGGCAGATTTCACCGATTACATCTACCGCATGGCGCGGCCCTACGACCTACCGACCACCATCATGTCGGCTAGCCTCTCCAACCCGGACGATCAGCCCATCCTGCTGGTCAGCGCCAGTCCGCGCGCGTCCGTGTTCAAGGAGGTGGTGCTGCACCCCTTCGAGTCGCACGTGTACCGCAAACTCACGCTCGCGAAGAACGGCGAGGGCCTGGCGGAGGGGCCGCGCCAGTTCACCAAGGAGATGCTGTTCGCGCTGGCGGACGACCTGTTCGCTGTGGCGCTCACCTGATCCGAACAGCTCATCGGGCCAGCACACCGCCGTAAGGGCGCGCGACCCGCGCGGCGCCGCTCAGCGCAACCGCTGGGTAAGGCGGTCCGCCATGGCAGCGGCGGCCGTGGCGGCGCGCAGGAAGCCGCGCCCACCGAACCCCAGCATGAGGTGCAAGCCAGGCGCTAGGCGGCGCACCACGGGCTCGCCGGAGGTGCGTTTAGCGCGCACGCCTTCCCAGCGCGATTCCACCGTGGCGTTGGCGGCAGCCGGCACGCGCCACGCTAGGGCTCGCATGAGGTCATGACGCGCCGCGTGCTCAGCTTCGTGCGCGTCGGTCTCAACCCGCTCTAACTCAGCCCGGCCCCCGGTGGTGATGGGCTCACCTCGTAGCCCTACCGGGCGGTGCCCACCGCTAACGAGCGCCAGGCCGCCATCGAAGGCTGCCACCACGCCGCCAGCAACCGGCAGGGGTGGGGTAACGCCGATGCGGGCCACCAGCGCCTCACCCCACACGAGCTCGAGGTGCGGTAGCCGCAGTCCGGCTGGCTGCTCGGCGCCGGTGGCAACCACCACAGCGCGGCAAGCGAGCCGGCTCTCGCCGACGCGGGCGCCTGACCGCAGGCGCGCGATCAGGGCCGCTGGGCCCTGCCCTGCTGCGGCGCTGGGCGCCTCCGTAACACCCAGGAACTCGGTAGCCCAGCGCACGCTGGCGCCGTGGGCGCTGGCGCCTCGCACGAGGGCCGCCAGCAGCTCGCGCGGCCGCAGCCAACCGCCACCCGGCACCACGATCGCACCGTAGGGCGCGTGGTACTCGGGCGGCACCTCGCCAGGCTCCAGCCACTGCACCCCGGTGAGCCCTTGCCACGCGCGCGCCTGCCGGGCGTTGTCGGCCACGCGCAGCACGCCGCTGGGGTGAGCGCCGCTCGGGCCCACCTCGGCCTCGAGTTCACGTACCAACTGCCAGAACCGCTTCGCGCCCGCCAGGTCCGCGGCCGTGGCGCGCGCGGTGCGGCCCCGGTGTGGGTTGACGAGCGCGGCGGGCACTGTGGAGGCGCCGGTGGGCTCACCGGCGCCCTTATCTAGCAGGGTCACGCGCACCCCGCGCCGGCTCAGCTCGTACGCCAGGGCGCTGCCCGCGATGCCCGCGCCCACCACCAGCACGTCGGTCGGGTCGGGGGCGCTCACGCGGCAGTCGGCCTCGTGGCCGTCAGCACCTCGCGCTTACCGCCCGGCGGCCCGGGCCGCTTGTGGACCTCGAGGCCCGCCGCCGCTAGGGCACGGCGAACGCTGGAGGCCACGCAGAAGCTCACGAGGTGACCGCCCGGCGCCAGGCGCGCGGCCAGCTCAGCGAGGAACGTCGGCGTCCAGAGCTCCGGGCTGGTGGCGGGGCTGAAGGCGTCGTGGTACACGGCGTGAAAACCGCTGCTGGTTGGCAGCTGGCGGGCGTCACCCACCCTGAGCTCTAAGCGAACAGGGGCGCGGTCGAGGTGGTAGACGCCAGCCGCGGGCGTTGGGGCCATGGCGGCGCGCCAGGCGAGAAGCTCCTGCGGTAGCCGGGAGGGCGCCAACAGCTCCTCGTAGCCGAGTTCGGCCAGCAGCTCGGCCGGGGGTGGGCTCTGCTCCAGCCCGAGGTAGTCGAGCGGGGCGCCGCTTCTTTCGGCCACCGCGGCTGTAACGAGGAAGAGCAGACCGGTGCCGAAGCCGACCTCTAACACCCGGGTCGGTTCGCCGGCCGCCAGCCGGGCGGCCACGCCGCTGCCCTCCAGGTAGACGTGGCGCGCCTCGGTGAGGGCGCCAGCCAGCGACTTGTAGCCCTCCCCGCCGCCGGGCCCAGCTAGGGTGCGGGAGCCGTCGCGCGTGGTGACGACGTCCGCTGCTGGCGGCCTGTCTGCGGGGTCTGTGAAGGGCACCTTCAGATGTTACCGGAGCAGGTCAGGGTTCTCACCATCGTCGTCCGTATAGTCCCCCAACGGGGGTAGACCCTGCAGAATGGAGCGGATGGTGAGGTTCCTTGAACTGGCCTGGGAGGCGTTGAGGGCGGCGTGGCAGCAGGTCGCCGCCTGGGCCTCTGGTGTGATCGAGGCTGGCCTCCTCGACCCGCGTGGTTGGGGCGTCCTCACGTGGGCAGTGCTGGCTGGGCTCGTCGTAGTGGGCCTGGTGCTGGGCCTGGTCAGGCGGCGCCAGCGCCGCGCCGCGCGAGCTGTGCCGGAGCTCATGATCTCGCACGGCGAGATCACGCTCGAGCAGGCCGAGCTCCAACCAGGCTTCGGCGCTGGCGGACCCGCCACCTTCGGTGCCGGCGGGGCCTCCGGCGCCACCCACCGCCTCTCGCTAACGCTCAGCAACCTAGAGGCCACGCCCTTGCAGCTGCTGGAGCTGGCGGTACGCACTCGCGGCCAGCGGCGTCCGGTGGTGGCAGAGGCGGGTGCGGTGGTGCCGCCCAACGGCGCGGTCGACGTGGTAGCCGAGCTCTACGACCTACCGGGCGAGGTGGGCGTGGTTGAGCTGTTCCTCTACAGCGGCCGGGGTAGGCGACGCACGTTCCGTCTCAGCGCTCCCCTCGAGTGGGAGCCGTGGGCCAAGCGTTTCCGCATCGTGGCGCTCTCGAGCGTGGTCACGCCGGTGCAGCGGCTGGCGTCCCAGGAGCTCAGACGGCAGGAGAGGCGCGCTTACGAGACGGCGAAGCGTCGTGAGCGCAGCCGGGAGCTTATGGAGGCCACCTGGCGGAAGGCAGGCGAGTTCTCACAGCAGCTGAAGGAGCGCCGCGCCGGCGCCACCGAGAAGCGCGTGGCGGCCATGGCGGGCGACCAGCTGCCCCTGCCACCCCGCGCTCCGCAGCATGACCGCTACGCCGATGGGTACCAGGGCGACGCCGGGGCGCCGCAGGGAGACCACGAGCGCGACGCTGCCACCGAACGTGAGCGCGAGCCCACCGCTCCGCGGCCACGACTCGACTTCCCCGACGAGTTCTAAGCGCCTCCGTACACAGTATGCTGGGCCGCTGGAGGCCCCATGAAGATCGAACGCGTCGAGCTGCGCATGCTGCGCGCCAACCTGAACTTCCGTTTCGAGACGAGCTTCGGCCTGGAGGCCGACCTGCAGAAGCTGCTGCTGGTCGTGCGCTCCGAGGGCTTGGAGGGTTACGGCGAGGTCACCGCCAACCGCGTGCCCGGCTACAGCTACGAGACCTCGAAGGTGGCGTGGACGGCCCTCGAGGAGTACATCCTGCCGTTAGTGGTGGGGCGCGATTTCGATACTCCGGCGCAACTGCTGGCCGCCGTGGCGCCGATCCGTGGCCACGACATGGCGGTAGCCGCGTTGGAGATGGCGTTCTGGGACCTGCAGGCGAAGGCGGCGCACCTGCCCCTCTGGCAGCTCCTGGGCGGGGTACGTACGCGCATCCCGGTGGGCGCCTCCATCGGCATCCAGCCCAGCGTGGAGCAGACGGTGGCTGTGGCCAAGCAGCACGCTGAGGAAGGCTACAAGCGCCTCAAGTTCAAGATCAAGCCGGGCTGGGACGTAGCGCCGCTGCGCGCTGTGCGGGAGGCGTTGCCCGACATGTCGCTCACGGTGGACGCCAACTCTGCCTACCGGCTCACCGACGCTCGCATGTTCCACGAGCTCGACGAGCTCGGTCTCGATTACATCGAGCAGCCGCTAGCGCACGACGACCTGGTCGATCACGCGGAGCTCCAAGCCATGCTGAGCACACCCGTGTGCCTCGACGAGTCGGTGCACTCCGCCGCCGACGCGCGCAAGGGGTTGGCGCTCGGTTCGGGCCGCGTGATCAACGTGAAGCTAGGCCGCGTGCGCGGGCACCTTGGCGCGCGGCGCGTGCACGACGTGGCCGCCGCGTTCGGGGCGCCCGTGTGGTGCGGCGGCATGCTGGAGCTGGGCGTGGGGCGCGCGCATAACCTCCACATGAGCAGCCTCGAGAACTACACCCTCCCCGGCGACACCGCCAGCGCCTCGCGCTACTGGGGCGACGACGACATCGTGGAGCAGCGCCTCGATGCCGAGGCGGGCGTGCAGACGGTGCCGAGCGAGGGTCCAGGCCTCGGGGTCACCCTCCGCACCGACCTCATAGAACGGCAGACCCTCGACCGGCTGGTGGTGGGCTAGCGCTAAGTGGGTTAGGGCTAAGCGCGCAGCTCGACCACGCCCAACAGGTCGAGGAACTTGCCGTGCAGGGCGCCGTTGGTGGCCACCAGCAGAGGGTCGCCGGGGCGGTAAGCCACGCCGTTGGCTCCCGTGGCGGTGCCGCCAGACTCTCGCAGGATGAGGGTAGCGGCGGCGGCGTCCCACGGCTGCAGGTCGAGCTCCCAGAACGCGTCGAGGCGCCCGCAGGCCACGTAGCACACGTCGAGCGCCGCCGCGCCCGCTCTTCGTACGCCGCGCGTGACGGGCAGCACCCTGGCGAAGAGCTCGAGGTTCTTGAGGCGCGTGGGGACGTCGTACGCGAAGCCGGTGCAGGCTAGCGCTTGGCCCAACGCCCTGGTGGCGCTGACCTGTAGCGCTTCGCCGTTGAGGGTGGCGCCCTGCCCGGCCACCGCGCTGAACAGCTCGTCGCGGAGCGGGTCGAACACCACCCCCACCGTCACCTCGCCGGCTACCTCCAGCGCCACCGACACGCAGAAGAACGGGTAGCCGTGAGCGTAGTTGACGGTGCCGTCGAGCGGGTCCACGATCCAGCGTGGCGCCGCACCGCTGCCGGCGGCCCGCACGCCGCCGGCAGCCGAGCTGGCCTCCTCGCCCAGGAACTCGTGATCCGGGTAGGCGCTGAGCACCACCTCGCGGACGCGCTCCTCGCAGAGCTTGTCCACCCGCGTTACCAGGTCGGTGTCGGTGCTCTTGGTGCCCACCTCTAGGTCGCTGCCTAGCTCCTCGATCTGGATGCGTCCCGCCTCCCGCGCGGCGGTGATGGCGGTGAAGAGGAGGTCGTCGAGGCTGGGGGTGGGGGTGGCGTCTGGCATGCGGCTACTCTAAGCCGTGCCGAGCACCGCCTCTGCCTGCGCCTCACGTCGCTGCTCGGGCGGTGGGACGGCGCTCGCGCCCACAGCCGCCGACGCGTTCACCGCCGCTGCCTCCGACGCCTCGGCTGCTGGCGCTTCGGGCAGGGTTGGCCAGTCCTCGGTCTCGTTGGTCCGCAGGATGAGCCGCGCGTGGCGGTCGTACGTGAAGTAGTTGTAAGCCCAGCTGAACACTGCCGAGAAGCGGTTGCGGAAGCCTGGCAGGTAGATGAGGTGGAGGAACAACCAGCCGAGCCAACCGACGAAGCCGCGCAGTTTCAGGCCGTAGTAGCGGGGCGACAGCTCGGCGATGCCGGCGTTGCGTCCCACGATGGCCATGCTGCCTAGGTCGTGGTACGTGAACGGTTGACCGGGCCGGCCCTGGAGGCGGCGCAGGATGGTGGCCGCCGCGTGCTTGCCGCCTTGGATGGCCACTTGCGCCACCTGAGGGTGGAGCCGGCCGTTGGCCGGGTCGGGTCCGGCGCCCGAGAGGTCGCCGACGGCGAACACGTTCGGGTGGCCCTCTACGCTCAGGTCTGGCTCCACTTTCACGCGCCAGCCGCGCAGGAGTTCGGTGCCGAGCCGTTCGGCGAGGTGGCTCGTGCGCACGCCGGCCGCCCACACCACGGTGTTGGTAGGGATGACCTCGCCGGAGCGCAGCACCACCGCGTCGGGGCGAACCTCGGCCACTGTGCTCTTGAGCCGCACGTCGACGCCGCGTTGGCGCAGCACGCGTTCGGCGTAGCGTTGGGAGCGCTGACTGAAGGTGCCGAGAACGGCGTCGGCGGCCTCCACGAGGACCACGCGCGCGAGGCGCATGTCGAGCTCCGGGTAGTCGCCCTGCAGAACGCGGTCGAACAGCTCCACCAGGGCGCCCGACAGCTCCACACCGGTGGGTCCGGCGCCTACCACCACGAACGTGAGCGCCCCTTTCTCCACGAGGCTCGGGTCGGCGGCGGCGCGCTCGAACTGGCGGAGGATGTGGCCGCGCAGCGCGATGGAGCGCTCGAGGCTCTTGATGGCGAAGCTGTGCTCCTTCACGCCGGGGGTGCCGTAGTCGTTGTACACGGCGCCGGGCGCCGCCACCAGGTAGTCGTAGTTGAGGCGTTCGCCGTCTTGCAGTACCACTTCGTTCCGCGCCATGTTCACGTCCACCACGGTGGCTTGCCGGAAGGAGAAGTTGGGCTGCGAGCGGAAGATGCCCCGCACCTGGTAGGCGATGTCGCCGGCGTCGAGGCCGGCCGTGGCCACCTGGTACAGCAGCGGCTGGAAGGTGTGGAAGTTGTTGTGGTCGATCATCAGCACGTCGACGGGTGCGCGCTTCAGCGCCTTGGCGGCGTACAGACCACCGAAGCCGGCGCCTACGATGATCACCTTGGGTCTATGCGTCATGCTGAAGGCCTCCTCTCGGCGCCTCGTCGCGACGCTTAGCGGGGCCTTAGGTGCTGGCCGAGTATGTCCGCGCAGGCGCAGGGCCGAGGGACGAAAGTCCCTCGTGAAATATTGTACAAGCTGCCCGAGAGGGGAGGGTGTCGCGTGTTACGGAGCCGTTAACTGGGCCTCAACCGCCGGCCATCTTGAGGGCCACGCGCCGCCCCGTCGGCGTGTCGGCCACGCCACCTTCGCCCGTTTCGCGCAGTTCGGGAGGCAGCATGCGGCCCACCGACGCCATGGCGTAGATGACCTCGTCGGGCGGGATGAACGACTCGACCCCGGCCAGAGCGAGCTGCGCCGCTGCCACTGCGTGCACCGCGTAGAAGGCGTTGCGCGACACGCACGGCACCTCCACGTAGCCGCCCACCGGGTCGCACACGAGCCCGATGGTGTTCATGAGCGCCTGCGCTGCTGCGTGCACGCTGGCACGCGCGCTGCCGCCCAGCAGCTCCGTGACAGCCGCCGCAGCCATGGCTGCGCTGGAACCGATCTCGGCCTGGCAGCCGCCCGTGGCGCCCGCGATGAACATGCTCTTGCTGA
>CAZFFG010000018.1:0-31937 GCA_964518275.1 uncultured bacterium | reverse complement strand
AGTAGCCCTCGAGGCTCTTGGGCAGGTCGAGGTGCGCCACGAAGCGCACGTCGGGCTTGTCGATACCCATGCCGAACGCGATGGTGGCTACCATGACCACCCCGTCCTCGCGCAGGAAACGTTCCTGGTGGCGGGCGCGCACCTCTGGCGCTAACCCGGCGTGGTACGGCAGCGCGTTCACGCCCTTCTTGGCCAGCCACGCGGCGGTGGAGTCCACGCTCTTGCGGGAGAGGCAGTAGACGATGCCGGCGTGGCCGACGTGCTTCTCCTTGTAGAAGGCCAGCAGTTGCGCCTTGGCGTCGCTCTTCTCCACCACCCGGTAGAAGATGTTGGGCCTGTCGAAGCTCGAAACGAAGCGGCGCGCGTTACCCAGGTGCAGCTTCTCGACGATCTCGCGTCTGGTGGCGGCGTCCGCGGTGGCGGTGAGCGCCACGCGCGGCACCTGTGGGTAGCGCTCGGCCAGCACGCTAAGGCCTAAGTACTCGGGGCGGAAGTCGTGCCCCCACTGGGAAACGCAGTGCGCTTCGTCGATGGCGAAGAGGCTCAGGTTCCCGCTGCCGTGGAGCTCGTCGAGTAGCGCCAGGAAACCGGGCGTGAGGAGCCGCTCTGGCGCCACGTACACCATGTCGACGCGGCCCTCGGCCACGGCGCGCTCCACCTCCCGGGCCTCGGCCACGTCGAGGGTGGAGTTCAGGTAGGCGGCGTTCACGCCAGTTAAGCGCAGCGCGCTGACCTGATCCTGCATCAGGGCGATGAGCGGCGACACCACCACCGCCACGCCGGGCCTGAGCATGGCGGGGATCTGGTAGCAGAGCGACTTGCCGCCGCCCGTGGGCATGAGCACCAGGGCGTCGCCGCCCTGCAGCAGGTGCTCGATGATCTGCTCCTGCGCTCCGCGGAACTGCTCGTAACCGAAGCGCGACTGCAGCAGGCGCCTAGCGTCGGCCAGCGTTGGCGCCTCGGTTACCGCTTGCGTCAGCTCACCCACGCTCCTTGGCGCATGAGCGGCTCGGTACTGCCGTCCTGCTTCACGCCGTCCACGTCCATCTCGGCGGAGCCGATCATGAAGTCCACGTGCACGCTGGAGTCGTTGAGGCCGGTGGCGCGCTTCTCAGCCTCGCTCATGCTGCCGCTACCTTCCACCGTCATGTCGTAGCCGCGGCCCAGCGCGATGTGGCTGGCAGCGTTCTCGTCGAACAGCGTGTTGAGGAAGAGGATACCGGCCTGCGCGATGGGGCTGGAGGCCGGCACCAGCGCAACCTCGCCCAGGCGGCTGGCGCCCTCGTCGGAGCTCAGGATGGAGTCGAGCACCGCCTGACCCTTACCGGCTACGGCCTTCACTACCTTGCCGCCTTCGAAGGTGAGGGTGAAGTCGTCGATCAGGGTGCCGTTGTACGAGAGCGGCATGCTGGCACGCACCACGCCGTCGACCCGCTGGCTGTGCGGGGCCGTGAACACCTCCTCGGTGGGCATGTTGGCCACGAACGGGTTGCCCTGCGGGGTGTGCGACACACCGCCGTCCCACTTATGGCCGTCGGCCAGGCCCACCTTGAGGTCGGTGCCGGGCCCCTTGAAGTGCACGGCGGCGTAGCGGCGCTGGTTGAGAATCTCCTTCATGCGAGCGAGCTGCTCGTTGTGCTTGCGCCACTCACCAACAGGGTCGGCGGTAGTGATGCGCGTGGCGGTGAAGATGGCCTGCCACAGCGCCTCGACGGCCTCGGCCTCCGGCAGGCCCGGGAACGCTTTGGTGGCCCAGCCCGGCGAGGCAGCGCCGGCCACGCACCAGGCGATCTTGTCGGCCATGGAGAGGTTCATGTACGGCCGCACGGCCTTGCGCCAGGCAGCCTGGAAGGTGGCCAGGTTCGTAGGGTCCACGCCCGCCATGAGGTCCGGGTCTTCAGAGGTGATGGCTAGCGAGGCGGCGCCCTCCTCCGCGAGCTGGATCATGCCCTTTGCGCGGTACTCGGGGATGATCTCGAAGCTGCCTGCCGGCGCCTTGAGGAAGCGCGACCGTGAGCTTGGCCCGTCGGACCAGAAGACCTCGACGTAGGGGCTGCCGATGGAGTAAGCCACGTCGACGACCTTGCGGACCAGCGGCGCGTCGTCGACGTTGGCGCGCACCATGAGCTTCTGGCCGGGCTGCAGGTTCACGCCCACGCGCACGAGGAGCTCGGCGTAGGCGGTAAGGCGGTCTTCGAACGTTGGGATGGTCATGTCATGCATGCTAGCAGCGCGGCTCACGGAACAGCGTCGGTTCTGGGCCGGCACCTAGAACGTGTGGGCGCGTGTCACCGGGTCCGCAACGTAGCCCGCCGTGGAAAACGCGGCACGCCCGCCCCCTAAAGGTGCAACTATCTAGCTAAGCAGTCACGCGGGTGGTCGCGCGCGAGCGACCCTGGAAGACGGGGCGAGGTTCCATGGTCCATTCAACGGGCACCGGCACTGGCAACGACGTCGTCAACCGCGACGATCAGGCCTACATGCGACGGGCGCTAGAGCTAGCCGAGCGCGGCCGCGGCCGCGTGAGCCCGGAACCGCTCGTTGGCTGCGTGATCGTGAACGGCGGCCAAGTGGTCGCCGAGGCGTGGCGCGCCGATTCCAGCCAACCAGCCGCCGAGTCCGTGGCGCTGCAAGCAGCTGCCGGCGCCGCCAGCGGCGCCACCGCCTACCTGACCCTCGAGCCAGCGCCCGGGGAACCCAACGCAGCGGGCGCCCGGGCCCTCATAGACGCCGGTATCCGGCGGGTCGTCGTAGCAGCGCTGCAACCAGAGCCCACCGTGCAGGGCGCCAGCGTAGCCGCCCTCCAGCGGGGAGGCGTGGAGGTCACGACGGGGGTTCTCCAGGATGAGGCCAACCGTCAGAACGAGGTGTACCGCACGAACCGGCTGCTGGGCCGGCCGTACTTGCTGTTCGTGACGGCCATGTCGCTAGACGGCAAGGTGGCCACGCGGACCGGGGCGGGCAACCGGCTCATCGGCGACGCCGCGCGCGCCCTCGTGCACGAGTGGCGCAACGAGTACGACGGGGTAGGGATCGACGTTGGCACCGTGCTGGCGATCGACCCCGCTCTCACCACGCGCCTGGCGGACCCGAACAAGAGCACGCTCTCCGACGCACCCACCGAGCCCAACGCCGCGCTGCCCGGCAGAACCGCCATCAAGGTGCTGTTCGACCCTCAACTACGCACCCCGCCGCACGCGCGGCTCTTCCAGACCGGACCCGACGGCGCACCCGCGCGCGTGAAGCTCGTGACCGCCGAGGGCGCGCGGCAACGAGACCCGCACGCCGCCCAACTCGTGCGCACGCTAACCGCCCACGGCGCTGAGGTGCTCGCCGTACCGCAAGAGCACGAGCGCCTCGACCTCAAGGCCGCCCTGCGGGCCCTGCTGGCGCAAGGCGTTTGCAGCCTCATGCTGGAGTGCGACGGGGAACTCGCCTGGGAGTTCCTACGGGCCGAGGTGGTGGACCGCGTGGCGTGCTTCGTTGCGCCCACCATCATCGGCGGCCGCGGCACACCGGGACCCGTCGGCGGTAGCGGCGCCGCGACCCTCGAGGAGGCTGTCATGCTGCCGGACTTCCAGGTGGAGGTCATCGGTTCCGACCTGCTCGTCACCGGCCATCCCGACTACCCGGTGGTGCTGGCGGAGTAGGGACACTGAATGCACGGAGCTCTCTACCTCGACAGGGCCGACGCCGGGCGGCGTCTCGCCCAAGCGCTGGCGGCGCGACCGTCCGACCAGGTGGGTACAGCCCCGCTGGTGCTGGGCCTGCCCCGGGGCGGGGTGCCGGTGGCTTACGAGGTAGCGCGCGCCCTAGAGGCGCCGCTAGACGTCCTGGTGGTGCGGAAGCTCGGCATGCCCGGTCGCGAGGAGCTCGCTCTCGGCGCGGTGGCCAGCGGGGGCGTGGAGGTGATTAACGAGGAGTTGGTTCGCTCGTTGCGGGTGCAGCCGGCGGCGCTAGAAGCGGTTAGGGCGCGGGAGCTGGCGGAGCTGGCGCGGCGTGAGCGCGAGTACCGGGGCCTCAGACCACCACTCGACGTGCGTGGGAAGCGGGTCATCGTCGTAGACGACGGTGTGGCCACCGGCGCCACCGTGCGCGCCGCCATCGAAGCGCTGCGCCAGGCGGGCGCCAGCCACGTAACCCTGGCGGTGCCGGTTGCGAGCCCAGACGCGGCCCGCCAGCTCGAACAGCTGGTAGACGATCTCGTGTGCCCAGCCACACCCGAACGGTTCGGGAGCGTGGGGCAGTGGTACCGCAGCTTCGATCAGACCAGCGACAAGGAGGTGCGGGCGATCCTGGCGCGCGCGGTCGTTTAGGAGCCTGGTCGTTGCCGCGCCGTTCAGAGGCCCAGTTCGGCCTCGAGGGCGGCTACCCTCTCCTCCAGCGCGTTCAGCCGCCGCAACAGCTCGCCTATCTCGCTGGGCGCACCGCTACCCGCAGCCTGCGACTGCGTGACGGGGGCAGCGCTCACAGCACCAGCGGTACCCTCCGGCCTACGCACGCGCGGCTGGAGGCGGTCCTCGTCGAAACCGAGCGTGTGCTTCCAGCGGTCCTGGCTCTGGCCGGGCGCACGGCCTACGTTCTGAACCAGCGGCACGTTGCGCTCGGACAGCGCCCGCAGACAGGCCTCGTAGTCTGGCAGGCTGCGGAGGCTCAGCCGGTAACGGTCGGTGCGGGTGCGGAGCTCGCCCGCGGTCTGCGCGCCGCGCAGCATGAGCACGCTGAGGAGCCCCAGCTCGTCCACGTTCACGTCTAGTGCGTTGTACAACCGATGGTCGTGCTTGGGCACGCGGTCCGTGACCTCCTGGCGGGTACCTACGAGGCCCTTGTCGCGCAGTTTCTGAAGCGCTTCGTTGATCTCCTGCAGGTGGTAATCGGTGACCGGGTCACGGCTCGTCTTCTGGTTGCAGGCGGTCACGAGGGACTGCGTGGTGAGCGGGTAGGAGTCGGGGGTCACTCGTTCCTTCTCCGTCAGCGCGCCAAGCACACGCAGTTCGATGTCGGATAGTGCCATGCGCTCAAGGATAGTAAGAAACCGCGCTTGGAAGGGCGAGTCGAGCGCGCTCTCCTAGCGCTTTCCTCGCGCTTCCCTCAGATATGCCTCGTGAACGCTTCCGGTGCCCCTAGGAACTCCCGCATCGTCCTCACGTGCTCCAGTTCGTCGTACGGCGTCCGCACGATGCTAGCGCCCTCTAGCTGGTAGATGAGCGCCCCTGGGTACGCCATCAGCATGGGCGAGTGCGTGGCCATCACGAACTGCCCGCCGCGCTCCACCGTGGCCTTCACTAACGCGAGGAACGCGAGCTGGCTCACGGGCGAGAGGGCCGCCTCGGGCTCGTCCAGCAGGTAGAGCCCCGCGCCGGTGAAGCGTCCTTTGCAGAACGCGAGGAACGACTGCCCGTGCGAGCGGGCGTCCAGGTCGCCTTCGTAACGGGCGTCCATGGCCGCGGCCGAGCCAGTGTACGGGCCCATGCGGCGCCGGCGTTCGCCTTCGTGTTGCCCCTCGGCTTCAGCCGCCACGCGCTCAGCTTCCTGGCGGAGCTCCCGCACCATCCGACGCTGGCGCTGCACGTAACCGAAGTAATCCTCCGCACGCATGAAGAGCCCTCGGCGGCTCCGCTGCGTCCACGTGAGGCGCAGACCGTCCGCCAAGGGCATGAGGTGGCTCAGGGTGCTATCGAGCTGAGCGTCGTCGTTACTGCCAACGGTGGGCACCTCGGTCGCCAAGGCTAGCGCCTCCAGTAGCGTGCTCTTGCCGCTACCGTTCTCCCCAACGAAGATGGTCACCCCGGCGTCGAGCTCGACCTCCGGCGCACCCGCCAGCAGCGGCAGGTTGGCGGGGAACCCGGCTTCGGGTTGCCGTTCGGGCAGGCGGACGGTCGTGAGGGCCATGCACCAGCTTACCGAGCGTTACGGCCCGCTCCGGTGGGTGCGGTCGCCCGCAGCCGCGCGTTGGCTGACGCGCCACCGCTCCGGAGAAGCGACCGCCTATCCACCGACGATTCGCGGCTCGATGTCTTAACCTAAGCGCGTGCCCATACGCGATGAACTCATACAGCGCACCATCCAGCAGATCGCCGCCATGCTGGCGCGGCTGGTCACGGACCGTACCGCCCAAGCCATAACAGCGCCCGAGTTCGAGGCCGCCGAACAGGAACTCGACAGCTTGTACCTAGCCAACCTGGGCACCAGCCGAGCGCTGATCCATCGTCTCGGCACCGAGGACCTGCTAGACGTGATGCGCAGCGCAGGATCGGTTCATGCCGAACGCGCCTACGTTCTGGGCGCGCTCCTCTCAACTGAAGCCGCCATCGTGGCGGCTTATGCCGGCGAGGGCTCGGCCAGCGCCTACGCCATGCGCGAATCTGCGCTTGACATCCTTCTCGAAGCCGGCGCCGCTCAACTCGGCGAGCCCGACCTGCAGGAGCGCGTGGATCAGCTCGTGCAGCACGTTCCGCAGGAGCAGTGGCCGGTCGAGAGGTTCGAGCGGTTGGTGCGCTACGAAGCGGAGCGCGGCGAGTTCGCGGAGGCAGAGACCGCCCTGTTCACGTGGCTGGAGCGAGCAGGCTCAGCGGAGGAGCGCCTCCAAGCCGCCGATGCAGCGAACGGTTTCTACGCTCTACTCGAGCAAGTCGAGGACGAGGACCTAGCTAAGGGCGGCTTCTCACGGGATGAGATAGGCGAGGGCCGAGCGGATTTCGCGGAGCGCTTCGCGGAACTGTTCAGCGGCGCCAGCTGAAGCCGAGGCTCCACCCAACAACCGCTCGCAACGCGCTAACGGACCCGCCTCGAGCCGCGAGCCCATTACGTCACTCGTTGGAACCGTCGCCCGGCTCGTCCACCAGCTCTTCGGGCCGCTTGTAGATCTCTACCTGATCCACGCGCAGACCGTCCATGGACTCCACGTGGAAGCCGTAGCCGGCCCACACAACCTCGTCGAACGCCTGCGGCACGCGGCCGAGCTTCTCGGC
Organism: uncultured bacterium; assembly: GCA_964518275.1. Lineage (GTDB taxonomy): Bacteria > Deinococcota > Deinococci > Deinococcales > Trueperaceae > JAAYYF01. The sequence continues at coordinate 24,966 of CAZFFG010000018.1, read as the reverse complement.
CATGAAGCCACCCAGCGTGTGGTAGCCGGGGTCGTTAGGCAGCACGTCGTCTGACAGGTCGAGGATCTTCAGCACGTCGTCGATGTGCGTGCCGCCGCTCACGCGCCAGCGCGCCTCGCCCAGCACCTCCACCTCGGCCAGCTCTCCCTCTCCGGCCACCATGGAGCTGCCCACCAACTCCTCCAGGATGTCGGTGAGGGTCACGAGCCCCTCCACGCCGCCGTACTCGTCGAGCACCACAGCTATGTGCACGCTGCTGCGTTGGAACTCCTCCAGCAGCGCGAGGATCGGCATGGTCTCCGGGATCAGTAGGGGTTTGCGGAGCGAGGCGCGCAGGTCGATCTTGCGGCCCTCCAGCACCGTCTCGAGCAGGTCCCTGATGGCCACGTAGCCGACCGTCTTGTCGATGTCGCCGTCGCACACGAGGTAGCGCCCGTGCGGCTCCTCGCGTACGAGCTCGAGCACGTCGGTGTCGATGGCGCTGAGGTCGAGCCACGAGAGCTCGTGGCGCGGGGTCATGATGGCGTTCACGCGCTTCTCCCCGAGCCAGAAGGCGTTCTCGATGATCTCTTGCTCGGCAGGTTCGATCACGCCGGCGCGGAGGCCTTGCGCGATCACCATGTCGATCTCTTCGTCGGTGATGGCCTCCTCGTTCGTGGTGGGCACCCGCAGCAGCCTGAGCAGCAGGTTGGTGGAGGCGCCCAGGAACTGCACGAGCGGCCGCGTGACGCGGGCGAGGCCGGTCATGAGACCGCCAACCCCCATAGCCACCCCCTCCGGGTTGGCGAGGGCGATGCGCTTAGGCACCAGCTCGCCCACCACCAGCGACAGGTAGGTGATGAGCACGACCAGCAGCCCGAACGCGAGCGGCTCGGCGATGGGCGCCAGGAACCCCACTCGCGCCAGCAGCTGCGCCAGCGCCCCGGAGAGCGTGGCGGCACCGTAGGCGCCGTTGAAGATGCCCACGAGCGTGATGCCGATCTGGACGGTGGAGAGGAAGACCGTGGGGTTCTGCGCTAGGTGCAGCGCGCGGGTGGCGGCCGGGCTACCCGCCTCGGACTTCTGTTGCAGCCGCAGCTTGTTGGCCGACACTACCGCTATCTCGGCCATGGCGAAGAGCCCATTGAGCAGGATGAGGACCAGAATGATCAGGATGCTCACGATGGCCCAATATAAGGACTCTTGCGGCTCGGAAGGTCGCGAGATACCATATCAGCGTAGAGCTATGGCAGGTTTTTTCACGTGAGAGACGGGACAGACGTCCCATGCCCTGAACTAGGAACCGGAGTTAGTTTGGTGTGCGATGTGGCTATCAAGCCACGGGAAGGCAGGTCAAATGTTCACTCGGTTACGCGTTCCTTTCGTTCTCGCGCTGGCCTTAGGAGCGCTAGCGGTCGGATCGCTGGCGGCCGCTCAGGAGCCAGACCAACTGCAACGCACCGCTCAGGCGCTGTTCGCCCCCGTTCCCGACGTGGTAGAGAACCCCGACAACCCAGTTACCGCCGAGAAGGTCGAACTGGGCAAGATGCTCTGGTACGACCCGCGCCTCTCGCTCTCCGGCGTCTTCTCCTGCAACAGCTGTCATAACCTCGCCACCTACGGGGTAGATAACCTGGAGACCTCCACCGGGCACGGCTGGGTACAGGGGCCCCGTAACTCCCCCACCGCGCTGAACGCCGCCCTGCACTCCTCGCAGTTCTGGGATGGCCGCGCCGTGGACGTTGAGGAGCAGGCTCAGGGCCCGATCCTCAACCCGATCGAGATGGGTATCCCCAACGATGGCTTCGCGGTAGACCGCATCTCCTCCATGCCCGTGTACGGCGAGCTGTTCGATCTGGCCTTCCCGGGTCAGGACGAACCCCTCAACTACGTGAACATCGCTAACGCCATCGGCGCCTTCGAGCGCACCCTGGTGACCCCCTCGCGCTTCGACGAGTACCTCCTCGGCGACGCGAACGCCCTCACCGATCAGGAGAAGGCCGGTCTGCAGACCTTCATCCAGCAGGGCTGCGCGGGCTGCCATAGCGGTGTCGCGCTTGGCGGCAACCAGATGCAACGCTTCGGTGTCACCGAGTCGTACTGGGAAGCCACCCGCGACTTCGTGACCATCGACTCGCCCACCATGGCCATGGACGTCGGCCGCTTCGCCGTGACCCACAACGAAGCCGACCTGTACGTCTTCAAGGTCCCCTCGCTGCGCAACATCACCCGCACCTACCCGTACTTCCATGACGGCTCCGTGTGGAACCTGCGCGACGCCACGCAGATCATGGCGCGCGTGCAGCTCGGCCGCGAGCTCTCCGAGGAGGACGTGGACAACATCATGGCCTTCTACGAAGCTCTCGAGGGCACCATCCCGTCGTACGCGCTGCAGGTGCCGGTACTGCCCGCATCTACAGACGCCACTTCGCGTCCCGACCACCGCTGACCTGAACCGCACCCGCTAACAAGGAGCGCGCCCCTATGAGGAGGCGCGCTCCTTACGTTGTGGGCGCTCACACCAGCACGAGGATCCCGTTTGGGACCACACCGGCGGATAATCTTGACGAATAACGCATAAAGGCCTATAATTATCACCATCGAACGCGCGGAAAGCGCGTTTTTTTGTTGGTAAGGCACCCATGATCCCCTGGCATCAAGTCGGCTCCACCTCGCTCGGCGGCAACGTCGTGCTCACCCTGTGGCGCAGGGACCTAGACGGCAAACCGCCCGAGTTCTCCCTGCGCATCACCGAGCCGGGCCGGGCGATGACGGAGCTGATGAACAGCAGGCAGAACTCCTCCGAGCGGTTGCTGGCCGAGCGCGCGGTTACCGCACTGGGGCGCCCGCCCCGTACGGTGCTCATAGGTGGCCTCGGCATGGGGTTCACGTTGCGGGCCGCGCTCGACCTGCTCGAGGCCGGCGCCCGGGTCACGGTAGCCGAGCTCCTAGCCGACGTGGTGAGCTGGAACCGCGAGCACATGGGCGGGCTGGCGGGCGAGCCGCTGCAAGATCCGCGCGTGAGCGTCCACGTTGGCGACGTGGGGGAACTGTTGGGGGGTAAGCGCCGCTACGACCTCGTGCTCCTCGACACCGACAACGGGCCTGAGGGCACGAGCCGCGACGAGAACGAGGCGCTCTACTCAGCGGCCGGCCTGCAGCGCGCTCACGCGGCGCTCGAGCCGGGCGGCGTGCTGGCCGTGTGGTCCGCCTTCCCCAGCTCGGAGTTCACTAGGCGCCTCCAGCGCGCCGGGTTCGATACCAAGGTCACCCAAGCGCGCGCTTTCGGTAAGCGCGGCGCGCGGCACGTGATCTGGCTGGCGCGCCGGGCTAGTTAGGGCCCCCACGCCGCCCGCAGGGTTCGAGCCTGGTGAACGTGCGCCGTGTCAGGCCAGCATCGTGCCTAGCCAGCAGCGCGTCAGGCCAGCATGAGGAACAGCTTCTCGACCTCTTCCGTGGTGAGCCCCTCGTTGGCGAGCGCCTGCTCCGGCGCCGCTATGCACTCCTGCATGGCGTTACTGAGGATGGCGAAGCCGGCGCGGTCCAGCGCGCTGGAGACCGCGGCCAGCTGCGTGATGACGTCGCGGCAGGGCCTACCCTCCTCCACGGCGCTGATGACCGCGTTCAGCTGACCGCTAGCGCGGCGCAGCCGGTTGAGGATGCGGCGCTCGGCCGCCGGGTCGACGGTTGGGAGCGTCTCCTCCACCCTTAGCCCGCCTGCTGCGAGGCCTGCTGCGCTTCCTGTTCGGCTATCTGCGCGGCCACCTTGGCCCTCACGTCTTCCATGTCGAGGCCCTTGACAGCCTCGATGACCTGCTCGAGTTGCGCGCCGTTCAGGGCGCCGGGCTGCGAGAAGACGAGGATGTTCTCCCGGAAGGCCATTAGGGTGGGGATGGAGCGGATGCCGAAGCCGGCGGCCAGCTCCTGTTGGTCCTCGGTGTCGATCTTGCCGAAGACGATGTCGGTGTGCTTCTCGGCCGCCTTCTCGAACACGGGGGCGAACATGCGGCACGGCCCGCACCAGCCAGCCCAGAAGTCGAGGAACACGATGTCGTTGTTGTCGATGGTGGCGTCGAGGTTGTCGATGGTTATCTCTTGAGTAGCCATGCGCGCAATATACCCCCAGGGGTTTGTTGTGCGTGTGCTTCCCGCACCACTCGAGCCGCCGCGTAAGCAAGCGCCGGCACCAGCGCTGCTTTGGGTCCGATCGGCGATCCGCGCCTGCCGGCCTCGCCGGTACAATCGGTGCCATGTCCACGCCCAGACCGTTACCGACACGCGCCGAGCTTGACCCGGCTTACACCTGGAACCTGGCGGCAACCTACCCGAACGAGGCCGCGTTCCAGGCCGATTTCGATGCCCTAGGCAGCAACTTAGAGGAGCTAGCCAGTTACCAGGGACGTCTCGGCGAGTCGCCAGCCACCCTGGCCGACTTCTTCGACCTCTACTGGCAGGCCATGGCCACGCTGCAGAAGCTGGGTATCTACGCCAACATGCCGGTCGCTGTCGACCAGGGCGATCAGGAGGCGCGCGCCCGCGCCGGCCGCTTCCAGGCGCTTGGTAACCGAGCCGCCGCCAGCCTGGCGTTCATGCGCCCCGAGTTGCTGGCTCTGGGTGCCGACAAGGTCGAAGGGTTCATGAGCGCGGAGCCGCGTCTCACGTACCTCGAGCGCTACTTCGCACGCCTGGAGGCGAGCCGGCCGCACGTGCGCTCGCTCGAGGTCGAGCAAGTGTTGAGCCTGGCGGGCGACGCGCTGGGCGCCGCCGGTCGCGCCTACAACAGCCTCACCAACAACGAGCTGCCGTTCAGGAAGGTGGCCGACGCTACTGGGGCCGAGCACGAGGTGGCGCGCAGCACGTACGCCGCCCTGCTCGTCTCCCCCGACAGGCAGCTCCGCGAGCGCGCGCATACGTCTTACACGGACGGCTTCCTCGCGCATCAGGACACCATCACGGAGCTCTACCTAGGCCGCGTGAAGGAGTCGGTCTTCAGCGCGCGGGTGCGCGGCTACCCGAGCACTGTGGAGGAGCAGCTCACCCCGCGCGAGGTCCCTCGCGAGGTGCTCACGAACGTGCTGGACGTGTTCACCAAGAACCTGGGCGTGTGGCACCGCTACTGGCGGGCGCGGCGCGACCTGCTGGGCGTTACGGAGCTGAAGGAGTACGACATCTTCGCGCCGCTATCGAAGGCGCCGCCCAAGGTGAGTTATCCACAGGCTGTGGAGTGGCTGGTGGCGGGCATGGCGCCACTGGGCGAGGAGTACGTGAGCATCCTGAAGCGCGGCCTCGAGGAGGAGCGCTGGGTGGACGTGTACCCGAACCGGGGCAAGCGCGACGGCGCCTTCTGCGCCCACGCCTACCGCGGCCAGCCCTATATCATGATGAGCTACCAGGGCGGCCTCGAGTCGCTGTCGACCCTGGCTCACGAGCTGGGTCACGCCATGCACTCGCTGCTGCTAGAGCGGCGCCAGCCGCTGGCCAACTCGGGCTACGCCATGATGGTGGCCGAGACCGCTTCCAACTTCAACCAGGCCCTCATGCGGCCCTACCTGCTCGAGCAGCTCACCACCGCTGAGGAGCGCCTGGCGCTACTGGAGGAGGCGTTCTACAACTTCCACCGCTACTTCTTCATCATGCCCACGTTGGTGCGTTTCGAGCTCGAGGTTCACGAGGCAGTGGAGCGGGGCGAGGGTCTCACCGCGTCGAAGCTGAACGCCATCCAGAGGCGGCTCTTCCAGGAAGGCTACGGCGACGCCATCGAGGTCGACGACCGCACCGGCGTCACCTGGGCTACCTTCGGGCACCTCTACGTGCCGTTCTACACCTTCCAGTACGCCGCGGGCATCTCCGCGGCGGCGGCGCTGGCGGCGGACGTGCGCGCAGGCTACGAGCGCGGCGACAGCAGCGCGGCCGAACGTTACCTCGAGTTCCTCCACACCGGCTCGGCCGAGGAGCCCGTGGAGCAGCTGAGGAAGGCGGGGGTAGACATGACCACGGCCGCGCCCATCGAGAAGGCGTTCGCCGTGCTGGAGGGCTACGTGGCGCAGCTGGAGGAGATCGCGGCAGCGCGCAGGTAACGAGACGTACCGCGCTTAGGGCGGCGGCCCGCCGTGTTGAGACCTGTCACGACGGGCCGCCGCCTTCACTACCGTGCGGGCCAGGCTCAGGCAGGCGGCACAGCCAGCCGCGCCGCGGCCAGGTCCCACATCGAGTGCCCCACCGTCTTCACGAGCACGGGCCTGCCCGCCCGCTCGAAGCCGCCGAGCAGGTCCATCAGCTCGCGCGCCTGCTCCCACGACCACACGCCGGCGCCGGCCGCCTGGATGAGGTCACCGGCTTCTTCCTCGGCGCCGGCCATGGTGTCTACCACCACGTCGCAGGCGGCCACCACTGAAGGCGGGATCTCGGCGGTGTCGTGCCGGTAGGCGCCCACGGCCACGATGGTGGCGCTGGGCTTCAGGCGCGCAGCCAGCTCGTCGGGAAGGACCGGGGTGCGGCTGTTGGTGGTGGTGACTATGAGGTCGGCGGCGGCCGCGTGCTCAAGCGCAGCAGCCGAGCCCTCGACCACCTCAGCCGGCACGCCGAGCTCGCGCGCCCGCTTTACCACCGCCTGCGCCCGTGCGGGTGTGCGGCTAGAGACGTAGAGCCGGCCGATGCCGAGCCCAGCATGTAGCGCTTCGAGGTGACCCGTGGCCTGCGCGCCCGCACCCACCATGAACACGGTGCCCGCGGTGGCGCCAACTTGCATGGCGCCGTAGAGGGAGAGCGCGGCGGTGCGGCGCACCGTCACCATCGCCCCGTCGAGTAGCGCCCTCACCTGACCGTTGGTGGCGTCGGTGACGATGACCGACGCGATGATGGTGGGCAGCCCCTTAGCGGTGTTGGTTGGGTGCACGGCGCCCACCTTAGCGATGGCCAGCCGCTGATCGGCTGCGCCCATCAGCAGGAACGTACCGTCGCCCGGCAAGCTGGCCGTAGCGCGCTCGAGAGCGCTGACCCGGCCAGCCTTGGTGTCTTGCAGCGTGGTGCCGATCTCGGCGGCCAGCTGCGGGTACGGCAGCAGCGCCGCCGTCTCGTCCGTGTCGTAAACCCGTATGGAACCTGCCATCAGATATCGAGCACCGTATCTAGACCCCTTCGCAGGCCGGTGAAGGTACCGACCTTCCGGATGCTTAACAGTGCGCCGTCCACGTACGGCCTGGCGCTGCTGCCGCTCTCTTGCTTGATGGTAAGACGCTCATCTGGCATGCCGAAGAGCGCTTCGACCCCGATCACGTACCCCGGCAGCCGCACCGAGTGCACCTGCGCCCCGCCGAGGGTGGCACCCCTGACCTCGCGGGGCCCAACCGTGGCGTCGACGGCGTTGCTTGGCTGCGGCGCCCGCACAGCCGCCAGTCGGCTCGCCAGCTCGCGAGCCGTACCGCTGGGCGCATCGACCTTCGCGGCGGAGGCGTAGTCGATGACCTCCCACTCAGGAAGAACCTTGGCGGCCATCTCGGCGAACTTCTGAAGCAGCACCACGGTGATAGCGAAGTTGCCAACAGCTAGCACACCCTTGCCTCTCGCCTGAGCCAACTCGTGGATCTCAGCCAGGTCCTCGTCGGTGAGGCCCGAGGAGCCGATGACCACGTGAGCGTCTGCGTTCAGGGCGGCCATAACGTTGGCTTTGGCCACACTGGCGTGAGCGTACTCAACGAACACGTCGCACTGCACCTCGAGCGCTTCGGCCGCGGAGGCGTAGAGCGGTGCCGCCGGAGCGTCGTCACCAAGCGCTGCGCTCAGGCTTCTGCCCGCGTGAGTCCGCGTGACGCCGGCCACCAACTGCATGTCCGTTTGCCGCCCGATGGCTTTGGCCAGCTCGGAGCCCGCCCAGCCGGTGGGGCCGGTGAGGCAGACCCGTATGGGTTCGCTGTTCATCGTGAATAACTCCTTCGTTCGCCGACGGCCGCTACAGGCCGCTTGCTACCGCTCCGTTGTCTTCTCCGAAGCTTAGCAGCCTGCCGGGAGAGCGCGCGGGCCGTTGGAGACCGCATGTTCGACCCTGGAACGTATTCAGTACCATCTGCTAGTATCACAATGTATGCGAAGCCCGAAACCGGCTCGAGCCCAGCGCCCCGCGGAACCCCACAACACGCCGCGGGATCCTAGGGCGCTCGCCAGATCAGCGTTGTATGCGATATCGTTTCCTGATACTATTTTGCGCTAGAGGGCGCTGAGCTCGCCCAGAACGACGAAAGGTCACCAACCATGCGCTCAAGACCGACCAGCCAGCAGGCTGCTACCGACACCACCGATAAGACGGCTTCTCGCCCGGCCAGCACCGGGCGCGGCGGCACCGGCGGTCATGGCGGTGGCGGACCCGGCGGCCGTGGCGCGGGCCGGCCACGCCGGCCTGGCAGCGCAGCGGCTAGGCCGGCGCGCAGCAACAAACCGGGCACCATGCGGCACAAGGGTTACACCGCCAAGGTCGGTTACGACGACGACGCCGGGGTGCTACGCGGTGAGGTGGTGGACCTCCAAGACGAGATACGGTTCAGCGCCACCAGCGTGCGCCAGTTGCGGCAGGAGTTCCACGCGGCGGTCGACGCCTACCTACTCGACTGCGCCACTCGCGGGGTCGAACCGGCTAAGCCCTTCTCGGGCCGCATCCTGCTACGCCTGCCGCCAGAGCTCCACCGCGCGGCGGCCACTACCGCTAGCGCGATGGACGTGAGCCTCAACGACTTCCTGGTCGGCTGCATCGAGGTCGGCGTGACCCGCATAGCGGTAGTGCGCACCGACGACTGATCGGCTAGCGGCCACGAGCTCCAGGCGTTGCCTAGGGCTCCCTGCGGCTCTGCCGCCGGTTGTGGTACTGCCACACGGCCCTCTCGTAGGCTTCCTTCAGAAGTGGCGCGATCTTCTCCTCGAAGGTGGCTGCCGTGGGGTTGAGCACGCAGACCCAGTTAGCGCCCCCGTACACGGGGTGCGGCAGCAAGGTGTTGACCTCACCGTAGTCGTAGCCTTGCGCCAAACCGCCTTGCGCGTCAGCCGACCGGCTGGCGCCGAACAGACCAACGAACGTGGCGCGCCTAACCCCCATGTTGAAGCGGAACGCCCCCAGACGGTCTAGGCCCGAGGCCCTGTCCAGGTCGTTGTCGGAGGCCTTCACGGTGGCGAAGTAGATCTCGTTCGGCCCGCCCTCAGACGGGTTGTAGAAGAAGAACAGGTCACCGTATGCGGAGGCCACCTCAACGTTTTCGAACGTCCGGAGGATGTAATCGGAGATGGAAGCCGGCGTCATGGTGTCCGAGGGTATATCACGTAACCGCCCAGCCTCTTCAACCCCCAGCCCCCAACGTCTCCACCATCGCCTCGCGAACCTCGCTTAGCCACGCCTCGCGCTCCCCGACCGAGCTCCCGAGCACCTTCGCGCAGCGCACCCGACGCACGTCTAGCACGCCCGCCGGCCCCAGCACCACGTCGCGCCAGAAGCGACCGACAGGGTCCCCCAGACCGCCCTCCGCCTGTTCCGGACTGTTAGCAGAGTTAACGACCAGTGCAGACCTCACCCGCCACAACCCGGCGCTCTTACCGCCGGCGCCGAGCTCGTAAACCACGCCGTCGCGCAGCACCCGGTCTACCCAGCCCTTCAGGATGGCCGGCACGTGGAAGAACCACACCGGGTGAACCACCACCAGCACGTCTGCCGCTAGCACCTCTCGCGAGTAGCGCGCCGTTAGCTCATCGGCGAACAGGGTGGTGCCTACCTCGGAGACCGGCATGCGCGGGTCGAAACCGTCGGCGTACAGGTCGTGGAGGGTCACATCGGCACCCTGCGCGGCGGCAGCGCCGGCAGCTGCCCGCGCCAGCGCCAGCGTGAAGCTCGCTCTGTCGGGGTGCGCCGCCACCACCACCACGTTCGGCACCGTGGTTACCCTCGCGGCGGGTCGCTGGCGTCCGAGGCGGCCGCGGCCTGCGGGGCGCCAACGGCGCCCGGCGCGTAGTAGCTGCCACCGGTCTCGGCCAGCGCCACCAGCGACGCGGGCGGCGAGAAGCGCGCACCGTGCCGCGCCTCGAGCTGGCGCAGGCGCGCCACGAAGTTCGCGGGGCCCATCTGATCGACGAGGAAGAACGGGCCGCCTCGGAACGGCGGGAAACCGAAACCGAACACCGCACCCAGGTCGCCTGCCGCCGGGCTCCGAAGGATGCCCTCGTCCAGGCAGAGGATCGCCTCGCGCACGATGACGAACGCCAGCCGCTCAGCCAGCTCGTGCCCGCTCTCCACGGCCGCGCTCGGCGTGGCCGGGAAGCCCGCCAAACGGACGGCCTCGGGGTCGATCTCTTGCTTGCGCTTACCGTTGTCGTAGCGGTAGAAGCCCTTACCCGACTTCCGACCCAGGTAACCAGCGGCGGCCAGGTCGGCGCTGGCTGGGTCGGGTTCCAACCCACGCGCCCTAAGCGCCTCCGCTAGTACGTCCTGGATCTTGGCGCCCACGTCGATTCCAACGTCGTCCGTCATGGCGAGGGGCCCGAGCGGGAAGCCGTACTGCACCACCGCGCGCTCCAACCCGAGCGGGTCTGCGCCCTCACGTAAGGCCCTAAGCGCCTCACCTACGTACACGCCTAGGGCGCGGGTGGTGTAGAAGCCGGGCCCGTCGCCCACCACGATCACGGTCTTGCCCTGCCTCAACCCGAGCGCGTAGGCGGTGCCTAACGCCCAGTCGGCGCTACGCTCGGTGGCCACTATCTCGAGGAGCGGCATCTTGGGCACGGGCGAGAAGTAGTGCATGCCCACCACCGCCTCCGGCCGCTTGGCGTCCCTGGCGATCTCGGCGATGGGTATGGCGGAGGTGTTGGTAGCGAAGAGGTGCTCCTCGTTGGTCACCGCCTCCACTTGCGCCACCATCTCGCGCTTCAGGTCCGGCAACTCCAGCACGGCCTCGATGGTCACGTCGGCGGCGGCCAGCGGTTCGTAGCTGTCTACGGCGCGCACGCGCTCCACTATCTGGTCGCGCTCGAAGGCCGTGCGCCCCTTGCCCACGCGGCTACTGACGCCCTTGTGCACAGCATGCTTGCCCTTCAGGGCCAGCTCCAGGTCGCGGTCCTTGAGGTACACAACTAAGCCGTTGGCGGCGCTCACCTCCGCTATACCGGAGCCCATGAGGCCGGCGCCCAGCACCCCCACCGCCTGCACCGGCCTGGCGGCTGCGTGCCACGGGTTCTTCTTCGCCGCCGTCTGGGCGAAGAAGAGGTGGATGAGCGCCCGCGCCTGCGGCGTGAACAGCAGCTCGCTGAAACGCTTGGCGCTCAGGTTAAGGCCCGCCTCGCGTCCCTGCCGCGCCCAGGTGTTCACCACCTCGAGGATGGCACCGGGCGCGGGGTAGTTACCGTGCGTGCGCTTGGCCACCTCCTGGCCGGCCTTGTCGAGCACCAGCGAGCGCACGGGCGTCCGCTCGAACAGCGTGGCTTTGAGGGTGCGTTTGGGTTTCGACACCTTCAGGTCACCAGCCGCTAGGCGTCTGGCAGCGTCGACCGCTGCTTCGAGCAGCCCCTCACGGTGATGGACGGCGTGCACCAGCCCCGCCTTGCGCGCGGGTTTAGCGAACAGGTTGCGGCCCGTGAGCATCATGTCTAGCGCCCGCTCCATGCCCACACGCTCGGGCAGCCGCACGGTACCGCCGAGGCCCGGTAGCAGACCCAGCTGGACCTCCGGCAGACCGAAGCGGGTCTTCGGGTCGGAGCTCGCCAGCACGTAACGCGCCGCCAGCGCCAGCTCCGTTCCGCCGCCCATGCAGGCGCCGTCCACAGCCACCACCAGCGGCTTACGCCAGGTCTCGATACGGGCCAGCACGGCGTTGCCCTCGTGGATGGCGGCCTCCACCTCGGCGGGGTTGCCGTACTCCAGGAAGGACGAGACGTCCGCGCCCGCCAGGAAGGTGCCAGGTTTTGCGTTGGCAAGCACTGCGCCAACCACTGCTTGGTCCGCGTCCAGCTCGTCGATGGCGGTGGCGAGCGCGCGCAGGAAGTCGTAGGTGAGGAGCGCCACGCTGCGCTCCGGCTGGTCTATCCAGAGCAGCGCCACGTCGCCACGGCGCTCGACCCGCAGGCCGCTGTTACCGGTCTGTGTCACTGATCTATCCTCTCGAGGAGCATGGCGTGGCCCTGCCCGCCCGCCGCGCAAGCGGTTACGAGAGCGAAGCGGCCGTCCTCCACGTGCAGGCGGTGCGCGGCGGTCGTCACGAGGCGCGCGCCGGTAGCACCGAACGGATGGCCTAGCGAGATGGAGCCGCCCCACGGGTTCACGCGCGCCATGTCGGCCTGGCCGAACGCGCCGCTAGCGCCCAACTGCTTGCGGCCGAACTCGTCTGACGCCCAGGCGGCCAGAACGGCCAGCACCTGGCCGGCGAACGCCTCGTGGATCTCGATCACGTCGATGTCGTTGAGCGAGAGCCCGTTGCGGGAGAGGAGCATCGGGGCCGCGTAAGCGGGCCCGAGCAGCAGCTCGTCGCCGGGGTCCTGCGCCACGAAGTTGAAGTCCACCACGCGCGCCAGCGGCCGGCGGCCCTGAAGCACGGCTTCCTCTTCGGCCATGAGCACCACCGCCGCCGCCCCGTCGGTGAGGGGGCTAGCGTTACCGGCCGTCACGGTGCCGAACGGCTTCACGAAGGCGGGCTTGAGGCGCGCTAGCTGCTCCATGCTCGTGTCGGCGCGCACGCCGTTATCGGCAGCCACCACGGCGCCCTTGGGCGGCACCGTGACGCTCACCAGCTCGCCTGCGAACAGCCCATCGGCCTGGGCTTTGGCGGCGCCCTGATGCGACCTCAGCGCGTAGGCGTCCTGCTCCTCGCGGCTGATGCCGAAGCGAGCAGCTAGGCGATCGGCGCTCTGCCCCATGGACTCACCGGTGGTGAACTCGGCGATGGCGGGCGCCTGGGGAAGCAGCTGGCGCGGCTTCAGGCCCTTGAAGAACGGGCCCCAATCCTTCAGACCGCGGTAGCGGCGGCTGTCGAAGAGGCGCCTGCGCACATCGCGGTCGAAGCCCACGGGCACGTCGCCTAGCATCTCAACACCGCCCGCCAGCGCAGTGTCGGCGTGACCGGTGGCTATAGCCAACGCCGCGTCGGCGATGGCGCGGTTAGCCGATATGCACGCCACCGTAACGGTGTGCGCAGGCACCCCGTCGGGCACGCCAGCGGCCAGGGCGGCGTCGCGCGCCACGTTGCTGGTGGCCACGTTCTGGATGACGCTGCCGAGCACCACCTGATCCACCTCGGTGCCGGCCACCTGCGCCTTCTGCAGCACACCGGCCAGTGCCATGCGCGCCAGGTCGTAAGAGACCAGCGCCCGGTAGTCGGAACCGGCCTTGCTGAACGGGATCCGCCCGCCGGCCACGACCACCACCGAGCGACCGGCGCGCTCCCGTAAGCGTGTCCCGCCGGATGCAGCGATACTTGTACCCAGTTCAACCATAGTGAGGCGAGTGTACTACCGCGGCGACGCCGTCCCCATGGCGCCTGCGGGCCGTGAGGGACTCCCGCCCGCGCTACCGCACCGCGCTCAGTAGCTGCGCCAGCTCCGCGTCGCCCTTCGGACGCGCGCCCATGCGCTCCACCACCCAGCCCGCCAGGCGGTTCGCGCCCGCGGCCGCCACCTCGGGCGACCCGCCCCTGAGCCAGCTGGCTAGGAACGCGCCGGCGTAGGCGTCGCCCGCCCCAGTGGCGTCGACCACGCGCTTGGCGGCGGTGGGGAAGTGCCGGCCCGCGCCGTGGTGGTACAGGTAGGCGCCCTCGTCGTCGAGCTTCAGCATGACCATGGCGCCCGGGTAAACCTCGGCCAGGCGCACCGCTATGGCGTGCGGGTCCTTCCGGCCGCTCAGGATCTCGCCCTCCTCCAGGTTGGGAAAGAGCACGTTCACGCCCAGGTCGGCAGTCATGCCGATGAATGCCTCCACCCCCATCTCGTCGATCATCTGGAACGAGCCCGGGTCGAGCGAGAGGGTGCCGCCGCCCGCCACCACCAGCCGCGCGGCTTCGCGCACGGCCTCACGCGGCGGGTCGGTGAAGAACGACCAGGCGCTGAGGTGCAGGTGCCCCGCCCGCCGTAGAACGTCGCGCGGTAGGTCAGAGGGCAGGAGGTAGTGGTCCGCGCCCTTGCCAGACACCATCGAGCGCTCGCCCGAGTGGTCGATCCACACGGCTACGGCGCCCGTGCGGTGCTCGTGGGTGAACGACCAGTGCGCGCTCACGCCCTCGGCGGCCAGCTCGTCTTGCGCCAACTGCCCGAAGCTGTCGCGCCCGAGCTTGCCCACGAAGCTGGTTGGCAGCCCGCAGCGACTGGCCCACACGGCAACGTTGGCAGCGCTGCCGCCCGGCTCGAGCTCCACGTCGCCGTACAGGTCGCCGCCCTGGAGCAGCTCGGAACGGGTGCGGATGAGCACGTCCCAGGCGTAGTCGCCCACTACCACCAGCGGGGTGTCCGGCCGGTCGCTCACAGCAGCTCTAGGTCGCTCTGCAGTTCGGTGGTGGCCAGAGGGCCGTCCTCGGTCAGGTACACACAGATCTCGCTGCGCACACCGAGGTCGGGAAAGTACGCGCCCGGTTCGATGGTGAGGCCGAGGCCCGGCATGAGCTGGCGCGTGTCGGCCGTCTCGAAGTCGTCTAGGTGCGCGGCCGAGCCGTGCGTGGCGTTTACGCCCAGGCTGTGGCCGGTGCGGTGCGTGAACGCGGCGCCGAAGCCGGCGTCCTCGAGCACGGCGCGGGCGGCGCGGTCGACCTCCGCCCCGGTGGGCCAGCGCTCCTCCGCGTAAGCGTCGGCGATGGTCTTGAACGCCACGTCACGGGCTTCCTTCACGGCCTCCCACACCTGTAGCAGGCGAGAGCTGGGCTGACCGTGCACGCCCATCCACGTCACGTCCGCGTAGGGCGCTGTTGGCGAGTCCACTTTCGCCCACAGGTCGATGAGCACCACGTCGCCAGGCTGCAGGCTGGCGTCGCGCACACCCTTCAGTGGGTGGTAGTGCGGGTCGCCCGCATGAGCGCCGAAGCTCACGTTCGGTGAGCTATCCGTGACCAGCCCAGCCGCCGCGAAGTTGGCCTCGATGAGCTCCTGCACCTCAACCTCGGTCACGGGCTCACCAGCCCGGCTCCGCTCAGCTAGGAAGGCGAACGCCGCGTCTTTAGCAGCGATGACCCCCTCCGCTGCCGTTAGGTGATCGTCGAGCTGCTGCTGACTCCATAACTCGAGAACCTGCGCCACGTCGCCCGAGGAGACCACCTCCACGCCCGTGGCCCGCACGCGCTCGATGGTTCCCGCGTCCACCGTGCCTATGTACGGGTTGTCGCCGCCAGGCGAGTACTCCATCGCCACCCGGCTCAGGCCGCCGACCATCGTGCGCAGCGTGCCATCGAAGTCCTCACGGCTGGCGTAGCTGACCACGGTCACGGGCAGGTCGTCACGGAGCGAGCCGCGCTCGATGGCGTGAACCGCCAGCGTGGGACGCCCCTCCGCGGGGATGAAGAGGAGCACGCGCCGGCTGGCGGTGTTGCCCTCCAGCAGAGGCCGGATGAGCGCCTGAGCGCCGGGGTTACTGCGGCGGAAATCGTAGAGGAGCCAACCGCCGAGCTGTTGGCGGCGCAGTTCAGCCTGGATCTCGTCCAAACGCAGGACGTGCGGGGTATCGCTCTTCGGGCACATGGCGGGATGATAGCGCGGCGGCAGCGTTACACTCGGCAGGCAGCGACCCCGGACTTCGGTCCGCACGGGCCGGCCCCGCTGGCGCTCACGAGCGCCGCCGCCGCCCGAACCACGGAGGGAACCGATTTGACGCCCATACAGAAGCAGGCGGTGCAGTCCGAGCTGGACAAGCGTACGGACCGGCCGCAGTACCTCCACCTGGAGACCACCACGGGCTCTTACACCAAGTTCGGCCCGGAGAAGAAGTCGCCCGTCATCGCGTTCGTGCGCAACGCTCAGGTCACCTACACGCGCGGCACCGTCACCGGTACAGGCCCGTACCGCGTTGGGCTCAAGCTGGCCGACGGCTGGGTTTACGCCGACGGCCTCACCGATTACGAGCTGAACGAGCGCGGCGAGCTGCTGCTGGCGGGGCTCGACGTGGAGGGGCAACTAACGGTGGCCCTCCAGCTCTCCGGCGCGCCGTTCCGTGAAGGGCGGGGCGAAGATGAGTAACGACCCCACCCCGCGCCCGTTCGACCCAACCGAGGAGCGCGGCATCCTCGTAGTGCTCCCCCATCCGGACGACGAATCGTTCTCCACCGGCGGCACGCTCGCCCGCGCTGCCGCCGCCGGGGTGCCCGCCACTTACCTGTGCGGCACTTACGGCGACATGGGGCGCCGCATGGGCAAACCCGCCTTCACCAACCGCGAGGCGCTGCGCGACGTGCGTACGAAGGAGCTCCAGGCCGCCTGCGAGGTGCTGGGCTGCGGCCTGAGGTTCATGGGTCTGCGCGACAAGTGCGTGGAGTTCGAGGACCCCCACGAGGTGGCTGCCCAGGTGCGAGCGGTCATCCAGGAACTCAAGCCGTCGACCGTCATCACCTTCTACCCCGGCTACGGCGTGCACCCGGACCACGACGCGCTGGGTCACGCCACCGTACTGGCCGTGCGCGGCCTGCCGGTGCAAGAGCGCCCGCAGCTGCTCGCCTCCGCGATAGGCGACCGCGACGAGATCCTCGCGGAGCTCGGCCCCGCCCACGTGGCCTGCGACATCGAGGCGTACGCGCCCAAGAAGCTCGACGCCCTACGTGCTCACCGGAGCCAGACCGAGGCCATGTTCGCGCAGTGGGACGCTGAGCAGCAGGGCGCCGACGTAGACGCCGTGACCGCCACCGACGACCAGGCGAAGGCGTTCCGCGAGCAGTTCACCAAGAGCGAGCGCTTCTACGTGCTGAACGCAGACGCCCCCACCCTCATCGAGCAGCGCCGCTAGGGCAGCAGCGCCGCAAAGGCAACGTCACCGTAAGAATGCAGCCGCGCTTGGCCTTCGGGCCAGCGCGGCTGCTTCGTTCGGAGCGCGTTCGGAAAGAGCTTCAGGCGACTAACCCGGTCGGGCTCGGCGGCCGGATCGTTACGCGGTCGGTTCGTCCTTCGCGTCCGGCTCGGGCCGGTCGGCTTCCGTGGTGGTGGGCACGATCTCGCCAAGCTGCACGTCGGCAACCGGTGCGTCGGCAACCTGCACCTCGCCGACCGTTACCTCGGCAACCTGCACCTCGCTAGCGGGCGCCACGGCGACCGGGGTAGTTGGAGCCTCCTGGCGCGGCGCTTTGCCGGTGCGCTGCAACAGGTCGGTCAAGCCCGGGATCTGCAGGGCGCCACTGCGAGCGAGCAGCACCACACCCGCCACCAGCAGGATGATCGGGAAGAGCCAGCTGCCGCCGCCGTCGAACAGGGCCAGCGCCGCCACGGCGCCTATGGCGGCCGCCGGGTAGATGGCCCACGCTTGCGGCTCCGTCCGGAGGCGCGTGAGGGCGTAGAAGGTGGCGGCCAAGCCGCCGAGGAACACGAAGCCACCGACGTTGCCGGGCAGGCCGCTGAGACCGGCGGTGGCCGCCAGGCTGGCGAAGGCGCCGGCCGGTATGACGGCCCACCAACGCTTCTGATCCGTGCGCCACACCACCGCGAACGCGAGACCGATGAACGCTAGGAACAGCGCGCCCGTAGCGCGGCCGGGTAGGAGCGTGACAAGCGCCAAGCCCGCCAGCGGGATCGCCAGGAGGCGCATGCCCTGCCGCCCCGTGCGCACACCGTTGCGGTACACGTAGTAGGCCAAGCCGCCGAAGATCGCGGCGGTGAGCAGGTTGCCGACGATCGAGAGGCCCAGGTTGGTGAAGAGCACCAGTAGGCCGAGGCCTATCAGGAGTAGTCCGGGGAGCATGCGGTTGCCGTTGGTGCCGCGTTCGGTCCCGCCGTTGTTGTCGGTCGATACGTTCATTCTCGCCTCCCATGTAGAGCGGTGTGAAAGCTTTAGCGGTTCGGCGCGCCTTTCGGCTCCTCGCCGTGCTGAAACCAAGGTACGGGCGCCGGCAGGTAGCACGCATCGGCAGGGAGGTGGTCATCCCATCCGCCTTCGGGTGGGCACCGGGTTCATCCCAAAGGTGGAGGCGAGCGGGCCGCGCTACCGGTAGGCTTGCCGCAAGGCAACGTGCGCCGCATAGCGAAGCGGTCCACAGCGTCCGCCTAGGTCGCCACCCGCTGAAGCCACCGCACGCAACTTCGGAGTTGTTAGATGACAGAAGCCAACCAACCGCCCATCCGCATCCTGCTCGTCGACGACCACACCGTCGTGAGGCGCGGTTTGCGCTTGGCGTTCGACCTAGAGGACGACCTGGAAGTGGTTGGCGAGGCTGCCAACGGCCAAGAGGCCCTCGCTCGCGTAGCCGAGCTGAAGCCCGACGTGGTGGTCATGGACCTGCTCATGCCGGTCATGAACGGCGTGGACGCCACGCGCGCCATCCGCCGCGACCATCCGGACGTGGAGGTCGTGGCCCTCACCAGCGTGCTCGAGGACCGCTTGGTCATCGACGTGGTGGAAGCGGGCGCCAGCGGCTACATGCTCAAGGAGACGCGGCCTGACGAGCTGTTCGAAGCCGTGCGCGCTGCCGCCCGCGGCGAGGTGCGCTTGGATCCGCGTGCCCAGCAACGTCTGGTGCGCGAGGTGCGGGCACCGGAGGTCAAGGAGGCGCTCACCGAGCGGGAGATGGAAGTGCTGAAGCTCGTGGCGGTGGGGGCCAGTAACAAGGGCGTGGCTCAACAGCTCGGCATCAGCGAGGCCACGGTCAAGTCGCACGTCTCCAACATGCTCTCCAAGCTCGGCCTCAAGAGCCGCACCCAAGCCGCGCTGCACGCCATACGCGAGGGGTGGGTGGTGCGTGAGCCCTGAGTCCGTCTCGGACGAACTGCGCTGGCACCAACGCCTCTCGTCGCGATTGACGCTCCTTCTGCTGGGCGTCGTCTTCGTGTTGGCGGCCGCCACCGCCATCCTCCTCTGGCGTGCGCTCGCCGCGGTGGGTATAGACGCGGTGGGCCTCGACGCCACGCCCCTGCCGGGCGACCCTGGCTCCGTTGGGCAGGCGCTAGCCGAGGTCGACCGGGCCACGGTGGGCGCCATCCTGCGCAGCACCCTCATCAACCTGGCGGTCATCACCGCCGTGACGCTGCTGGCCGCCACCGCCTTCTCGCGCGCGCTGCTCATCGAGCCCATCAACAAGCTCACGCAAGCCAGCCGCGCCCTGGCCGCTGGCGACCTCACAGCGCGGGTCGGTTCGACCGATCCCTCCGAGCTGGGTGAACTCTCGCGCTCGTTCGACGCGATGGCCGACAGCATCACCGGCGCCCAGGACCGGCTCGAGGCGCAGGTCGCTGCGCGCACCAGCGAGCTGCGCTCTCTACTCGAGCTCTCCAACACCGTGGCCATCACCAGCGAACTGATCCCGCAGCTGGAGGCCGTGCTCGACCAGCTCATCGCGTCGGAGCACACGCTCTGGGCGGAGGTGCTCGAGCTAGATCCGCAAGGGCACCTGATCACGCTCGTGCGGCGCGGCGAGCAGCCTGAGGTGGAGGACCTGGCGCCCGGGTTGCCCACCATCCGCCCGGAAGCGGGCCCACCTTTCGCCGAACAGGTGGCACCTCACGCGGTGGTGGAGGGCGACGCCCTCGCCTTACCGCTACGGGTGCGCGACAGGGTGGTGGGGGTGCTACAGGCGGTAGCGCCGCCCGCTAGCGGCTGGGACGA
The DNA here is from genome assembly GCA_964518275.1 of uncultured bacterium. Classification (GTDB taxonomy): domain Bacteria; phylum Deinococcota; class Deinococci; order Deinococcales; family Trueperaceae; genus JAAYYF01. Next base: position 5,255 of record CAZFFG010000018.1, on the reverse strand, counting down.
GGAGCGCCTCCGCTGGATCAGCGGTCTGGCAGCCCAGGCCGCCGTGGCGCTGGAGAACGCGCGGCTCTACGACCTGGCGCGCGACGAGGCGGCCGACGAGGAGCGCCGCCACCTAGCGCGCGAGCTGCACGACTCGGTGAGCCAGGCCATCTACTCAGTGGTGCTCACGGCGCACGCGGCTCAGAAGCACCTGCCGGAGGGGGCCACGCGCTCCGGCGCAGCACTAGACACCGTCATCGAGCTGGCCGAGGCGGCGCTCACCGAGATGCGCGCTCTCATCTTCGAGCTGCGGCCCGAAGCGTTGGCGGAGGTGGGGCTGATGGGCGCCCTCCACCGGCAGCTGGACGGGTTGGAGCTACGCCACGGCCTCGTCACCAACCGCAACCTGGGCCCCGAACCTGAGCTGGCGTTCGCCGCCAAGCAGGTGCTACTGCGGGTGGCGCAGGAAGCGTTCCATAACGTCACCAAGCACGCTAGCGCCAGTAAGGTCACGGTCACAGCCGATACGGTCATGGAGGACGGCAGCGAGGTCCTGGGCAGGAGCCTAGGGCCCGCCGGCAGCGACCGTAGTAAGGAGGGCGCCCAGGGGTTCCTAGAGCTGGTCATTGAGGACGATGGCGTGGGCTTCGACCCCACGGGCTCCTACCCGGGCCACCTGGGGCTTCGCTCCATGCACGAGCGCGTGGCCGGCCTGGAAGGCTGGCTAGAGATAGACAGCACGCCCGGCGCGGGCGCCACCGTGCGGGTAAGGGTGCCGCTCAAGACACAAGTGGGCGAGGCGCGCGCATGAAGTCCAACCGCCTCGGCCTGGCGCTGCTGGTGGTGGGTGGGCTCATGCTCATCACCCGGCTCGCGCCCGGCAACGTGTTCGTGGAGCTCGTCTGGCTGACCGGCTACGTGCTGTTGGCCAGCTTCTTGTGGCGCACGCTCGAGGGCCGCGTTCCGCTCGGCTGGCGCATAGGCGTGCACGGCGTGATCGGCATCATGGCCACCGCCACCCTCACGCGCCTCGCTGGGCCCGTTTTCCTAGGCTTCGCCGCGCTCGCGTTCATGCTGGTGTACTGGTACTCACCTCAGGGCCGTCAACGCATGGGCTGGGCGCTCATCCCAGCGGGGGTGTTCACCACTCTCGCGTTGGTGGCGGGCGTCGACACGCTACTGCCGCACTGGGACGGCGGCAGCATCTTCCTGCTGGGCATGACCGCCACGTTCACGTACATCTACCTCATCCCACGGGAGAAAGGCGGTGGCCGCTGGGCTCTCTGGCCCGCGCTGGTGTGGGCTGGCATCACCCTGTTAGCTAACGACCCCGGCGGCGGCTTGGCGCGCTGGTTGGTGCCGCTCGCCATGATGGGCGGCGGCGTGGCGCTGATCGGCTGGGCGCGGGGGCGCAAGCGCGAACCGGGCGCGAGATCACAGGGCACGGGCCGAGACGAGCCGCCCAAGGGCGGTCGCCCCAACTAGAGACGACTAGGGGTTCTGCGTGCGGTAGTCGGGCACCACAACCTGGCCGCTGATGATGGTCTCACGCACCGTATCGAGCACGTTGCGGATGGTCTCGGGTATCAGGGCCTGGTTGTACTCGTCCACGGCGTAACCCACGCCGTCCTCGGCAACCCCCAGCTCCATCAGACCCGAGCTGAACGTGCCGCGCACCGTGTCGTAAACGGCGTTGTAGGCGGCCACGTCCACGCGCTTCAGCATGCTCGTGAGGCCATGGTTCATGGTGGTCGGGTCGCCATCGATGTCGCCCAGGTAGTTCTGGTTCGAGTCCACACCGATGAAGAAGAGCGGCTGGGTACCCGCAGCGCAGGCGGCCGCGTAAGCGGCGTCCTTGGTGGCGCCGGCCACGGCTTCCGTGAGGGGGGTGGTGCGCAGGCCGCCAACGGGGCGGTAGCAGCGGGTCTCGTTGACGAACTCGATGACGCCCATGCCAGAAGCGCCGGCCGCGGCGAAGATGATGTCGGCGCCCTGCTGCTGGTGCGAGGCGGCCAGGCCGTACGCGGTCTCGGGGTCGTCCCAGGCGGTGAAGTCGTCGCCCACCATGTCCACGATCACGCGGCACTCGGGGCAGGCGGCGCGCACGCCGAGCTCGTAGCCCTGCGCGAAGTTGCGGATGAGCGGCACGTCCATGCCACCAACGAAGCCCACCGTGGCCGTCTGGCTCATGGTGCCCGCCAGGTAACCCACCAGGTAGGAGCCCTCCTGGTCCTTGAAGAGCACGCTGCGCACGTTAGGGCGCGGCGTTGCCACCTCGTCGATGAGCACGAAGCTCACGTTCGGGAACTCAGCCGAGACGGTGTTGATGGCGTCGGCCTGCAGGAAGCCCGCCGCCACCACCAGGTCGAGGCGCGTGGAGGCCATCCGGCGCAGCGCGGTAACGGTCGTGTCGGCGCTGCCGTTGTAGATGAGCACGTCGACCGCCGTCTCGTCCGCCAGCTCCTGCACGGCCCGGGTGAGGCCCGTCCAGGTGCCCTCGTTGAACGAGCGGTCGAACCAACCGCCGCCGTCGAACGTAACTGTGACCACCAGGTCCTGCGCGTTGGCGCCCCCGAACAGCGTCACGGTCATCAAGATAAGTGCGATCGCGCGTTTCCGCATGGTCCTTCTCCTTATCCCGCCACCGGGCGGGCAACCGCGGGTAGCGTATACTGCGAGCCGCTGTGCGAGGCGGAAGGTTTCCACATCCTGTGAGTTCCGAGCGCTGCCGACGGGGGCCGAACCGATGAGGATCCAGGGGCAGATCGAGGAAGGGGTGTTGGTGAACCTCCTTCAGTACCTGAACCTCAACTCGGCCACGGGTGTGCTCCGGCTGCAGTCGCCACGTGGCGTGTCCGGCGCCATCTTCACCTCCTCTGGCCAGGTGGTGCACGCCGAGACGCAGTCGCTCGACGGCGTACAGGCGCTGGTGTCGCTGCTGGCGTGGCGGTCGGGCCGCTTCGCGTTCCAATCGGCCATCCAGGCGCCCAAGCGCACCGTCGACAAACCCCTCGACGCCCTCCTGCTAGAGGTGGCGTACCAGACCGACCACGCCGTCGACCCCGGCGCTGTGCAGCTAGGCGCCGATACGGTCCTCGCGCCCGTGACGCTAGCGGCCAACCAGCAAGGCAAACGCGTAGCGCTGCCGCTGGTCGCCATCCGCTTGCTGCCCCACCTCAACGGCGTCACGCCGCTGGGGGCCGTGGCCAGCAACCTGGGCGTGAGCATGGAGGAGCTGCTCGCAGCCGCGAGCGTACTGCTAGAGAACGACCTGGCAGCGATCTCCGAAGGCCGCATGCTCGAAGAGGGATTTATTCATAACCTCACCACTCTGGTGCGTGACATCATGGGGCCGCTGGCGGACATCGTCATGGACGAGTCGCTAGACGAGCTGGGAGCAACGCCCTCCACCGTCCCGGAGGCGCAGTTACAGAACCTGCTCGAGCTGCTCGCACAGGAGTTCCCGGGCCAGCTGCGTGCCACTTTCGAGGGGCGGGTCGAGGCACTACTTAGGTCGCACGGCCTCGGCTCCAACCGCTGAACCCTCGTTAGGCGCCGCTACCGCCCGGCCGCAATGCGCGCCGCGTGCCAGCACGGCCCTAGTGGCGCGTGAGGAGTGAATGATGGCCGATAAGTTCGTGGTTTACGTTTCCGCCCCGCCCGAGGGCGAGGCCGAGGCGGCAGGCAACAAGCTGGCCGAGCTCCTCAAGCTTGAACCCTCGAAGGTGCGCAGCCTGGTGCGGCGCTTACCCGACGTAGTAACGCGCCCCGTGAGCCAACGCGAAGCCCTCGCAGCGGGCCGCCGCTTTCAGCAGGCCGGCCTCAACGCCGAGGTTCGCGACGCCCAGACGCACGCCGTCGTCACGCGGCTAGACGCGCAGCCGGCGGCGAACGAAGGCGCCAGCGGCGGAGTGGCGTGGGCCGACGAACCGGAGACCGCCACCGATTGGGCCCGCCCCAGCCAGCCCACCGAAACACCCACCGAAACACCGGAGGAGCGCGCCTACGGACGTTCCAGCCGCATCATCGAACCCAAGCGGCCGGAAACCGAACCAGAGCCCACCTTCGAACCGACCCCAGCCGCTGCGGTTCCTGCGGAGGAACCCGACGCGTTCGAGGTCGCAGACGCTGACAGCGCGCCCGTTACCTACTGGGAGCCGCCGACCGCCACCGAACCTGAGCCCCAGCCCGTTGCGGCGCCCCTACCGGCCACGCCTGCGCCAGCCGCTGCGGCTGCGGGGCGCGACCGCGGCGCGGCAGAAGCCGAGGGCGCCCCCGTGGCCGAAGCTGCCCCTAAGCGGCGGCGCGGCAGCCTGCGTTCGAAGCTCCTCTCCACCGCCATCATCCCGGTGCTGCTCACCATCGTCGGCGCCCTGGCCGCCACCTGGTTCACGGCCCGCCCGGCGCTGTACGACCAGCTGCTCGAGTCGGCACGTAACCCCGCCATCGCCACCGCCGCCACGCTCTCCAGCACGCTCGAACGAGCGGGCGGGGACGGCATCGACCACCTGCAGCTCCTCGAGACCATCCTCATAACCAGGCAGGCGTTCGCGCGTCAGAACCTGTCGTTCATCCTCGCCACCGACACGGATGGCAACCCGTACTCCGGGTCGTTCCTCGGCGGCTCGAGCTTCCCTGAGGAGAGCCTGGCGCTGCAGAACGCCGTGCGCGAGCGCGCCATCCACGCGGTCGAGCAGGGCACTTCGGACCGCACCGGCTGGGCCGAGGAGGGCGCCACGAGTCACGTGGAAGCCGCCGGCGGTCAGCGCATCGAGATAGTGGCGCAGCCCCTCATGTCCGGCAACGTACCCATCGGCGCCGTGGTCGTGGGCGTAACTGACCAGGCGGTGACCCAGCAGGTGAACCGCATAGTCATCAACGTTCTGTTGTTCAGCCTCATCCCGCTTCTCCTGGCAATCATCATCGCGGTGGCCCGCGCGCGGCGCCTGACCAGCAACGTGCTTACCCTCACCCAGAAGGCCGACGAGATCAGCCGCGGCGACCTGGCGGAGCCCGTGAGCCTGCGCTCGAACGACGAGCTCGACGACCTCTCCGCCGCCCTCGAACGCATGCGCGTGAGCATGAGCGGCGCGCTGGAACGGCTGCGGCGCAGGCGCTGAGGCAGCCCTAACCACACACCCTGACCAGAAGGAAGGGCGGCGCTACGAACAGCGCCGCCCTTCCTGGTTCGAGCCTGGTGGCCGCCTGGGGGCTGCCTGATGGCTGCCTGATGGCTGCCTGATGGCTGCCTGATGGCTGCCTGATGGCTGCCTGAT
>CAZFFG010000017.1:28480-32099 GCA_964518275.1 uncultured bacterium | reverse complement strand
ATGTGCGATAAGTGCAAGGTGGTGCGCCGGCACGGCCGCGTGTACGTCATCTGCAGCGCCAACCCAACCCACAAGCAGAGGCAGGGATAAGCATGGCTCGAATCGCAGGAGTTGACCTGCCACGCGAGAAGCGCATCGAGGCCGCGCTGCCGTACATCTACGGCATCGGTTGGTCGCGGTCCAGCGAGATCCTCGCCAAGGCCGAGGTCGATCCCACCACCCGCGTGAAGGACCTCACCGAGACCGAAGTGTCGCGCCTCCGCGAGGTAGTGGACCGCGATTACAAGGTCGAGGGCGACCTCCGCCGCGAAGTTCAGCTCAACATCAAGCGTCTGATGGACATCGGCTGCTACCGCGGCCTGCGGCACCGCCGCGGCCTGCCAGTACGCGGCCAGTCCACCAAGACCAACGCCCGCACCCGCAAGGGGCCGCGTCGCACCGTAGCCGGTAAGAAGAAGGCTCCGAGGAAGTAGGCACCTGAGTCATGGCTAAGGCCCCATCCAGCAAGACCGCCAAGAAGCGTGTCAAGCGCCAGATCACCGAAGGTAAGGCGTTCATCCACGCTTCCTACAACAACACCATCGTCACCATCACCGACATGGGTGGTAACACCGTCGCCTGGTCGTCCGCCGGCTCCATCGGCTACAAGGGCTCTAAGAAGGGCACCCCGTACGCCGCTCAGTTGGCCGCCGCCGACGCCACCCGCAAGGCTCAGAACATGGGCGTCAGCCAGGTGGACATCATCATCCGCGGCACGGGCTCGGGCCGGGAGCAGGCCATCCGCTCCATCCAGGCCACCGGCGTGAACGTGCGCACCATCATCGACGACACCCCGCACCCGCACAACGGCTGCCGCCCGCGCAAGCGGAAGCGTCCTTAAGGTCTAGGGACGCGGCCCCATGATGGGGGCCAAGGAGAGACATGGGAAGGTACAGAGGACCAGCAGTCAAACTCAGTCGCCGTGAGGGCATCAACCTCACCGGCACGCCGAAGGTGCAGCGTTACCTGGAGAACCGTCCGAACCCGCCGGGTCAGCACGGCCTCCGCCGCCGCCGTAAGCCCAGCGACTACGGCGTGCGTCTGCGCGAGAAGCAGAAGCTCCGCTTCATGTACAACATGAGCGAGAAGCAGTTCCGCAACCTCTTCGACGAGGCCGCTAAGCAGGAAGGTTCCACCGGGACCGTCTTCCTGCAGCTCCTCGAGTCGCGGCTCGACAACGTGGTCTACCGCCTCGGCATCGCTTACACGCGGCGCCAGGCGCGGCAGTTCGTGGCGCACGGCCACATCCACGTGAACGGTAAGCGGGTCGACATCCCCAGCTACCGCGTCCGCCCCGGCGACGAGATCGAGGTAGCGCCCAAGGCTCGCAAGAACCCGTTCATTCACGCCAACATCGAGGACCGCAAGCGGGGCCAGCTCAACTCCTGGTTGGAGTTCGACGCCGAGGCCATGAAGGGCAAGTTCCTTCACCTGCCAGCGCGCGAGGACATGATGGTCAACGTGAACGAGCTCCAAGTCATCGAGTACTACTCTCGCTGAGCGGCGCCAACGCTCTATACGAGTCGCTACCGAGGAGGTACTGGTGCAGATAATCCCAGAGTTCAAAGCAAGAACCGAAGGCAGTTACGCCGAGTTCGTGGTGGAGCCCCTACCGCGCGGCTACGGCGTCACGTTAGGCAACCCGCTCCGGCGGATCCTACTCTCATCCATCCCGGGTACCGCCGTTACCAGCGTGTACATCGAGGACGTGCTTCACGAGTTCACCGCCATCCCTGGGGTGAAAGAGGATGTCATGCAGATCATCCTCAACCTCAAGGACCTCGTGGTGAAGATGTACGACGACGACCCGGTGACCCTCACCCTGCGCGCCGAGGGCGCCGGCGAGGTCACGGCGGCCAGCTTCGACGTGCCCTCCAACGCGGAGGTCATGAACCCCGACCTGCATATCGCTACCCTCTCCAAGGACGGCAAGCTGGTCATGGAGGTGCGGGTTGAACGCGGCGTGGGTTACGTGCCCGCCGAGGTGCACGGCACCAAGGACCGCATCAACTCCATCCCCGTCGACGCTGTTTACACCCCTGTTCGCCGCGTGGCCTACCGCGTGGAGGACACCCGCGTTGGCCAGCGCACCGACCTCGACCGCCTCACCCTGCGAGTGTGGACCGACGGTAGCATCGAGCCGCGCGACGCGCTCGACATGGCGGTGGAGACGCTGCGGGGTCAGCTGAACGTGTTCAGCGGCAACGGCCTCCTGCAGGACGAAGACGCGGCCCCAGTGCACACCATCCCCGTCCCGCCGCAGCCCGATAAGCCCGCCGTGGAGGAAGAGGTCACCATGAGCCTAGAGTCGCTCGACCTCTCCAGCCGCGTGCTGCACTCCCTCCAAGAGGAGGGCATCGACTCGGTGAACGCCCTGCTGGCGCTCTCCGAGCGCGACCTCAAGAAGGTCGGCGGCGTGGGCGAGAAGTCGCTGGAAGAGATCAAGGAGCGCCTCGCGGCGCGCGGACTGAAACTCAAGGAGTAACGCATGCGTCACTTATCGCGCGGCCGCAAACTCAACCGCTCCAGCAGCCACCGTGTTGCCCTGGCTCGCAGCCAGGCCACGGCGCTGCTGCGGCACGGCCGCATCAAGACCACGCTGGCTAAGGCCAAGAACCTCCAGCCGTACGTGGAGAAGCTCATCACCACCGCCCGCGGCGGCGACCTTCACGCCCGCCGCCTCATCTCCCGCGAGATCCACGATCACGACGTGCAGCGCAAGCTGATGAACGAGATCGCGCCGAGCTTCTCCGAGCGCCCCGGCGGCTACACTCGCATCTACCGCCTCACCTCCCGTCGTGGCGACGGCACGCAGGAAGCGCTGATCGAGCTCGTAAGCGAGTGAGGAAGCGGGCCTGGAGGCCCGGCCGGTAATAGCACCAGTACGCTGACGCCCCGACCGCTTAGGTTGGGGCGTCAGCAGTTTCAGGTGATTTACCTTCGCTCTTTAGTGGGTAACATTCGCCAGCTTGTGGGCAACCGGCGGCTACTCGGCGCCGAGGTGCTCCCCGAAGAACGCCACCACCTGCCGGGCGACCTCAGCGTGCACGCGCTCGCGGTTCACGCCGCTCGGGTCGCGGCAGACGGCGCCGGCGAACCACCTACCGAGAGTGGTGCAGGGCGCGAGGAACGTGTAATGCTCCGCCGCCACTACGTTCAGCTCCACGCGTGGCGCGGCGCCGAACGCGCCGACGGTTCCGGCCAGCGGCACCTGCGAGTCGTGCTGCGCCAACGTTACGGCCGCCGGAACCTGTAGACCCGTGAGGTCCGCCATCGTGACGAGAGCCGGCGCCACTGCGTAAACGGCGCGGATACGTACATCGCTTGCGCCGGCGCGGTTGCGGCGCACGGCAGCCTCGAACTCGGGATCCGCCTTACGGAGGTCGTCCACGTCCGCCAAGCTGAAGTCGGCCTCGGGTGGAACGGTGCACATGGCGTCCGCCAGGTTGTTGCGGCAGTACTCCCACCAACTCTCGTAATCCAGCGTCATCCCGGCGCTGACCAGCACCGTGTAACCGCCGAACGAGAAGCCAGCCGCGCCGACACGGGTGGGATCGATGAGGGGTGCCGTGGCTGGGTC
>CAZFFG010000017.1:0-28380 GCA_964518275.1 uncultured bacterium | reverse complement strand
CATCACGCTGCAGGTTAACCGCGGCGCGTATGGGTGGCGTCAGCGCCGCTAGACGGGCTCACCTGGCCCGCGCCATGTAACGCCGAGGCTCGCCGCCACGGTGGCGCCCACGTCGGCGAACGTCTGGCGGGTGCCCAGGTTGGCGCCGGGCTCGCCGGGCCGGTAGACGAGCAGCAGGCCGTACTCGCGCGTGTGGTCGGTGCCCGGCCAGGTGGGGTCGTTGCCGTGGTCGCTAACCACGATGAGGGTGTCGCCCTCGCGGACGGCCGCCAACAGCTCGGGTAGCCGTTCGTCCACGGCGCGTAGCGCCTGGGCGTAACCCTCGGGGTCGCGCCTGTGCCCGTAGAGCGAGTCGAACTCCACCAGGTTGGTGAAGATCAGGCCGTGCGGCCGTTCGCGAAGTAGCTCGAGCGTGCGGTCGAGGCCCTCCATGTTGCTGCCGCTGGGCACTTCACGGGTGAACCCGCGGTGAGCGTAGATGTCCGGGATCTTACCCACCCCGATGACCTCCCGCCCCGCGGCCTTCAGTGCATCGAGCACGGTGTCGGTTGCGGGCTCCACGGAGTAGTCATGGCGATGCGCACCCAGCCGCTCGAAAGCCCCCGCGGGCCCAGTGAACGGCCGGGCGATGACGCGCGCCACTGAGTGCTCGCCCGTGAGTATCTCGCGCGCCCCCTCGCACCAGCGGTAGAGGGTCTCTAGTGGCACCACGTCCACGTGCGCCGCCACCTGGAAGACCGAGTCGGCGCTGGTGTACACGATGGGCTCCCCGGTGCGGAGGTGCTCCTCGCCTAGGTCCGCGATGATCTCGGTGCCCGAGGCGGCGTAGTTGCCCAGGTGACCGCGGCCCGTGAGCGCGTCGAACGCGTCCATGACCGCGGTCGGGAACTTCTCGAAAGTGCGGAACGGGTGCTCCAGCACCACGCCCATGAACTCCCAGTGCCCGGTGGTGGTGTCCTTACCCGGCGACAACTCGGCCATGCGGCCGTAGCTCGCCAAGGGTTGCGCCTCGGCGGGGAGCGAGCTCACGCCTTCGACGTTGCCAAGCCCCAACTTCGTGAGGTTAGGTAGGCTCAGTCCCGCGGCCTCCAGGGTGTGATCAAGCGTGTGCGCTCCCGCGTCGCCGAACGCGTCGGCGTCGGGCAGCGCCCCCACGCCAACTGAATCGAGAACGATCACGGTCACGGTGTTGGGGCGGTAGTCGGTCACTCGGCGAGTATACGAGCGCCGCGGCCCGGCCAGCCTCAGGAGCGAGCGTGCGCGTCGGTCATAATCGGTGTATGGAGAGGGACACGGCGGCAGGGAACGCGAACCCCGGTGCCGAGGACGCTGGGGCCGGGCGCCTTGCGACGGGCGCCGCACGCTGGGCAGCGCTGGAGCAGCGAGTAGTCCGCGAGGTACGCAAGCTGGCGCCCAACGCGCCCACCCTGGTAGTGGCCGTGTCGGGTGGGGGCGACTCGGTGGCTGCCCTACACATGCTGGTGCGCGCTGGGCTCGACCTGGTGGCCGCCCACTACGACCACCGCTTGCGGGAGGAGTCGGGTGAGGACGCGCTCTTCTTGAGGCAACTCTGTGAGCGGCTCGGGGTTCCCCTCGAGGAGAGCGGGGCGGAGGTAGCGGCCATAGCGGCGCAGAAGGGCTGGAACCTCGAGGACGCCGCACGGCGCCTGCGCTACGCGTTCCTTCACAAGGTGCTCGCGAAGCGGGCGACCGGCGGCGCCATCGTCGTGGCGCACACGGTGGAGGATCAGGCCGAGACGCTGCTGCTGCAGCTCATGCGGGGTGCCGCCTACCCAGTGGGCATGAGCCCACGCCAGCGCGGCGTGATCCGCCCGCTCCTAGGCGAGCGCCGCGAGGAACTGCGCGCCTACCTAGAGCACTTGGGCGAGAGCTGGCGAGAGGACGCCACCAACGCCACGCTCGAGCTGAACCGCGCCTGGTTGCGTAACCACCTGCTGCCGCAGATGGAGGAGCGGTTCCCAGACGTGCAGCGGCGCCTGGCCGACACGGCCAGCACCCAGCAGGAGGCCAAGGCGGCGCTCATCTACCTGGCTCGCAAGCGCTTCCCGGCGGGGCCCATCAGGCTGGCCGCTTGGCAGCGAGCGCCCTCAGCGCTCCGCAAGACAGCGCTCGTGGAACGGTTGCAGGCCGCAGGCGCCCAGGCGAGTGACCGGCTGCTGCGCGAGGTCGACGCGCGCGCCATGAAGGCTGCTGCCCAGGGTGTCAGCGCGGCGCCATGGCGCGTAAGCGTGCCTGGGGGCGGCGAGGTGGCGCTGGCGTATGGCGAGCTGGTCGTGCGCGGCAAGCGTGAAGAGCTGGGGGCCTCGCAACCGCGCGCCGTTACAGACCCGGCGCAGCTGCCGACCGAGGTCGACCCTAGAGTGCTCGAGCGTTACCCCGACCTCGAGTTCCGCTCCAGGCGTAGCGGCGACCGCATCCGCATGCCGGGCGGCCGCAAGCTTCTCTCCGACCTGCTCATCGACCTGAAAGTGCCACGCTCGGTGCGCGACACGCTGCGGGTGCTGGCGGCAGGACAGGAGGTGCTGTGGGTGGAGGGCGTGGCGGTGGCTGAGGGGTCTGCCGCCCCGGGCTCAGCGGCGCTCCTTGGCAGCGACCGGCGCTTCATGCGTTTGGCGCTGGAGCAGGCTGCGCTGGCGGGGGAGCTGGGGGAAGTGCCCATCGGCGCTGTGGTGGTCGCGGAGTCGGGTGAGGTGCTCGCGGCGGCCCATAACCGCACAGAGACGAAAAGCGACCCTACGGCGCACGCGGAGCTACTCGCCCTGCAGAAGGCGGGCCGCGCTACGGGCGACTGGCGCCTGGCGGGCGCCACCCTGTACGTGACGCTGGAGCCGTGCCCCATGTGCCTGGGCGCCGTGCTGCAGACGCACCTGGCGCGGGTCGTTTACGGCGCCACTAACCCTCGCGATGGTGCGCTCGGCGGGGTCACCGACCTGGCGGGTGAGGGCTGGAAACGCGTGCCCGCCGTCAGGGGCGGGGTAGAGGCTGCGGCTTCCGAGCGGCTACTCAGGGCCGCCTTCGCGGGTAAGCGCGGCGGCGGCTCCCGGACCGCGGCGTTCCCCGAAGACGCGCCGTAAGCCCGTAACGCACGCGCTTCGCTGCGTACGAGGCTTACAGGTTCTCGCGGTACACTGTGCCGGTGGAGATCCGTAACTTCTCGATCATCGCTCACGTCGACCACGGCAAGTCGACGTTGGCGGATCGTATCCTCGAACTGACCCAGAGCGTCTCCGAGCGCGAGAAGCGCGACCAGATGCTCGACTCGCTGGAACTGGAGCGCGAGCGCGGCATCACCATCAAGGCCACGCCCATGCGCCTCTACTACCAGGCAGACGACGGCAAGACCTACCTCTTCAACCTCATAGACACCCCCGGCCACGTGGATTTCAACTACGAGGTGTCGCGTGCCCTGCGCGCCTGCGAGGGCGTGCTGCTCGTCATCGACGCCGCTCAGGGGGTCGAGGCACAGACCATCCAGAACGCCTACCTGGCTGTCGACAACGGCCTCGAGATCCTGCCCGTCATCAACAAGATCGACCTGCCCGCCGCCGACGTGCCGCGCGCCATCCAGGAACTGGAGGACGTCATCGGCGTGCCCGGCGACTACGCGGTGCCCGTGAGCGCGAAGACGGGCGACAACATCCGTGCGGTGCTCGAGGGTGTGGTCGCCCACCTGCCCGCGCCAGAAGGCGACAAGAGCGCCCCGCTACGCGCGCTCATCTTCGACGCCGTGTACGACGCTTACCAGGGGGTCATCGCCTTCATCCGTGTGTTCGACGGCAGCATCAAGGCCAAGGACGTGGTGAAGGTCATGAGTACCGGCAAGAGCTTCGAGGTCGAGAAGGTCGGCTTCTTCCGCCCCGAGCCCACCGTTTCCGATAGCTTGAGCGTGGGTGAGGTCGGTTGGTTCACGGCCTCCATCAAAGAGATCGCCGACACGCAGATCGGCGACACGGTAACGGGTGTCGAGCACGCCACCGACAAGCCCGTGCCCGGCTTCAAGCCCGCCATGCCGGTAGTGTTCTCCGGCCTTTACCCCACCGACACCGAGGACTACCCCAAGCTGCGCGAGGCGCTCGAGAAGCTGCGCCTCAACGACGCCGCCTTCTCGTTCGAGCCAGAGACGTCCGAAGCCCTCGGTTTCGGCTTCCGTTGCGGCTTCCTGGGGCTACTGCACGCCGACATCGTGCAGGCGCGGCTAGAGCGCGAGTTCGACCTCTCGCTCATCGCCACCGCGCCCGCGGTCGTGTACCACGTGACCACCACCCGCGACGAGGAGCTGGTGGTGCAGAACCCTAGCGAACTGCCCACACCCGACAACATCGAGTCCATCGCCGAGCCGTGGGTCGACCTCAGCGTCTACCTGCCGGAGGAGTACATGGGCTCCGCCATGGGCCTACTGCAGGAGAAGCGCGGCGTCATGAAAGACATCGTGTACCACGGGCACCGGGTGGAGCTTAAGTACGACGTGCCGTTCGGCGAGATCCTCTACGACTTCCACGACCGCCTGAAGTCGCTCTCGCGCGGCTACGCCTCGATGGATTACCAGTTCTCGGGCTACCGGCCGGGCGACCTCGTGAAGATAGACGTGCTCGTGAACGAGGAGAAGGTCGACGCGCTGGCCATCATCGCGCACCGCGACAAGGCGTACGACGTGGGCCGGCGCATGGTGGACCGCATGGCCGAGGTCATACCGCGGCAGATGTTCGCCATCCCCGTCCAGGCCGCCATCGGCGGCAAGATCCTCGCCCGCGCCACAGTGAAAGCCTTCCGCAAGGACGTGCTGGCCAAGTGCTACGGTGGCGACATCACCCGCAAGAAGAAGCTCCTCGAGAAGCAGAAGAAGGGTAAGGCCCGCATGAAGCAGATCGGCACGGTGGAGGTACCGCAAGAGGCCTTCCTGGCCGTGCTGTCGAGCGAGGAGTGAGGCTGGGTGCGCCTCAGCCCGCTGAGCCTTAGGGCGCAGGTCGCGCTCGTCATCGCGTTCCTCTCAGCGGTGCCGAACATGTTCATGGTGGTGGCCGTGCTGCTGCCAGCCTACCGGCGGGCGGGCGAGACGGAGGGCATGTGGCTCAACGTGTCGCTCTGGTTGGTTGGGGTGGTGGTGCTCTCCGGCCTGGTCGGTTACCTACTCTCCGGCATCCTGCTCGCGCCGCTCATCAAGGCGTCGCGCGACGTGCTGGGCCTCCCCCACACCGCAGAGCAGCTCGCCACCGCGCGCCTAGCCGTGCCGGACGAGGACCCGGTGGAGGTGCGGTCGCTACGACGCTCGTTCAACCAGCTCCTCGCCCAGGTGGAGACGGAGCAGGCGCGGCGCAGTGCGTTCATGGCCGCGCTCATGCACGACCTCAAGACGCCCCTGGTAGCGGCCAGCAACCTGCTGCAGATAGTGAAGGACGACGACTCGCTGTCGCGCGAGCGGCGCGTGGAGGTGGTGGGGCATATCAGCAACGAGATCACCGCGCTGGTGGACCTGGTGCAGAAGCTCGTCGACGCCCACCGGCTGGAGCGCAGCGACCTGCGGCTCACCCGCGAGCACGTGCCCCTCACCGACCTCGTGCAACGCATCGTCACGCGCCTTGAGCCCTTGCGTGTGGAGCGGGGGCTCACCATCGAGGTCAAGGGCGGCGGTGACGCGTTAGCGGACCCGCGCGAGCTTGAACGGGCGCTCTACAACCTGCTGAGCAACGCCGTGCGCTACGCCCGGTCCCGTATCGAGGTCGAGATCTACGCCGGCATGGTGCGCGTGCACGACGACGGTCCTGGCCTACCCAAACCGCTCGAGCAGCTGGCGCAGCCGTTCATCGGCCATGCGGTGAGCATCGGCGGCAAGGAGTACGCCGGCGGCACCGGTGGGCTGGGCCTCTTCATAGCTCGCCGCGTGCTGGAGGCGCACGGCGGTCGCCTCGTGTGCGAGGCCACGGGCCCACGCGGCACCGTGTTGTTAGCGTTCGTGGGAGGGAACAGGTGAAGCGTGGCTAGCAGTGACACCAACGCAGACAGCGCACCCAGCGTGCTCATCGTGGACGACCACCCCCTGTTCAGGATGGGCCTCGCCATGGCCCTGAAGGCGGAGGGCTTCGCGGTGGTGGGGGAGGCTGAGAACGGACGTCAAGCGGTGGAGCGCTGCCGGCACACGCACGTAGACGTGGTTTTGCTCGACGTGCGCATGGCTGAGCTCGATGGCATAAGCGCCTGCAAGGCCATCACGGCCGCGCCGAACGCACCGCTAGCGGTGATGCTCACCACCTTCGAGGAGCCCGCCGTCATCCAGGCCGCGCGCGAGGCGGGCGCCACGGCGTACCTCTCTAAGGAGACGGAGCCGCGCGAGCTGGCGCGCGTGCTGCGCGGCATCCTCGCGGACCCCACGAGGGACTGGCTGCCCAGCGTGGCGCTACCCAGCCTCACGCGGCGTGAGGAAGAGGTGCTGGCGCTCCTGGCCGAGGGGCTGAGCAACAAGGCCATCGCCAGCCGGCTCGGGCTGAGTCCCGACACCGTGAAGGACCACCTAGAGAACGTGTACCGCAAGCTCGAGGTGCGCGACCGGGTCAGCGCGCTGCGGCGCGCCACCGAACTCGGCCTGGCCTAACGCCTTGTCGTTGCCGTGAAGCTCTAGGCTCCAGCCAATCCGCTGCCCGACCCGACGACCGGGCTCACCTAAACTCTCCCCATGAAACGGTCTGGCCTAACGCTCGTGGAACTGTTGGTGCTCCTGGCCGTGCTGGGCGTGCTGTTGTCGGTGGCCTGGTCGGTGGTGCGCCCGGACAACGCGCAGCGGGCGGCGCAGTCGGTCAGAACTGCCATCCTCTGGGCCAGGGCTAACGCCATCTGGCGGGGTGTCAGCGTGGCGGTCACCGACCTAGCCGATGGCGCCGGGCTGGTGCTGAGCGTGGGCCACGCGGAGCCTTCGTCATGCTCAGGCGGCACCGAGCTCGCGCGCGTGCGCATGAGCGAGCACGCCGGCGTGAGCCTGCTGGCGGGCCTGCCACGCGGGCTGGTGTGGTTACCGGACGGCAGCGGCCGGAGTTGCGACGGTGGGGGCGTCATCTCCGCCACCCTCAGGCTGCAGGGTGCCAGGCGGGCCGTCAACGTGATCGTGTCCAGCCTTGGGCGCGTACGGTTGGAGACGGCGCAGTGAGCGCGGCTGTACCACCGGCACCTCGTACCTGCAGGGTTCGGTGCCGCGGCCTCACCATCGTTGAGGTGCTCATCGCGCTCACGGTCCTGGCGGTGGCGGGCGCCGCACTGGCATCCGTTCAGCTCGGCGCTCTGCGCTCCGGGCGCGCGGCCCAAGTGCGGCACACGGCCTCCGACGCGCTGGCGGTCGAGCTGCTCTTCCAGCGGGTCGGGCCCGCGGCGCAGGCCGGAGGCTGCGTCGTGGCCGCCCTACCGGCCGAGTGGGAGTGCAGCGTTCACGTCAGCTGCCCCGTTGCGGAAGCGGCATGCGGGTTGCAGGTCATTTCCGTCACTATCACGCCGCCTGAAGGTCGACCACTGCAAGGTGTCACGGCGCGCTACCAGGCACTGGTGGGTGGCCCATGAAGCGTCACGGGTTCACGCTCACGGAGGTCCTCGTGGCCAGCGCCATCGCTGGTCTACTGATGGTGGCGCTGGTGGGGTTCGTGCGCTCCGCGCGTGGCGCCGCGCTGGCATCTGAGTCCGCATCAGAGGTGAGCACCACGCTGAGGTTAGCCACCGAGCTCCTCCGCGAAGAGCTGCTGCTGGCGGGCTCCGCACCTTGGCCGCTGCCGGAAGGCGCCGGCGCGGTGGATGGTTTGGAAGGCGCGCTGACCACCGCGCAGTTCCTGGCACAGGGCTTCCAGGTGAGCACCGCGCCGGGCGGTCACGCGCTGCGGCTCGTGTACGTTGACGACCGGGTGGCTGGTCGTCCTGTAGCCCGCTACCTCACCTTCGAGGCGGCCGTCGACGGCCAAGGGCAACCCCAGCTCTACCGGCGCAGTGGCACGGCGCCACGGCAGCCGTGGGTGGCCGGGGTGGAGGAGATGACGGTGGTGGGCGCCGTCACGGCTACCGGAGAGATGGTGGGCGTCAGCAGCGTCGCAGGTCTCCGCATCAGGGCGCTGTGGCTTGAGCTGCAGGCCTATGGGGAGACGACCAGGGCACTGTTCGAGCTCCCACACAAGCCGTTAGTGGTGCACCCATGAGCGCGCGGACGCTTCAGGCGGAACCGCGTCACCTAGGCTTCGTCTTGGTGGCGGTGCTGGGTGCGATCCTCATCGTGAGCGCGGTGGCTTTCGCCATGCTCTTCACCGCCACCCTCGAGAGCAAGGCGGTACGCGCGCGTCAAGACGGCGTGATCGCGCGGGCCGCGCTGGATGGGGCGCTGGCGCTAACGGTGGCTGAACTGGCGGTCGGCCTCGCCGACGCTCCCGGTGAGGGTGCCGATCCGTTAGAAGAGCTGCTAGCAGTTAGTGAGCACGGCCCCTGGCCGGAGCACGGCCTACCGGTTCTGGTGGCGGTAGAACGAGTGCCGGCCGATGAGGGCAGCGTGGTCGTGCGCCTCACCGCCAGCCACCAACCGGTTGCGGCAGGTGGCGGTCAGCGCGCTGCGGAGCGCATGGTGGTTCAGCTGCAGCCCCACCTACTGCTACTCCGGCGCTAGGGCGCCGCGGCGAGTAACGAGGGGGCCAGCGGTGCTAACAGCGGCTCCAGTGCACGCACCACGGTAGCCACGGCCGCCGCCGTGGCGGTGTCCGGCTCAGGCGGCGGCCAGTGCGGAGCCAGCCGCCACGACTCCGCGTACGCCGCCGGCGCCTCGAACTCTGTGACCTCCAGCCCCACCAGCTGCTCCCCTGCCAGGGCGGCAAGGCAGGCGCGCAGCCCGGTCGGCGTAAGACCACCAGGCACCTCGTAATCGAGGGGCACGTGCCCGGGCTCCAGCACGTCCAGATCTAGGTGCACCCATAGTGGCCTCCCCGCCACGAAACGCCGCAGCCGGTCGGGTTCGGCTTCCGCGGCCGTGAACACCGTCACATCGTGCTTCGCCACGAGCTCTGCCTCCGCGGGATCGAGGTCGCGTGCGCCCACCAGCACCACGTTGGCGGGGTCCACGCCCGCGCCGTGGCCGCTTCGCCACAGCCCACAGGCGGCGGCCAGGACCATGCCACCCAAGTAGCCCGTGGCCGAGTTCGCCGGCGTGTTGAAGTCGCCATGCGCGTCGAACCAGGCCACCACCAGATCCGGGTACGCGGCGGCAGCAGCGGGCAGGCTGGCCAGCGCCACCGGGCACTTGTTGCCGGCGATCACCGGTACGGCCCCGGCCCTAAGCGCCGCGGTCACTTCGGAGCCCAACGCGTGCAGGGTCGGTGCCGCGTGGGCCAACGCCGCCTCGACCTCATCGGTCCTCGGCGCTTCGGGAGCGCCTACGAACCGGGGCAAGGTGCCAAGACGCTCTGCCAACGCCGCGCCCACTAAGGCCGCACCCGCAGGGGCGCCTGGCGTCCTGTCGGCGAGTCGGCCCTGCGAGACGATCAGCCGGGCGTTCATGCGCGCTTTCATCCGCTGAGCGTAGCAGCCTAGGCCCCGCCCCGGGAGGGGCGTGTGACGGTGTTGGGTAGCGAACGCAGCCAGGGGCAACGCCTAACGCTGACGACCCCGCCCCACGCAGCGCCTTGCCCGAAGCGGGTAACCTGAAGCCTCATGAGGGCCGCCGCTGCGCCAGCCCTACCGGAATGGAGCCGACCACAAGGATGAGTGACGTAACGAACCGAACCCGCGCGGTAGCGCGCCCGCTCGCGCCCATGGGCTACCTCTACATGGTCATCGCCTTCGTCGAGGCCGTAACCTGGGCGGGGTTACTGGTGGGTATGTACCAGAAGCACATCCTAGGCCTGGAGGAGAACCTCGTACCGTTCTTCGGCGCTCTACACGGTCTAGTGTTCGTTCTGTACATGGCCATCGCGTGGCTGGCGAGCCGCGCCCTGAAGTGGGACCTGCGCACGACCGCTGTGGTTGTGGCCGCCGGCGTGCCGCCGCTTCTCACCATCCCCGTGGAGATCTGGCTGCGCCGCACCGGCCGCCTGAGCGCCGCTTGACACCCCCGGCGGCGCCTGAAACGATTGGTGCCGTGAGCGACACCATCAGCAGTACCGGGCAGAGCGCCCGCGCACTCTTGAGCGCGGCGCTGCTGGCCCACGATGGCCCCGTACCGCTGCGCGACCTCATGACCCTTCTAGACGTTAGCGAGGAAGCCGTCAGGCGCGAGATAGGCAACCTGCAGGAAGCGCTGCTGGCCGCTGACCTGGGCATACAGGTCGACCACGTGGCCGGCGGTTACCGCCTGGTGGTCACGCCCGCACTTCTACCGTCGCTGTCGAGCATCATGTCGCCACCGCCGCTGCCGCCACTGAGTCAGGCGTCGCTCGAGACCCTCGCGCTGGTGGCGTACCACCAGCCGGTCACGCGCGGTGAGCTGGAGGCCGCTCGCGGCGCGTCGTGCTCGAGCACGCTCGAGACGCTGCAGGAGCGCGATCTCATAAAGGTGGTGGGGCAGAAGGAGGTGGTGGGCAGGCCGCTGCTGTATGCCACCACCGCGAAGTTCCTGATCGAGTTCGGTCTCGCCTCACTCGACGACCTGCCGCCAGTGGAGGCCGGCGACACCGCCAACTTCCTGCGCGGTTGAACCGCGCCTTGGAGGCCGTCGTTAACCGCGAAGCAGGTACCTGACGGCCAACTCGTAGCCGTTCACGCCCAGGCCCATGATGCTGCCCACGCAGACGGCGCCCGTGAGGCTCACGTGCCGGAAAGGTTCGCGCTTGAGCACGTTGCTCACGTGCACCTCTACGACTGGAACGTCGATGGCGGCTATCGCGTCTCGCAGGGCCACGCTGGTGTGCGTGAAGCCGCCCGGGTTGAGCACCACGCCCATGGCACCCTCACTGGCGGCGCCGTGCAGCCAGTCGATGAGCTGGCCCTCGTGGTTGCTCTGCCGGCACAACGCTGAGCTACCCAGCTCGGCGGCCACCTGCTGGCAGCGCCGCTCGACGTCGGCCAGTGTGGTCACGCCGTACACGTCGGTCTCGCGGCTGCCTAAGAGGTTGAGGTTGGGACCGTTGAGAACGAGGATCATCAAGCCACCACCTTGAGAAGCTCAGCGTAAGCGCGTTCGAGCTCGCCGTACGTGAGGTCGTTTACCACTACCGGCCGCGCAACGCTCTCGAGCAGGACGAAACGCACCGTACCGCCGGCCACCTTCTTGTCGCGCTGCATGAACGCGTACAGCTCGCTGAACTCCGCTACGGGCAGGGGCCCGGGCATCACCCAGTTGAACAGCTCGTAAACAGCCGCCGTGTGGTCCGCGTAGCCGCGCCGCCGCGCCAGCAGCGCCGCGTACACGAGGCCGTACGCCACGGCGTCGCCGTGCGACAGGCGCTGGTGGCTGGCGGCCTCCAGCGCGTGCGCCAGGGTGTGCCCCAGGTTAAGGTGAGCGCGCCGACCCGCTTCGCGCTCGTCGGCCGCCACCACGGCCGCTTTCACGGCCACGGAGCGAGCTACGGTCTCCGCCAGTTGCGCTGGTGGCAGGCTCTGAGACCAGCCTGCCGCTATCACTTCTAGCAGGGAGGGTTCGGCGATTAGGCCGTGCTTCACGAGCTCCACGGTGCCCTGCCGGAACTCCCGTTCGGGCAAGCTCGCGAGGGTGCTCACGTCGGCTACCACCGCGCGCGGCTGCCAGAAGGCGCCCACCAGGTTCTTGCCGCTCGGCAGGTCCAGACCGGTCTTGCCACCCACGCTGGCGTCGACCATGGCCAGCAGCGACGTGGGCGCCTGGTAGAACGCCACCCCACGCATGTAACTAGCCGCCACGAAGCCGGCCAGGTCGCCCACCACCCCGCCGCCGAGCGCCACCACGGCGCCGTCGCGGGGGAGACCCGACTCGGCCAGGGCGGTCAGCAGCTGGCCGTACCGTTCCAGTGATTTGCTGCCCTCACCAGCTGGCACCGTGAGGAGCACGGTTCGCTTGCCGGCCGCGCGTAGGGCTTGCTCCACGTCGGCACCGTAAACCTTAGCCACGTTGGCGTCGCTCACAACGGCCACGTTGCGCTCAGTTACCAGGTCAGGCAACGCGAGGAGCGTACCTGCGCCGATGTGCACCTGGTAGGGGGGCGACACCTTCACCTCTATGACGTGCGGACGCGCACCTGCGCGCGCTGCGGGCTCGCTCACTGGCTCTGCTGCTCCTTCCACGCCACCAGCTTCTCCACTATCTCCTCCACCACGTCGGCGGAGTGGCGGCCGTCGCTAGACACCTTGATGGAGGCCACATCGTCGTAGGCCGCCTCCCGGGCCGCCATGAGCTGGCGGATGCGTTCCTGGGGGTCGCCCTGCTCTAGCAGCGGTCGGCGGTGGCGCCGCGTGCGCTTGAACACGGTCTCCGGACTGGCCGACAGCACGACCACGGGGCCACGCGAGCGCAGCAGCGCACGGTTCTCGGGCCGCATGACGGTGCCTCCGCCGGTGGAGACCACCACCTCGTCGAGCCGGATGCAGCGGCGCACCACCTCCGTCTCGTAGTCGCGGAACACCTTCTCGCCGTAGAACTCGAACACGTCGGGTATGCGCATGCCGCTCACGCGCTCGATGACCCGGTCGGTGTCGATGAACGTGAGCTGTAGGCGCCGCGACAGCTCCCAGCCGATGCGGCTCTTGCCGGTACCCATGAAGCCCGCCATGGCGACCCAGGTCACCACGCGCTCGGGCGGGAAGTGACGGGGCCGCTTCGGGCCCATGTCAGTAGGCCGCGGCGTACTCGCGGTAGGTGGCGAGGCTGGCCTGCGCCTCGCGCACGGTGTCGGCGCCGAACTTCTCCAGCATGGCGTCTGCCAGAACGATGGCGGTCATGGCCAGCACCACGATGGAGGCGGCCGGTACGGCGGTGACGTCCGATCGCTCGCGCGACGCGGCCACGGGCTGGTGAGTGACCACGTCGACGGTGCTGAGGGGTTGCATGAGGGTTGCGATGGGCTTCATCGCGGCGCGTACCACGAGCTCCTCGCCGTTGGTCATGCCGCCCTCCAAGCCACCGGAGCGGTTGCTGGCGCGCTCGTAGCGGGCCGCTTCTGAGCCCACGATGGCGTCGTGCACGGAACTGCCCGGCAGAGTGGCCGCCCGCCAGCCGTCGCCGATCTCGCAGCCCTTCATGGCCTGGATGCTCATGACGGCCTGCGCCAACCGGCCGTCGAGCTTGCGGTCCCACTGCGCGTACGTTCCGAGGCCCACTGGCACACCGCGGAAACGCGCCTCCACCACGCCACCGATGGTGTCGCCGCGCTCCTTAGCGGCGTCCACGGCGTCGATGATGCGCTCTTCGGCGGCTTGGTCGAACGTGCGCAGTGGGCTGGCGTCGAGGTCGTCCAGACGGTCCCAGTCCATGCCGCCGTCGCAGTCGATGCCCGCCATGCTCACCACCCGCGCGCAGGCCTGCACTCCCAGCTCGCTCAGGAGCCGAAGGGCCACCGCGCCTGCCGCCACCCTGGCAGCCGTTTCGCGCGCGCTGGCGCGCTCGAGTACGTTCCTCAGGTCCTTGTGGCCGTACTTGATGCCGCCGGTGAGGTCCGCGTGCCCGGGGCGAGGTTCCGTGAGGGCGCGCTTGCGGGGCTCGTTGCCGGGTTCCGGCGCCATGATCTCTTGCCAGTTCTGCCAGTCGCGGTTAGGGATCTCGATGGCGACGGGAGCGCCGGTGGTGCGGCCCGCCCGCACCCCGCCCTTGAGCAGTGCGTGGTCCTGCTCGATGACCATGCGTTGGCCGCGGCCGTAGCCGCTCTGGCGCCGCCTGAGCCAGGGGTCGATGTGCTCGCTGGCCACGAGGGAGAGGCCTGAGGGAACGCCGTCGACGATGACAGTGAGGGCCGGCCCGTGCGACTCGCCGGCGGTGAGGAACCTGAGCATCTGAGTAGCGTAGCACGCACTTCCTCAGTGCCTCCGGCCGGCACCCTGGCCGCTATGGGTGAGTGAAAAGAGCACCGCCCGGCGCGTACGGCCGGGCGGTGAGGCGGTGAACCTTGCTGAGCCTAGCGGCTCGGTTGCGTGCTAATCGAGGACCTGTGAGGTGACGATGAGGAGCAGGTCGGTCTTCTCGTCTTCCGATACCGTGGAGCCGAACAGCTCGCCGATGACCGGGATGGCGCCGAGCACCGGCACGCGGCGCTTGCTCATGGTGAAGTTGCTCTGCATGAGCCCGCCCAGCAGCGCGGTTTGGCCGGGCTGCAGGTTGACGGTGGAGGTGAGCGCGCGGGTGGAGAGGTTGAGGAAGCTCGGGTCGTTGGTGGTGGAGAGCACGTCCTCCACGCGCGCCACGATGCTCAGGGTGACGCTGCCGTCGTTGGCCACGCGCGGCGTGATCTCGAGCTGGACGCCGTAGGGGATCTCGCGCTCGATGTTCTCGCTGGAGCCGGGGATGCTGATGAAGATGGTGCCGCCCGACTGGATGGTGCCCGTGTGGTTATCGAGCACCGTGATGGAGCCGTCGTCTACGCGGCGGGAGAGACCCTGGGTCTCGAGGGCGTCGAGGATGGCGCCGATGTTGAAGCTCGACACCGCGGCGGTGCTGTTGAACACGAAGGAGAGCCCAGTGTCGAGGATGCTGGCCGCCATCTGACCGAAGCCGCCCGTGATGTCGAGGCCGAGGTCGTAGGTGACGCTGTGCATGACCTCTTGTATGCGCACCTGCACGTTCACCTGCTTGGTGGGCAGGTCGAGTTGCGGGATGAGGTCTGCGAGCCGCGCCTGGACGCTGGCGGAGCCAGTGACGATGATGGAGTTCGTCCGCTCGTCGGCCACGACAACGAACGTGGCCACGCTCTGACCGTCGGAGTCCTGGGTCACGAGGTCGGAGTCGTTGAGCATGGCGGCTACCGCGGCGGCGTTGGCGTTCGAGAGGGCGTAGCGACGCTGCTCGACCGGGATCTGCACGGTCTCCTCGACCTGATCGAACTGGTCGAGGATGGCGCGCACGCGGTCGTGCTGCTCCAGCGTGCCAACCACCACGATGCTCTTCACACCCGGGAGCGCTTCCACGTCGAGGTCGCGGATGGAGCGCTGCAGGATGGCCACGACCTGCTCGGTGTCGGTGTTCACGCGGTAGAAGCGCTGCTCGAGCGCCACCGCAGGAGTTTCGACCGCCGTGGGCGTGCCCTGGGTGACGATGGGCTCTGGAGCGCGCAACCGCGCCACCGACTCGGGTGAGCCCACGACCACAACGTCGTTATCGAGCAGCACGTAATCGAGGTCGTGGAGTGTGAGCACGATGTTCCACACCTGCCGGAACGGCTTGGGGTCGCCGATGTCGTACGTGATGAGCCTGGGCTCCACGTCGTCGGTGATGGCGGTGAGGCCGACGGCCTTCGCCAGCGCCGTGATCATGACGGGCAACGACTCGCCGTTCGTGCCGGTGGAGAACTCCACGGGGGCGTCGAACTGCGGGTCGGCTGGGAGCGGTTCCAGCGATTGCGCGAAGGCGGGGAACGCCAACAGCGCCAGGAGCGTGAGGAGAGTGGAGAGCCTTTTCATGATCACCGCCTGGTATCCAAGGAGAGCACCTGGGTGTTCTGCCCCAGGGTGAATCTGGCTTCGTAACCGCGCAGATCCGACAGGAGGATTTCGGAATCCGGCAGCGTCTGTCCGAGCATCACCACGGCGGGCTGCTGGTACAGGTTGGAACGGAACACGCCCACGCTCAGCGGGCCGAGGACCTGGCCGGTGAACCTGACGTTGTTATCGCGCAGGTAACGGCTGAGCGGGTCGGCGCCGATGGCGACGGCGAGCGCGGGGGAGGACAGCTGCTCGGCTTGCTGGGCATGACCAGGGCCGATGGGCTCGGGGCTGGTGGCCGCCGCTTCGGTGCCGGGGCCGGACGCGAACGGCAGGTTGGCCGCGTCGGCGTCGCCAGGTACCACGACCGCGGCTACAGAGCCGAGGTCGGCGGGGCCGGCGGTGGCGGTGGGCTGCGTGCGAGCGTCGCGCAGGATGTCGGGCACGGCGCTAAGCGTGCCGGCCGGCAGCGGGCGCGGCAGCTCGCCGGTGCGGGTGGAAGCAGGGGCCACGGCGCGTGGGGCTGGTGCCGCCACGGGCGCGCGCGCCACGGTGGTGGTGCCAACGCCGTTAGCGGTGGGCGCGCCGGTGGGCTCAGGTCCGCCTTCCACGATGACCACCTCAGGTGTGGTGGGCGTGGAGTCGACGGGGACGGAGGCCACGGGCTGCTGAGCGGCAGCTGGGGGCGCTTGCACCACGATGGGCGAGAACGGGTTCACGTTGGCGCGCGCGGCCGTTACGGGCCTACCACTCGCTTCGGTGTCTTCCTCGTCCTGTTCGAGGTCTGCAACGGGCGGCTCGGTAACGAGGAAGGGGAGCGGATCGACCACCAGGTCGCGCAGGACGACCGCGGGCGGGTCGGTGACCACGACCGGCGTGGGGGTCTGCTCGGCCGGGGTGACCACAGCTGCCTCAGAGGGGGCTGCGTCCGGGGCATCTTCAGGAGCGACGGCTTGCCCAGCGGGCGCCGTGCTGTCGGTGCTAGGCACGCCGTCGGCCATGGGGGTCTCCTCCGGCGTGGTGATGATGCCGTTGCTGGTGCCTAGCGGGCCGGCGCCGCCACTAAGTGGGGCAGCGGTGCTCGGTGTGGCGGCCGGGGTCGGCGTGGGCCCAGCGGGCGCCTCGACGGTGGCGTTCTGCTGGAAGAAGTTCAACCAGAAGAAGCCGGCGGCCGCGAGGAGGAGGACGGCGATGAGGATGCGAGCGGTGCGAGAAAGGGCCATGGCCTATTGCTCCCCTGGGTCGCTACCGGTGTACACGTAAACCGTGAAGCCGAAGTCGGAGTTGATGAGCGGGTCGGAAGAGGAGTTGTCGTCGAGGTTGAGTCCTACGCGCTGGATCTTGGCGAAGCGCTGCATGCCCTCCAGCCGGTTCAGGAACGCCATCGTCTGCTGGAAGGTGCCCTGCAGATTGATCTGGAAACCGATGGGCCGCACGTCTTGCACGTTCTCAGACACGTTGTTCTGGCCGAAGCCGTTGATGGTCATGTCGGAGTTGACGGCGGAGAGGCGCAGCGCGTCGATGAGGCCGGCCACGTCGCTCTCGCGGGGGAGCTGCGCCAGGAAGTCGCGCCGATCTTGCTCGAGCTGAGCCACGGCCAGGCGCAGGTCCGGCAGGTTACGCCGGGCGTCCTCGCCGCGCCTGATGTCGAGGTCGAGGCGCGCGATGTCGTCTTCGAGTTGAACGATGCGGTCCTGGGTGGGCCGGTACATGTAGAAGTACCAGAGCACGCCGATAAGTAGCGAGATCACCAGCATGATGATGGCGATGTCGCGCTGCCTGAGCTTGCGGAGGCTGAAGCCGTTGCGAGTCATCAACGGCCCCCTTCCACCGCGCCCACAGTGAGCGAGTAGTTGAAGAGCTCGTCGTCGCCCTGGCGCTGCGCGTTCTGGAAGAGCACGCCGTACGCGTCGGAGCTCTCGAGGGCACGGATGAACTCCGCCAGCACCTCGGAGTCGACGACCGAGCCCGAAACGTTCATCTCGGCGATGACCGGGCGACCCTCGTAACGGTTAGGGTCGGCGCGGGGCGGTACCACGCTCTGCATGGAGAGCGAGGTGAAGTCGATGACGGGCGTCTCGCCGCTACCGACGGGCAGCGTCTCGAGGAGGCCCGAGATCTCGCTGGACCACACGATGGTGTTCTGACGCACGGACTGCGCCACGGCGATGAGCTGGTTGAGCTGCTGCTGGCGCGAGATCAGGTCGCGCTGCTCACGTAGGAACGGCTGCAGGAGGGCCAACTGGTCCTCACGGGCGAGCTTCTCGCGCTGCAGGTTGTTGACGGTGGCGTTAGCGAAGTACTGCATGCCGCCCGCCACCGCGATGACGAGGATGGGGAAGAGCACGGCGAGGATGCGCCAGTAGCCCGGTTCGCGTACGCGCCGCAGGTTCTTGGGGAGCAGGTTGATGTTAATCAAGGCCAGCCACCCCTCGCAGCGCCAAGCCGATGGGCACTGCGAACTCCGGCCCGATGCGGTGCAGGTAAGACGTATCGAAGCGGTTCTCGTCGACTGTGACGCTCAGCCACGGGTCGCCCATCTCCACCTTGAAGCCGAGCGAGTCGCCGATGGCTTCCGGCAGGCCGCGGAGCTTAGCGCCGCCGCCGGTGACCAGCATGCGGCTGATGAGCGCGTCGCCTGACTGGACGCGGAAGAACTCCAGCGAACGCCTGATCTCGGTGGTGAGCTCGACCAGTACGGGCCGTAGGGCGTCGTACACGCGGCTAGGGGAGAACTGCTCGCGCTTGGCGTCGAAGTTGAGGAGGTCCTCCTCGTCTTCCGTGGGCACCGTGGCGGTGCCGTACTCCAGCTTGACTTCCTCAGCCGAGTCGAAGTCGAGGCCGAAGGCGCGCTGCACGGCGGCCGTGAAGTCGTCGCCCGACACGTTGATGTTGCGGTTCATGAGCACGCGCTGCCCGCGCACCAGGGTGACCGTGGAGGAGCTGGCGGCGATCTCGAGAACCACACCGACCTCGTTGCCCTCTGTGAAGTTCTGGCTGGCGAGAGTGGTCTTGGTGAGGTGCTCGCCGAGCAGCGAACCCTTCAACGAGCGCAGGAGCGCGAAGGGGCGGACGTCGATGACGTGCGGCTCGAGCCCGGCGGCCTTGAGGTACTCCACTTGCTGCGAGACCTCGTCGAGCCGGGAGGCGGCGATGACCACCTCGAGCTGCCCGCCTTCCTCAACGTCTTCCGGGTTGTCGAGCACGAAGTAGTCGAGCACCACCTCGTCGATAGGGAACGGGATGTACCGTTCGGCCTCCCAGCGGATGGCCTCGTCGAGTTCGGCGATGGTCATGCGGGGTACGTGGATGTTTCGCGTGATGGCTTGCCGGTTGCTGACGGCCGTGACGGTGTAACGACGCTGAATGCCCGCGTCGTGGAACAGCGCCCGGATCTCGTCCACCAGTGCACCTGGGTCGGTGACCTCGTCCTCCGTGATGATGCCGGGAGGCATGGGCCGCACCGCCAGGGCCCCCAAGGTGGGCGGGTTGCCGGCGCGAAGTTCCACCACCTTCAGCGCGCTGGTCCCGACCTCGAGGCCGACCGCCTCGATCTTGGGACTTAGCAAGCGAGACATCCGCTCGCGCAATGAGGCCATAGCTCCTCCTCTAAGTAAATCAGGCGGAGTCTATCACGGGGCGTTCTGCGCCCTACGTGAAAAATTCCAAGCGCGCATGCCCGTTCGGGGCTAAGCGTATGGGAAATATCACGTTCACGACGGCAGCACTAGGTGAGAGGAGTATGAGCGGTAGGTAATAGCCTAGAAGCGCCTCTCATGGGCGGGGGCCCTGGAGGCCGCATGTCTTACCCGCCTCAGCCCGTGGGGCTGCCCCGCGCCAGGTCGTTGAAGCGCACGTGCGCGTTGTGGAACTGCAGCTCCACCTGACCGGTGGGACCGTTACGCTGCTTGCCGATGATTATCTCGGCGATACCGTGCTTCTCGCTCTCTTGGTCGTAGTACTCGTCGCGGTAAATGAACGTGACCAGGTCGGCGTCCTGTTCGATTGCTCCGGATTCCCTCAAATCTGAGAGCATGGGCCGCTTGTTGGGCCGCGACTCCACGGCGCGTGAGAGCTGGGAGAGAACCAGCACTGGCACGTCGAGCTCGCGGGCCAGGGCCTTTAGGCCACGCGAGATGGCGCTGATCTCTTGCTGGCGGTTCTCGCTCTGAGAGCGCGTGGAGCCCGACATGAGCTGTAGGTAGTCGATGATGAGCAGGTCGAGCCCGTGCTCGGCCATGAGCCGGCGGGCGCGGGAGCGTAGCTCCATGACGGTCATGTTGGCGTGGTCGTCGATGAAGATCTTGGCTTCCGACATGCGGCCTGCGGTGTCGGCCAGGCGCTGGAAGTCGCGCTCGGAGAGCTGGCCCGAGCGCACGCGGCTCATGTCGACGCGCGCCTCGGAGCAGAGCATGCGCTGCACGAGCTGCACGGCGGACATCTCCAGCGAGAAGACGCCGATGGTGGCCTTCTCGCGTAGCGCGGCGTTCAAGGCGATTGTTAGCGCGAAGGCGGTCTTGCCCATGCTCGGTCGCGCAGCGAGCACGTTGAGGGTGCTGGGCTGCAAACCGCCCGTCATGGCGTCGAGCTCCGTGAAGCCCATGCGTAGGCCCGACACGGGGTTGGGGTTGGCGAAGCGCTCGTTGATGTCGGCGAACGTTTCCGTGACGAGGGTGGGCATGCCCTCGAAGCCTGTCTTGCGCTTCACGGTGGTGAGGTCGAAGATGGCCTTCTCGGCCGCGTCTAGCACCTCTTCGAGGGGCTGCGACTGGTCGTACGCCGTCTGCATGATGCGGCCGCCGGCACCGATGAGGTCGCGCAACGTGGCCTTCTCTATGACGATGCGGGCGTAGCTGTCCGCGTAGGCGGCGGTGGGCACGCTGTCGGCGAGGCCGATGAGGTACGCAACGCTACCCACGGACTCGAGGTCGCCCGTCTGGCGCAGCTCCTCCGTGAGGGTAACGAGGTCGATGGGCTCGCCGCGCCGGTGGAGCCGCTCCATGCCCCGGAAGATCTTGCGGTGCGCTTCCTTGTAGAACTGCTCAGCCGTGATGGTGCCTTCGAGCTGAGCGTACACGTCGTTGTCGAGCATGATGCTGCCCAGCACGCTCTGCTCGGCTTCCTGGTTGTTCGGTGGGGTACGGCCTTCCACTCGTCAATGCTACACCGGCCCCGGCCGCCGGCCCGGATCGTGGCGGCTGCGGCTTGGGCTGGCGCCTAGTCGAGCTGCCGACCCACAGCAGAGAACAGCGGGGCACGCGGGTGCGCAGTTAGAATGCGCTTCGAATGGACACCGTCATCCTCTGGCTGTTGCCACTCGCCCTCGCCTACCTGATCGGTTCGCTGCCGCTCGGCGCGTGGCTGGTGCGGGCAGCTTCCGGCTTCGATCCGCGCGACGTGAACCCGCACCTGCTAGGCGTCGAGAACGTCTACAAGCTCGTGGGGCCCGCCGTGGCCGTTACCTCGTTCACGCTCGACATCCTCAAGGGCCTCGTGGCCGTGATGGTCGGTAGCCTCACCGCCATGTGGGGGTTGGGCCTAGCGCCGCTGCGGGTCGACCCGTTCGCCGGCGTGGTCCTCACCGTGCCGGGCGGCTTCCCAGGCTTCTTCAGCGCCGGCGCCAACGCCCCCGAGGCGCTTGGCGTGGCTGCCGGCATGGCTTTCTTCGGCGTCATCCTCGGCCACCTGCACCCGCTCCCGCTTCGTGGGCTCGTCTCCGTGCCGCGGGGCCGCGGTAACGGTGTGGTGGTGGGCGCCTTGGCTGCCCTGTTCGGGCTGGGTGTGCTGCCGTTCTGGCTGGGCGCGCTGGCCATCGCTGTGTACGCCGGGGTGTTAGCGCTGTCCGGTTACGTGGCCCTCGCTAGCGTGGCTGGCAGCGTGGCGCTGGCGCTTTGTGGCGTCCTCGCGGCGCAGGCGCAGAGCGTCGCTGGCGGTTTGGCCGCCGGCTTCGTGGCGGCGGCGCTGGTGCTCGCTTGGCGTCATAAGGCCGCTCTCAGCCGCATCAACGATGGCACCGAGGCGCGCCTGGGTGCCCCACCGCCCGTGCGGGGCCTCGACCCGAACACGGTGCTGTGCGCCTTCATGGTTCACCCGCTCACTTACGACGACGTGTGGCAGCCGCGCTCCAGTCGGTGGATCCGCTGGGTGGTCAAGCGCCTCGTCGAGCCCGGCATCCTGCCTGAGAAGTGGTTGAAGCGCCTGTTCCTCAATCTGCGGCCGCAGTTCCACGGGGTCATAGAAGGCGTGAAGCTACCGGACGGGCGCCAGATGCGCGTGCTGCTCATCTCCGCACCGGTCATGCCCGACCAGTTCCGTTCGCATCCCGATGAGGCGCTTCGCATCGCCATCCTCGGCGCCAAGTTCGCGCACCGCCTCGGAGCCGAGGTGGTGGGCTTGGGAGCCTTCTGGTCCACGGTGGGCGAGAAAGGCCGCGTGGTGCAGGAGGCCGTACCCGAGATCGTGGTCACCAACGGCGGCGCCTACACTGCCGCCACCGTGAAGGCCGCTGTGCCCGGACTGCTGCGCCGCTTCAAGCACCAGGGTGGCAACTTGCGCGACGCTAGCGCCGCCATCGTGGGCGCCAACGGTGTGGTGGCGTTCGGGGTGGCGCGCATGATCGCCGGCGACGTGGGCGAGCTCATCCTCGTGGGTCGCGACCGCGAGCGTCTGAACCGCTCGGCCGACACCCTGCGGCGCAAGTACCCACGCACGCGCATCCTCGCCACCACCGACGTCGACGCGGTGGCGCGCGCGGACCTCATCTTCACCGCCACCTCCGACCCGCAACCCGTCATCTACGCGCATCACGTGAAGCCCGGCGCCTGGGTGTACGACCTCGGGCGCCCCGTCGACGTAGACGAGTCGGTGCTAACCGTGCCCGGTGTGGAGCTGGTGCCTGGTGGGGTGGTGCGCCCGCCCGGCACGCTCACCAGCCGCATCGACCTGCGCTTCGGCGACGGCAACGTGCCGGCCTGCCTGGCGGAAACCATGATCCTCACCGCCACCGGTGCCCACGAGCGGCGCAGCATCGGCAACGGCACGCGCTCTAACGACATCGAGTTCTACCTCTTGGAAGGCGAGCGCCTGGGCTTCGAGATCGTCACCCGCGACGCGCGCCTCGTCGACGACCGCGTGCTGGCGTGAAGGCGTACCGTCTTCCGGGCCTCACCGGCGAGTCGCCTGAGGTAGCGCAACTGTGGGAGCTCGGCTGCCTAGGTGTGGTGGAGGAGCCGGACGCGCTCGTGGCCTACTTCGAGGCCGAGATCGCGCTACCCCTGGCGGGTGAGTGGGAGGACCTCCCGGAGCGCGACTACGTGGCGGAGTACCAGGCCGGCCTCGACGCCGTGCGCGTGGGCCGCTTGGTGGTGGCGCCCAGTCACCGTGAAGTGAAGGCCACCGACGGCGCCGTGCTCGTGTGGCTCGACCCGGGCTCGGCCTTCGGCACCGGCCATCACGAGACCACCCGCATGGCGCTAGCGGCGCTCACCAGGCTCGACCTAGTAGGCCGCACCGTGCTCGACGTTGGCGCGGGCACGGGCCTGCTCGCCATCGCCGCCGACGCGCTAGGTGCCGGCCGCACGTACGGGGTCGACGTCGACGCGGCCACCCTCCCTGTGGCCCGCGCCAACGCCGCCCGCAACCTCTCGCGGGCCCGCTTCGCGCTGGGCAGCGTTGACCTACCCAGCCTGCCGGGCCTCTTCGACGTGGTGGTAGCCAACCTCTACGCCGAGCTGCACGCACAGCTCATGCAGCAGTACCTGGCTCGGCTGCTGCCGGGCGGGCGGCTGCTCCTCACGGGCATACTCACGCGCCTGGCCGACGTGGTGCTGGCTGCGCTGCCGCCGGAGCTGGCTCTCGAGGCTAGTTTCGAGGACGGCGAATGGACCCTCATGGAGCTGACCAGGCTCGCATGAGCGCTCGCGTTCACCGCGTGCTGGTAGACGACCTAGCAGCCGGCGAGCTCACGCTGCACGGCCCCGAGGCGCACCACCTAGCCAACGTGCTGCGGGTGAGGCCGGGGGCGCCCGTGGAAGCCTTCGACGGCCGCGGCAACGTGGCAGCGGGCTCCGTGGTGAGAGCTGAGCGCCAGAGCGTG
The DNA here is from genome assembly GCA_964518275.1 of uncultured bacterium. Lineage (GTDB taxonomy): Bacteria > Deinococcota > Deinococci > Deinococcales > Trueperaceae > JAAYYF01. The sequence continues at coordinate 4,721 of CAZFFG010000017.1, read as the reverse complement.
GTGTTGCGGTTAGAAGTGCCCTCCCCTTCGGCCGTTGAGGCCCCACTGCGGGTCTCTGTGGCCGTGGCGCTCCTAAAGGGTGACAAGCTCAGCGACGTGGTCCGGCAATGCACGGAGCTGGGGGTGGCGCGCTTCCAGCTACTGCTCACCGAGCACGCCGACGCGGCTAGTCTGTCGCCTGCCCGGCTCCAACGGTTGCGGCGTGTGGCGGAGGAGGCGGCCAAGCAGTCGGGGCGCGCTACCGTGCCAGCCGTGGACGAACCGGTACGGCTAACAGAACTCGCGTGGGAGGGGCGCCTACTCGTGGCACACCCTCACGCGGGCAAAGCGCTGGGTGAGCTCTGGCCTCGTGAGCTCCACGCCGCGGCGGTGACGGTGCTCACCGGGCCCGAGGGCGGGCTGAGCGACCGGGAGGTCGATCAGCTCACGGAGCGCGGCGCCGAGACAGTGCGCTTCGGTCCCCGCATACTGCGAGCCGAGACGGCCCCCGTGGCGTTGACGGCGGCGCTGCTGCTGCCGGGAGGTGAGTGAGGGTGCGAGCGGTCGGTGCTAGCCGCGCGGGAAGTTGGGCCAACGCCCGCCGGACCCTGCTCCTGACGCTGCCGCTGGTGCTCGCTCTGGCCGCGTGCCGGCCGCTCTACTTCCCGCCCGTGCCGGATGCGCCACCGTTCGAGCCCGGCGTGCGGGTGGTGGCCTTCGAGGCCGGGCTCGCGGCAACGGGGAGGCCGCGGGTGGCGCTCGTGGTGGCCGGGCACGATGCGGCCGGCTGGCTGAGCGTGCAGTGGATGGCTCCCACCGGCCGTGAGGCGGCGTCCGACTCCGTGTGGCTGGAGCCCGTGCCACCCCAACCCGCGAGCAGCAACGCCGCGGCCGCGGAGGAGGCTGGCCCGGCCGCGGCAGGCTCTGAGGCCGTGTTCGTACTGCCTGCCGACGTGGAACTGCGCCCCGGCGAGTGGCGCGCGGTGGTGTCGTTCGGGGGGCGGCTCCTGCGGCAGTTCACCGTCCTCGTCGAACAGGTCGACTGATCAGCGCGAGCGTACCGACAGGAGCGACCTGCTTAACCGTTGAAACCGAACCAGTTGTTAGGGCCTTACGCGTTGGCTGGAAACAGGGAGTCGGGCGGTACCTCCGATGGGTGCCGCCCGACGCATAGCTGAATGGTGTGCCTGGACTCAGGAGGCGCGGGCACCCGGCCGACGGTTGGCGCGGCGGCGCTCCTCGTAACGGCGCGCCCAGTCGCGGCCCCACACCATTAGGGGGGAGAGCACGAAGATGCTCGAGAAGGTACCCACCACGATGCCCACCATGAGCGTGATGCTGAAGCCGGTGAGCACGCTGCCGCCGAAGAACAGCAGCGCCAGTACGGGCAGGAGCGTGGTGGAGCTGGTGACGATGGTGCGGCTCAGCACCTGGTTCACCGACAGGTCCACGATCTCCTGGTAGTTCATGCCCCGCAGGGTGCGCACGTTCTCGCGCACACGGTCAGAGATGATGATCGAGTCGTTGAGCGAGTAACCCACCACGAAGAGCAGCGCTGCCAGCACCGGGATGGTGAACTCGAGCCCGAACAGCGCCAGCACCCCGAGGGTGATGGCCACGTCGTGGGCGGTGGCGATGACGGTGCCCACCGCCACGATCCAGTTAGGCCAGAAGCGGGCACCGATGTACACGAGGATGAGCCCCAGCGACACGAGCACCGAAAGCACGGCCCCGCGACGCAGGTCGGCACCCACGGACGGGCCTACGAACTCGGCCGAGAGGAGCTCCGCGTCGGTCACGGAAGCGAGCTCCAGCGCGAACTGGTCCGTGGCGGTGCTGTCCTGCTCGGGTAGGCCCACCCGGACCGACATGAGGTTAGTGCCGCCCTCGATCTCGACGATGGTGGCGGCCATGCCGTCTACGCCGGGTACGTTGAGGTCGGTGATGGCGTTACGCACGTCGGCCGAGGTCGTGCTGGCCGGGAAGTCGAGGAGGATGCTGCTGCCGCCCGTGAAGTCGGTGGAGAGCTTCAGCCCGGCGATGCCCACGTACACGAGCGACGCCACCGCCAGGAACATGGAGGCCGCCACGATGGGGGCTGCGCGCCGCACGAACTCGAGACCACGGATGTCCTTACCGAGGCGCATGAAGCTGCGCTGCCGGTTGCCGGCGATGAGCGTGAGCGCCCAGGGCACCACCACCAGGTTGACGAACATGGCGGCCACGATGCCGATGGCGAGGGTAACGGCGAAACCGCGCACGGCGCCGGTGGTGTACTGGTAGAGGGCGCCGGCCACGAGCAGCGAGGTGAGGTTGGCGTCCACGATGGCGGAGACCGACAGCCCGAAGCCGCGCTTCATGGCAACGCGTAGGCTCTTGCCTTCGCGCAGTTCCTCGCGCACGCGCTCGAACGAGATGACGTTGCCGTCGATGGCGGCGCCGATGGTGAGCACCAGGCCCGCCAGGCCAGGCAGCGTGAGGGCGGCGCCTAGCGCGCCGAGCACGCCGAACACGAAGAGCATGATGATCAGCACGCCCACGGCGAGCACGCCACCGAAGAGGGGACCGTAGTAGATGAGCACCGCGAGGATGACGGCGATCCCGCCGATGGCGGCGGCCGTGGTACCCGCGTTGATGGAGTCCTGACCGAGGGTTGGGCCGATGGAGCGAACCTCGTCCACCTTCAGGCTGATGGGGAGGCTACCGGAGCGCAGCACCACGGCCACGTCGGCGGCTTCCTGTAGGGAGCCCATACCGGTGATCTGGCCGCTGTCGGAGATGCGCGACTGCAGCGTGGGGGCCGTGACGATGACGCCGTCCAGCACGATGGCCATGCGCCTCGAGACGTTGCTGCCGGTGAAGTTGCCGAACGCCTGCTGGTCGCCGGACCGGATCTCGAACACCACCACGGGGCCGGCGGGTTGGCCGGGCGCCTGCTGGAACTGGGCGCTAGCGTCGGAGATGATCTCGCCAGTGAACGCCACGGGCTCGAGGTCGTCGAGGGTGAGGAACTCGGTGGCCACGGCGTTGGCGGCGGCGCGAACGATGCGGAACTCGAGCACGGCCTGCTGACCGATGAGGTCGAGCGCGCGCTGCTGGTCGTCGGCGGTGAGGCCGGGTAGCTCCACCACCACCTTGTCGTTGCCGGCGGTCTGCACCAGCGCTTCTGCGACGCCGAACTGGTTCACGCGGTTCTGCACGATGTTGCGTGCGGTGTTCAGGTCGTCTGCGGCGGGGTTCGGGGTCTCCGAGACCAGCGTGACGCGCAGGCCGCCCTGCAGGTCGAGGCCGAGCTTGATGGCCGACTCGTCCGTCCACGGCTGCCAGATGTACAGCACGGACGCGATGATGAGGCCTAGCACTAGTAGGCCGGTGAGGATCCTGTTGTTCATCGTTCTCCTGGGGTTGTTCGGTTCGCCTGATGGCGGCGAACCGCTAACGAAGGGTCAAGGTCGTTGGGGCGGCGCTCTGCCACCCTGCGGCGGGGGTGAGCCCACCGCTTCACCCGCCGTCTAACAGCAACCTTCCCAGGAGGGCCTGGCGTTCAGAGGGCGCGCGTGGCGCGCTGACCTCGGCGCCAACGAGGCGGTTCTCGCTAGGTGCCGGCGGCGCTGAGAGCACCGCTGAGGGCAGGAGCGAGCGTGACGCCACCGACGCTGAAGTGGCGGCGGGCACGCGCACGCCGGCCTCCACCACGAAGTGAGGGCGCGCGCCCATGCCCGTCTCGCCCTCCTCGGTCTGGACCTGCGTGGTGAGCGCGGCCAGCGAGGTGAGCGGGAGGGGCAGGAGCGCTAGGAGCCCTGACAGCGCCAGGAGCCGGATCACACCACCGGCACCTCGACCAGCTCGTAGGCCTCGATGAAGTCGCCTTCCTGAACGTTGTCGTAGTTCTGGAGGCTGATACCGCATTCGAAGCCGGTGCCGACCTCGCGCACGTCGTCCTTGAAGCGGCGCAGGCCAGCGATGGAGCCCTTGTAGACTTCCTTGTCGCCACGGACCACACGCGCCTTGGCGCCGCGGCGCATGACGCCGTCGACCACGTAGGAGCCGGCGATGTTGCCGGAGCGCGGCACGTGGATGACCTGGCGAACCTCAGCCCTACCGAGCGAGCGCTCTTCGTACTCAGGTTCGATCTGACCGCGGATCATGCGCTGCACGTCTTCCACGAGGTCGTAGATGATGCGGTAGCTCTTGAGCGGGATGCCCTGACGCTCGGCGGACTTGATGACGCTGCCGGGCGCGTTCACGCCGAAGCTCATCACCGAGGCGTCGGCTGTGGAGGCCAGCAGCAGGTCGGACTCGGTGGGGGCGCCCACCTCGGCGAGCATGATCTCGAGTTCCACCTCGTCGGTGAGCTCGCCTTCCTTCGCCAGCACGGCCTTGATGGCCTCCAGCGAGCCCTGGGTGTCGGCGCGCAGGAGGATGTTGATGGTCTTGGTGGTGGGCTTGCCGAAGAGGTCGGCCAGCGTGACGCCCTTGCGGCCGATGACCTCGCGTTCGCTCTCCTCACGCTCGGCCTTACGCTGCGCGGTGAGCGCCTTGGCGGCCGCCTCGTCGGGCACGGCTTCCACCAGGTCGCCAGCCTGCGGCTGCTCGGAGAAGCCGAGGATCTGTACGGGCATGGAGGGCCCGGCCTTGTCGAGGTTGGCGCCCGTGTAGTCGGTGAGGCGGCGGACCTTGGCCCACGCTTCACCCGACACGATGTAGTCGGCGACCTTCAGCTCGCCTTCCTGCACCAGCAC
>CAZFFG010000016.1:18523-32820 GCA_964518275.1 uncultured bacterium | reverse complement strand
CCTTCTCGGCGTTCCAGTCGGGGCCCATGGCGTCGGCGATCTCGGCGAACGTGGGTTCGCGGGAGAGCTCCTGCTGCAGCCGGCGGCTGGCGCGCGTGAGCTTGTTGATGGTCTCCACCATGTGCACAGGGATGCGGATGGTGCGCGACTGGTCGGCGATGGCGCGGTTGATGGCCTGCCGGATCCACCAGGTGGCGTAGGTGGAGAACTTGTAGCGGCGGCGGTACTCGAACTTCTCGACGGCGCGGATGAGGCCCTGGTTGCCCTCCTGGATGAGGTCGAGGAAGCTCATGCCGCGGCCGTTGTACTTCTTAGCGATGCTGACAACCAGGCGCAGGTTGGCCTCGATGAGGTGCTGCCTGGCGAGGTCGCCGTCCTCCACGACGCGCTGCAGGCTGCGACGGGAGCGGTCGTCGAGCTCGCCACCCTGCTCCTCTAGCCGACCCCGCGCCTCCTCGCCCGACTCGATGCGGCGCGCGAGGTCGATCTCTTCCTCGAGGGTGAGGAGCTTCACGCGGCCGATCTCTTGCAGGTACTGCCTAACGGGGTCGTTGGTCTTCACGCGGGCGTCGGCCAGGGCCTCGGCGCGCGCCTCGAGCTCCTCACGATCGAGCTCGCCGTCCTCGTCCTCGTCGAGATCGTCCTCGTCTACCTCGTCCTCGTCGAGCAACTCGTCGTCAGCCAGGTCGGCAACGGCGATGCCGCTCTTCTCGAGGTGCTCCATGAGCTCCTCGAAGTTCTGCTCCTCCGGGTCAAGCCCGGCGCCCTGGGTGGCCTTGCGGAAGGCGTCGGAGATCTCTTCGGTGTCGAGCTGCCCGCCCGCCTCCTGACCCCGCGCCACCAGGCTGCTGATGGCGTCGGAGCCTAGCCAGGCGTGAGCGGCGAGGGCTTCGTCGGCCGCGGCCGTGGTGGTGGCCTTAGCGGTGGCCTTGCCGGTGGTGCTCTTCTTGGCGGCCTTAGTAGCCTTGGCCGGCGCCTCGGCAGCGGTGTCGCTGCCCTTCGCGCTCTTGCTCGCCGCCTTCGGCGCGCTCTTCGCCGCGGTCTTGGCGGCTGGTTTGGCCGCGCTCTTAGCGGCCGGCTTAGCGGCGCTCTTGGCGGCCGGCTTAGCTGGGGACTTGGCAGGAGCCTTCTTCGCCTCAGTCTTAGCAGCCGGCTTGGCGGCGGGCTTGGCCGCGGTCTTGGCAGCGGTCTTGGCAGCTGGCTTGGTCGCGCTCTTAGCTGCGGTCTTGGTCGCGGCCTTGGCGGCAGGCTTGGCGGCTGCCTTCGCGGGCGCCTTCGCGGCCGCCTTCGCGGGCGCCTTCGCGGCCGCCGGTTCCTTCGCCGCCTTCGCCGCGGGCGCGGCCTTCTTCGCTGCGGGCGCCTTCGTAGCGGCCGCCTTCTTGGCGGGCGCCTTCTTGCTGTCGGTCTTCTTGGCCTCGGCCACCGTTACCTCCTGAGCTGACCCCGTACGCCGGAGAGTTCAATGTTCGCTGTTCGCTTGCTGGGTACTTTTCGAGAGACGACACAGCCGGCGGCCACTGCGCTGCCGCCGGTGCACGATTCCGGTTCGGTCGCTACGATACGACGTCGGTCACCTTCTAGCTGTCTGGGCTCGGCGCCTGGCCAACCTTACGCGGCGGCGCGCCTAAGCCCGCAAGGTGAAAGTGTAGCACGTGAGGGCTTAGGCGCGTGTACCCCGGCCCGCGGGGTTCAGCGCTCCCAGAGGAGCAGGTCGTCGAGGGCGGAGTGCTCGCTCGTGTCGGTGGGTGCGGGCAAGCTGGTGTGCGCCTGAGCGTGGGCGGGCCGCTGGGGACGCGCGCGCTGACCTGGCGAAGTGGGGTGCCGTCCCTTCTCAGCCAACGTCACCGGTGCCGTCAGCTTGGCCGGAACGCCCGCTACCGCGTCGCGACCGGTGGCGTCGGCCTCCTGCGTCACGCGGCGTAACAGCTCTTCTGCCTGGAGCGGCTGCAGGGGACGCGAGAAGAAGTAGCCCTGTGCGCTGTCGACCCCGACGCGCCGCAGGTAGTCGCGCTGGTAGGCGGTCTCCACGCCCTCAGCGATGATCTGTTTGTCCAGCTTGTGCGCCATGGCGCAGATGGCCTCCACGATGGGCCAGGTGCCGTTGAGGTCGCCTTCCGAGACCCCGCTGATGACGGCGTCTCGTTGCGACACCGACCCCGCGTAACGCCGCCCGGCCGACGTCTGATGCCCGCCCCTGCTAGCACCGAGAGCGCTGGACGGCGGAACGAGCCCCTTCACGAACGACCGGTCGATCTTGAGCGTGCTGATGGGGAGGCGCTGCAGGTAGGCGAGGGAGGAGTAGCCGGTACCGAAGTCGTCGAGCGCGGTGCGTACGCCTAGGCGCTCCAGCTTGAAGAGCGTACGAACGGCGAGGTTCTGGTCGCGCACGAGCACGCTCTCGGTGACCTCGATCTCGAACAGGTTGGGGTTGATGCCCGAGTCGTTGAGGGCGCCGCGCACCGTCTCAACGAAGGTGGCCTGGTGGAACTGCAGGGTCGAGACGTTGACCGCCATCCTGATAGGCAGCAGGCCCTGGCGCTGCCAAGCCTGCAGCTGCAGCGCGCTCTCGCGCAGGGTCCAATGACCGATGGGGCCGATGAGCCCAGCCTCCTCGGCAACGGGGATGAACTCGGACGGCGACACCATGCCCAACTCGGGGCTCCGCCAGCGCAGGAGCGCCTCGAAGCCGATGAGCGAGCTGTCGTCCAGTCGCACCTGCGGCTGGTAGACGATCTCGAACTGGTTGTCGGTGAGCGCGCGCCTCAGCATGCGTTCGAGCTCTAGGCGCCGCGAGAGCCGCGTGCGCACCTCGAGGGAGGAGAAGTGGTAGGCGTTCTTGCCACCCTCCTTCACCTGGTACATGGCGGCGTCGGCGCTGTGGAGGAGCTCCTCCGCGTTCGTTCCGTCGCGCGGGAAGAGGCTGATGCCGATGCTGGCTGAGACCTGCAGTTCGCGTTCGTCGACCGCGATCGGCGCGCCCAGCTCACGTACGAGGCTGCGGGCCACGTGCCCGGCAGCGTCCTCGTCTGTGACGTTGAGTAGCGCCACCATGAACTCGTCGCCACCCACGCGCCCAACCACGTCGTTAGCGCGCACGTTGCTGCGCAGCACGCGGCCCACTTCACGCAGGAGCTTGTCGCCGATGTCGTGACCGAACGTGTCGTTCACGAACTTGAAGCGGTCCAGGTCCACGAAGAGCAGCGCCAGGCCGTGACCATGCTCCTTGGCCTCCTCGAGCTCGTCGCGGAGGCGTTCCTCGAAGGTTGCGCGCGTGAGGGTGCCCGTGAGCGGATCGACCTGCGCCCGCTGCGAGATGGAGCGTTCGTAGCGCAGGTTGCGGGAGAGGTAATGGAACCAGCCCACCACGCTACCCACGCCGGCGTAGGTGAGAAGCGCGAACGCGTGATGCACGCTGCTGGGCCCCTGACCACTCCACGGCGCGACACCGATGCCGAACGCCCGCAACTGCATGAGCGCGTAACCGATGAGGCCGCCGATGAGGCCGGCCCAGGCGCCCCACGCCCAGCCGGTCACCGCCACAGGTAGCAGGCCGACGAGGGGTACGTAGGCACCGACTAGTCCGTACAGCCATTCGTAACCAGCCAGGTACGCGAACCAGAGCAGTATCGGGGTCATCCGCCTTGCCCATGAACTCATAGTGCGTAGATGTTAGAGGGTAGTTCGTGACAGGACTCTTACGCGCACCTGTGCGATTCGTTACACCGGCCCCGCCACCCCGAGGGATGCCTGACCACCTGCTGACCACGGGCGCTGCCCGTTGCACTTAGCATTAGGTGTCCAACCGGCCTCCGGGTAACGGGGTCCGGCACCGCAGGTGAGGTCACCTGACCACGGCACCGTCCAGGACGGGCGGGCCTGTCACGGGAGGAAACATGATCTTTAGCCGCAAGCGCCGCAACCTACTGCTCCTGCCGCTCGTCTCGCTGCTCCTGTTCGCGGGGAGCCTCGCCTCCGCACAGACCCTGACGATGGCCATGAGCGCTCAGCCCGACACCCTCGACCCGCAGGTCACGGCCGCCACGGCCGCCTTCCAGGTGAGCAAGTCCATCTACGACACGCTGGTGGAAGTGGACCGCGCCGGCAACCTGGTGCCCGCGCTGGCCAGCTCGTACGAGGTGAGCGCCGACGGCCTCACTTACACGTTCGAGCTTGCGGCGGCTACCTTCCACGACGGCACCGCCTTGGACGCCGCCGACGTGGTAGCCACCCTGGACCGCATCCGCGCCGCGGCCACGGGCTCCCCCAAGGCCGCTGAGTTCGCGGCCATCGCTTCTGTGGAGGCGCAGGACGCGAGCACGGTGGTGGTGAGCCTCACCGAACCGCAGCCGGCCTTCCTCTCCACCCTGGCCTCGGGCTGGGGCGCCATCCTTCCCAGCGAGAAGCTCGCTGCCGGGCACGACTTCGGTAACCAGCCTGTTGGCACCGGCCCGTTCTCCTTCGTGAGCTGGAGCCGCGATAACGCCATCACGCTGGCCGCCAACCCTGACTACTACCAGGGGGCGCCGCTGGTGGACCAGGTGGTCATCCGCTTCGTGACCGACAGCGCTGTTCAGCTCCAGGGCCTGCTCACTGGCGAGTTCGACGTCATCGACACGGTGGCCGCCGCCGACCAGCAGCTGGTGGAAGCCAACCCCAGCCTGGAACTCGTACGCGAGCCTTCCGGCCTCGTGCTCGTGGCTGGCATCAACAACCGCCGTCCGTACCTCTCGGACGCGCGCGTGCGCCGAGCGCTGAACCTAGGCGTCGACACGAGCATCGTGATGGACGTGGCCTACAACGGCGGTACCCAGGTCGGTACCTTCATGGAAGCCGGCAGCCCCTGGTACCCGGCGAGCGTGGAGCCGTTCCCCTACGATCCGGAAGCCGCGCGAGCGCTCCTGGCGGAAGCGGGCGTGCCGCAGGGTCTCACCCTCGACCTGGTACTGCCGCAGCCGTACGAGCAGCACATCCAGGCGGGCCAGATCGTGCAGGACTACCTGCGGGACCTCGGTATCAACGCGCAGATCCGCATCGTGGAGTGGGGCGTGTGGCTCTCCGATACCTACGGCGGTCCTCGCAACTTCGACATCACCGTGGTTGGTCACACCGGCAAGCTCGATCCCTCCGGCCGCGTCACCGGGCTCGGCGACCCGCGGCTGAACTACACGGGCCTCGATGACCCCAAGCTGGTGGGCCTCATCGCCGCCGCCAACGTGAGCACCGACCTGCCCGCACGCCAGGCGCTGTACGCCGAAGCCCTGGAGCGCATCCACGAGGAAGCTCCGTTCATCTTCTTCGGCACCCCGGACCGGGTGCACGCACGGCAGGCGAACCTCACCGGTTTCTGGATGACGCCGCTGCTCGACAGCTTCGACTTCCGCGAAGCCGCCCTGCGCTGAAACCTCACGCCTAAGGGCTCCACAGCGGCTTGTCACGCTACCTCCTAACGCAGAGCGCCTCGTTCGTGGTGACGTTGTGGGCGGTCCTCACGCTCGTCTTCTTCGCCGTTCGGGCCCTGCCCGGCGACGCCGCCACCATCATGGGTGGGCTCGACTCCACGGAGGCGCAGACGGAGGTGCTGCGCGAGCAGCTCGGGCTGACGCGGTCGCTGCCGGCTCAGTACGGGGCCTACTTCGGGGGGCTCCTCCAGGGTGACCTGGGGGAGTCCCTCCGGGAGCGCCGCCCAGTGACGACGGTGCTACTGGAGCGTTTACCCGTCACGCTCACGCTGGCCGCCATGGCGTTCGTGCTAGCCCTCGTGATGGGGGCGGGCCTCGGCGTGCTGGCCGGGCTCCGGCCGGGCGGCTGGATCGACCGGTTCACCTTGCTGTTCACCACGGTGGCACTGGCCATCCCGGAGTTCTGGTTCGGCTTCCTGCTCATCCTCTTGTTCGCGGTCAACCTGGGCTGGTTCCCCGTGCTGGGGCTGCCGCCCGACGGCTTGACGCTGGCAGCGAGCTGGAACCTGGTGCTGCCGGCCTTCACCTTGGCCATCCCGCGGGCTGCTCAGGTGGCGCGGCTGGCGCGGGCACGTGTGCTGGAGGAGAGGAGCTCCGACTACGTGCGCACAGCGCGCAGCAAGGGACTGGTGCCGGCAGCGGTCGGCCGTCACATCGCCGCCAACGCCCTGCCGGGGGTGCTGCCGCTGCTCGCTCTCGAGCTCGGCGGGCTCCTCACCGGCACCATCGTGGTCGAGCAGGTGTTTGGCCTGCCGGGCCTGGGGCTCACCATCCTGGGCGGCATCTCCGCGCGCGATTACCCCGTGGTGCAGGGCGTGACCATACTTGCGGTCACCGTTTACGTGCTTGTTAACTGGCTATCCGACCTCCTGCAGCTAGCAGCCGACCCGCGACTGAGGGCGCCCTCGTGAGCCGCCTGGCGGTAGGCATCGTGCTGTTCGTGCTGGTAGCGGGAGCAGCGCTGCTGTCGGGCTGGTTGTGGGCGCACGACCCTCTAGAACCCAACTACCGCAACCTCTACGCCGCGGCCAGCGCAGAGCATCCGCTCGGCACCGATGGCCTGGGGCGCGACGTGCTGGCGCGCTCGCTGGCGGGCGGGCGGGTGTCGCTCACCATCGCGCTAGCAGCCACCGCACTCACGGTGCTGCTCGGCGGCGCCCTCGGGTTAGTGGCGGCGGGCGTGGGCGGCTTCGCCGACACGGGCCTGGCGCGTCTCTTCGACGCGCTGCTCGCCTTCCCGGGGTTCCTCCTCATCCTCCTGGTGGTGGCCATCATGGGTGGCGGCGCACTACAGACCGTACTAGCGATGGGGGTGGCGGGTTCGCCGATCTACTTCCGTCTCACGCGCGCCTTCACTCGCGCTGAGCTTCGCTCGGAGTACGTCATCGCTGCGCGCGCGCTGGGCGCTACCCGCATGCGGCAGCTCTGGCGCCACGCGCTTCCCAACTTCCTGGGTAGCGTCACCGTGCAGGCCGCCAGCACCGCAGCCACCTTCCTACTGGTTGAAGCGTCGCTCTCGTACCTCGGCCTGGGCGTTCCGCTCCCCACGCCTAGCTGGGGCAACGTCCTGCAGGACGCGCGCAGCTACCTCACGCGCCAACCTTGGGCCGCCGTGGGGCCGGGGCTGTTCCTAGCTGCCGCCTCGCTGTCGTTCCAGTTCCTCTCGGACGGCTTACGCGACCTACTCGACCGCCGCGCCTGACCCGTCACGAGGGTTGGGGCCCTCAGTCGGTGGCTACAGCCTTGTGCTGGTCGGCTCGTGGGCGCCGGCTCCGCTTCGAGCGCGCAGCGCCCGACTTGCTTTCGTTAGGTAGCGCCTGTAGGAGTCCCGCTACCAGGTTAGTGAGGCTGTAACGACCGCGGGCATCAGCCTGCAAGTAGCCGGCGGCCTCTAGCGTCTTGAGAGAACGGTAGAGCTGGTTCTTCTCCAGACCCGTCGCCTGTTGCAGCTCTGCGAGACCGAAGCAGTGAGGCGCCTTGCCGAACTCGAGGAGCACCTCGAGCGTGCGTTGCGCCGACTTGATGACGTACTGATTGGTGGACACTCGAGCCCTCCTGAACTGTCACGGGCCACTCCCCAGCACGGCACGTGCTCGATCCGAACGAGAGCCGCGCAGGTACGCGGCGCCCAATATAGGTAACCAGCAATATATCAGAACGAGAGACGCTCCGATACGCCCCTCGGGCGCGCGCGAGGCACCAGAGCGCAACGACGCGCCCTGCAGCGCCGTGGCGTTAGCATGGCCTGGTGCCGGCGCGCCTGCACGTGCGCGCCTCTAGGAGTGAAGAATGTCCGACCCCAACGAAACCAAGCGCCAGCCGGCGCTGGGCCTACCTAGATTGGTAGCCAGCGAGGTAGCGCACGCCAACATCACCGAGGTCGAGGCCGACACGGTGGTCGTCAACCTCTTCCAGGGCGTCACCTCACCAGGCGGCGCCACGGGCGCCGTCGACGAGCGACTGGGCGGCGCTATCAGCGACCTCATCGCTGGCGGCGACTTCACCGGCAAGCTGGGCGAGGTCGCCGTGCTCTACAGCGGCGGTCGGCTCCCAGCCAGACGGGTGCTCGTAACGGGCCTAGGCGACATGCCGAAGTTCGACATGGAGAAAGCGCGGCGTGCGGCGGCGGCCGCGGCTCTGAAGGCGCGCGAGCTCGGCGCGAAGCGGCTCGCTACCATCGTGCACGGCGCCGGCATCGGCGGCTTCCCTGCCAGCGAGGCGGCGCAGGCCACGCTCGAAGGCACCCTGCTGGCCAGCTACCGCTTCGGCGGCTGGCGTAAGAACGCCGACGAGGCGCCGGCCCTGGAGCTGATCACGGTTACCGAGCTCGCGGAGGGCAAGCTCCCCGAGGTGCGAAGCGGGGTGAGCGCGGCCCAGGCCGTGGCTCGCGGCGTAGCTCTCGCGCGCGACCTGGTGAACCTGCCAGCCAACGTGGTGAACCCCGACTACCTGGCCGCCACCGCGCGCGCCCTCGCGGCCAGCGGCAAGCTGGAGGTCTTCGTCGGCGACCGCGAGTGGGCCGAGAACGAGGGCATGGGCGCCTTCACGGCCGTGGCCAAGGGCAGCCGTAACGAGCCCGCGTTCGTGCAGCTGGGCTACAACATGGACCGCACCGACCTGCCGCTCGTGGCGCTGGTCGGTAAGGGCGTAACGTTCGACACCGGCGGCCTGTCGCTCAAGACGCGCGACGGCATGATCCCCATGAAGAACGACATGGCTGGCGCCGCCGCGGTGCTGGGCACCATGCAGGCGGTGGTCGAGCTCGACCTGCCCGTTCGCGTGCTGGCCGTCTGCCCGTGCGTGGAGAACATGCCCGACGGCAACGCCTTCAGACCCTCCGACGTGCTGGTGGCCGGCAACGGCCTCTCCATCGAGGTGCTGAGCACCGACGCGGAAGGGCGCCTGGCGCTAGCCGACGCTCTCTGGTACGTGCAGCGCTTCAGCCCTGCCGCCGTCATCGACATCGCCACGCTCACGGGCGCCAGCGTGGTGGCCATCGGCTCCGGCGTGGCGGCTTCCCTGTTCGGTAACGACAAGGCGCTGCTGGCCCGCCTGGAGACGGCCGCCGACGCTACCGACGAGAAGCTGTGGCACATGCCGCTCTACGACGAATACCGTCAGAGCATCGAGTCGAAAGTGGCGGACCTCAAGAACACCGGCGGCGCCGGCGGCGGCGTTGGCACATCGGCCGTGTTCCTGGAAGCCTTCACCGACTACCCCTGGGCGCACGTCGATATGGCCGGAATGGCGCTCGTCGAGTCGGTGAAGGAGCGGCGCTACCTCACACACGGCGCCACGGGCTACGGCGTTAGGCTGTTCGTGGAGTTCCTCCGCGACTGGGCCTAACACGTCGCGGCGGGACCCCGGCCGGGGCCACCTGAACGCCCCGGCCGGATCGCCACTCAGAACCACAGGGAAGGTACGGCGAGGAGAATGAACGAGACCCGAACCCCGAGCACCGAGACCGCCACGCTGGCCGGCGGGTGCTTCTGGTGCCTAGAGGCCGTTTACGACCAGCTCGCGGGCGTAACGCGCGTCAAGTCCGGCTACACCGGCGGCCACAAGGCCAACCCCACGTACGAGGAGGTGTGCACGGGCACCACCGGGCACGCCGAGGTGGTGACGGTGGAGTACGACCCCACCGAGGTGAGCTACCGCGACCTCGTACGCATCTTCTTCACCATCCACGACCCCACCACCAAGGACCGGCAGGGCAACGACATCGGCACGCAGTACCGCTCGGCCATCTACTACACCGACGACACCCAGCGCACCACGGCCCTCGAGGTCATGGACGAGGTGCGCCAGGCGGGCCTCTACCCGAACCCGCTCGTGACCGAACTCGAGCCCCTCGGCGCGCTCTACCCGGCAGAGGAGTACCACGACGATTACTACGCTCGGAACCCGAACCAGGGTTACTGCGCCGCGGTCATCGCTCCCAAGGTGGCTAAGTTCCGGCGCCAGTACCTGAACAAGCTCAAGCCGCCGGTAGCCGCGCCCTAACCGGGCCAGCCGAACTCACGTGCCGCCAACGCGCCCAGCCCCTCTCGATCTGCATGACAGCCTCAGCGGCACACCCCCCTGGGCCGCCACCACCGAGGACGTGCTAGCGGCGCTGCACGTTGATCCCGCACACGGCCTTAGCGCCACAGAGGCGCTGAAGCGCGGGGCGGACTTCGGACCTAACCAGATCGAGGTGGCCGCCACCCGCAGTTGGTGGGTCATCCTCCTAGGGCAGTTCAAAGGCCTGCTAGTGGGCCTGCTCGCCGTGGCGGGCGGTCTCTCAGCTCTGTTCGGCCAGTGGCCCGAGGCAATCGCCGTCTGGGTGGTGCTGCTGCTGAACGCCATCATCGGCTTCGTTACGGAGCTCAGGGCCGTGCGGTCCGTGGAGGCGCTCCGCAGGCTCGGCGCCGCTCACGCCACGGTGCGCCGCGACGGTGTGGCTCAGAACGTGGCCGCGGTCGAGCTCGTGCCTGGCGACGTGCTCCTACTGGAAGGCGGCGACGTCGTGGCTGCCGACGCCCGCCTGCTGAAACAAGCGCAGCTCGAGGTCGACGAGTCGAGCCTCACGGGTGAATCGGTGCCAGTGGCGAAAGGCGTGGCGCCGTTGCCGTCCGATACGGTTCTGCCCGAGCGCAGCAACCTGGTGTTCAAGGGCACCCCCGTCTCCCGCGGCAGCGCGGAGGCCGTGGTGGTGGCCACGGGCATGCGCACCGAGGTCGGGCGCATCAGCGGCCTGGTTAGCGGCGCCACTCAGAGCGAGCCCACACCCCTCGAGCGCCAGCTCGGCCAGTTAGCGCGGCGCCTCGTGTGGCTCACCCTCATCGTGGCGGTGCTGATAACCCTCACAGGACTCGGCAGCGGCAAGAGCTGGCTGGTGCTGTTCCAGACCGCCATCGCGCTGGCCGTGGCAGCGGTGCCGGAAGGGCTGCCCATCATCGCCACGCTCACCCTGGCCCGCGGTGTGGCGCGCATGGCGAGGCGCAACGCCCTGGTCAACCGCCTCTCAGCAGTGGAGACGCTAGGGGCGACCAGCATCATCCTCACGGACAAGACCGGCACGCTCACCGAGAACCGCATGCAGGTCACGTCTTTGTGGCTGCCGAGCGGCCCGGTAGCGCTTGGGTCGGGCCCCGTGGAGGCCATCAGCGAGGAGCTGCGGCAGGCGCTCGTGGTGGCGGCGCTGTGCGTGACCGCCGAGCTGCCCACCGACCAGCAACGTGCGCACGCCGAGGAGCAAGCGGTGGGCGACCCGATGGAGCTAGCGCTGCTAGCCGCCGCCCGCGAGCACGGCGTGGAGCGTAGCGCGCTGCTAGCGCAGCACCCGGAGCTGGAGCAGATGGCGTTCGACCCCGACACCCGCCTCATGGCGACGGCGCACGAATGGCGCGAGGGGCAGGCCCTGGTGGCCGTGAAGGGGGCGCCAGGTGCCGTGCTGGAGGCGGTCTCCTCGGTAGGTGCGGTTGAACCCGAGCCGATCACGGCGGTGGCGAAGGAGGAGTGGCTGCAACGCAACCGTGAGCTAGCCGCCAGCGGTCTGCGGGTGCTGGCCCTAGCCAAGCGGCTCGTTACGGCACCCACAACACAGTCGGCCGCAGCGACAGAGCTGGGGAACCCCTACGAGGACCTCACGTTGCTGGGCCTGGTGGCGTTCGCCGACCCGCCCCGCCAGGGCATCGACGCGGTGCTCGCTAGCTGCAACGCGGCCGGCATCCGCGTGGTGATGGCGACGGGCGACCAGGCGACCACCGCCCGCAGCATCGCGGAGCAAGTCGGCATCCAGGACGCCCACAAGGTGCTCGACGGCAAGGCTGTCACCGCGCTACTCGAAGCGGGCGAGCATGGCCACCCGGAGCTACTTGAGGCCAACGTGCTGGCGCGCGTGTCGCCCGAGCAGAAGCTGGAGGTTGTGCGCCTGCATCAGGTGGCCGGCAACGTGGTGGCCATGACGGGAGACGGGGTCAACGACGCCCCGGCGCTGCGGCGCGCCGACATCGGCGTGGCCATGGGCAAGCGCGGCACAGAGGTGGCGCGCGAGGCGGCCGACATGGTGCTGCTCGACGACGCCTTCGCCACCATCGTGGCCGCCGTGAAGGAAGGGCGCGTGATCTTCGATAACATCCGCGCCTTCGTGATCTTCCTGCTGTCGTGCAACCTGAGCGAGATCCTGGTGCTTGGCATCGCCGGCGTCATCGGCTACCCACTGCCGTTGTTGCCGCTACAGATCCTGTTCCTCAACCTGGTCACCGACGTGTTCCCCGCCCTGGCGCTGGGGGCCGGTCGGGGCGACAAGCGCATCTTGCAACGTCCGCCGCGGGACCCTAAGGAGGAGCTCATCGCCCGGCGCCACTGGTACGGCATCGTTGGCTACGGGGGCCTGCTAACGCTCACCACGCTGGCGGCGTTCATGTTCGCCCTCACTCGTTACGACACGGCGGGCGCCGTCACGGTGGCGTTCCTCAGCCTGGCGCTGGGTCAGGTGTGGCACGTGTTCAACATGCGCGACCCGGGCAGCTCGCTCTTCAACAACCAGGTCACCCGGAACCCCTGGGTGTGGGCGGCCACGCTCGGTTGCACGGCGCTGCTCGCCTTCACCGTGATGTTCGAGCCCCTCAGGCAGGTGCTCTCCATCCAGCTGCTCGACGCGCAAGGCTGGTGGCTAGTAACAGCGGCCGGCCTGGCCCCCGTGGTGCTGGGCCAGGCCGGTAAGGCGTTGGGCTTAGGGCGCGTCTCCTGACCGGAACGGGGCCCTCTCTACTCGCTTGGTGTCAGGCCCGCTCGGTACGGGTGAAGTGGATGAGCTCGTTATCGAGGTCCACCCCGTCGACCTTCCAACCCGCAGAGATCCAGGCGAGCGCCTGCGAGTGCGACTCGGTGTTGGCCCACCAGGCCCGGTGGTCGCGAGCCGACTTGGGCAGCCCGGCCCCCATGACCGTGCTGATCTCGTCGAAGCTCATCTCGTACTCTTTACGGTCCTTGGGCAGACCAGCCAGGTGCTTGTGAAGGGGCGCGTAACGGCTGCTGGCCGACAGCGTAGGCATGGCGCCGCCCGCGGCGCGGCGGCGACCGCGACCGGTGCTGCCTTCCTCAACCAACGAACCGCCCGTCATCCAAGCGCCGACCACGCGGTAGAAGTCGCCAACGCGTTCCTCGGGGATCAGGACGATAACTTCTGTAAGAGCCATGGGGGAATCTCCAATCGGAAAGGGTACGCTAAACCTTGCGGCTTGCGTACTCAGTCTAACCTGCTGAATGCGTTAGCGTAGGTTCCAACCGCATAGTACAGGTAGCCCGATTACCGCTTTGCCATGAAACTCGCCCGTATGTACGCCATCGTTTCATACACCGAAACGCTTCCAGCATGGGCGCTCATCGGGGCCTGACTTGATAGCGTGGGTACAGCATCGTGCGTCGCTAGGCGGCGCCAGCGAAGCGCCGGGCGCAACGGCTGTTACGTGCGCACGGGCCGCCAGGAGGCGAACATGGACCTAGGACTTGCAGGTAAGCGTGCGTTGGTGCTGGCCGGGACCAGCGGCCTCGGCAGGGCCACGGCGGAGGCGCTGGCCGCGGACGGCGCCCGCGTGGTGCTGAACGGCAGGAGCGCGGAGCGAGCGGCCGACATCGCCGCAGCCGTGGCCCGCAACGCGGCGGAAGCGGCCGGCGTGAACGATCCGTTCGTGCGCGGCCTCGGGGGCGACGTCACCTCAGCCGCCGACCTAGAAGCGCTGGTGGCTGGCGCCGTGGACCTGCTGGGCGGCCTCGATCTGCTGGTCATCAACGCGGGCGGCCCCAAGGCGGGCGGCTTCGAGGAGTTGGCGGACGCCGACTGGCTGGCCGCCTTCGAGTTGACCCTCATGAGCGTGGTGCGCACCGTGCGGCTGGCGCTACCTCACCTGCACGCCGCCGGCGGCGGCGCCGTGGTGGCCATCGGCTCCTCCAGCATCCGGCAGGCGGTGCCTGGGCTCACCCTGTCGAACAGCGTCCGCCCTGGCGTCAACGCGCTCATCCGCGAGCTGGCCACCACCTACGGTCCGGCCGGGATCCGCTTCAACATGCTCTCCCCCGGACGCATCGTCACGCCGCGACTCGACTCGCTCGATGAGAAGCGCGCCGCGCAGGACGGCACCACGGTCGAGGCGGTGCGCGCCCGCACGGCGCAGAGCATCCCGCTAGGTCGCCTCGGCCAGAGCTCAGAGTTCGGCCGGGTGGCGGCGTTCCTGCTGAGCGACGCCGCGAGCTACCTAACGGGGCAGAGCCTACTAGTAGATGGCGGCATGATCACCGCCATCTAACGCGACTACTTAGCTGTGGGCCGGGCTGCTAGCTGGGCCGAGCTGC
>CAZFFG010000016.1:5419-18423 GCA_964518275.1 uncultured bacterium | reverse complement strand
GCCATCTAACGCGACTACTTAGCTGTGGGCCGGGCTGCTAGCTGGGCCGAGCTGCGGCGCCAACCTGTGGCTCGAAGCCGCCGCACGAGGCTGCGACCCGGCCGTGAGGCTAGCTCAGGCTGACTCGCCGAGCTGCTGCACCGCGATCTTGCGCGCCTTGGCCTCGCTGGCCTTCGGCAGGGTCAGGGTGAGCAGGCCCTTGTCTACCGTGGCCTGGATGTTGTCGGCGTCCACGCCGGCCGGCACAGTGACGATGCGCTGGAACTCGCCGCGCGGGATGCTGCGCACCCAGTAGTTGCGCTCGTCGCCCTCAGCTTCCGGGGCGCCTGGCAGGCTGCCTCGAACGGTGAGCTGACGGCCCTCCAGCGAGACGTCGAGCTCGGCCGAGCTCATACCGGGAACGGCCATCACGAGCACGACCTCGTCGCTGGTCTCGTACATGTCGATCGGGAAGCCGCGCTGGCCGTTGCTGCCGCCACGATGCTGAGACATGGTGTGCATGAGGGGCATCTGCAGCATGCGCTCCATCTGTCCGAACAGGTCGTTCATGTCGAAGTCGGTGAACTCGCTGCGGCGGCCCGGACGGTTACGGGTTGCCAGATGTCTGAACTGGGTCATGTGGGTCTCCTTCGTTGGCCGGTGATGATCCCCCACGGCTCCACAGCGGAACCGGAGACCGGCCTCATCGCATCTAGTTATAAAACCTGAGCGTGTTCTTGTCAAGTTCTCTTAGCCTATTTAGCGACCGCCTGGCGCCGAGGCGGTGACCAACCGGCGTCGACGTTATGGCCACCCGGCGCCGAGGCGACCGCCACCTGGAGACACTTAGGACGGCAACGACACGAAGGCGCGCCCCGCCGAAAACCAGCGGGGCGCGCCCAACGGGTACGAAGGTGAGTCAGCCCCTAGAGGACGGCAGTAGCGGCGTGAAGCTCCCCACGAGGATCAGCGCCACACCGACAGCAGCGAGGAGCGCCAGCGAGCGCGACACGATCCAGATGCGGTCGCGTCCCAGCAGCCACTCGAACAGGTAGTCGTGCCCACCGTCGTCGCCGAGCCAGCGCGCCAGCATGGTGAGGGGGCACTTGACGCCGAAGCTCAGGTACGCCACAGTCTCCACGGCCACGGCCACGAGCGCCGCAACCATCCAGGCGTCGCGCTGGCCGGTGATGCCGCAGTACATGAGGTAGCAGGCCGCCGCAGCGAAGACCAGCACGGCCACGCTATGCAGCGCCTTCACGAACACGCGGAAGAACTCAGTGGTGGCGGTCTTGCGGGGCTGAGGGAGGTGCCACGCGGGTGCGGCGGTGCTCACGCCGACGCCACTGGCGGTAGCGGGTGCGCCACCGAGCCGGTTATCCGAGCCGTTCTTGTGGTTGTCGATAAGCGTTCGACTCCTTCACGACCGTCCGGCGCCACTCGGCACCGGTCGTCATGATGATAGCAACGCCGCGTCGCTCTGCACGCGAAGTTGCCTGCATCCGTGCCTAGGCCGTCACGCACCGAGCCGGCGAAGATGCGAGAGTAGCTCCGATGAGCCGCACGAGAAGAGCACTGACGGCGCCCGCCGCTGCCGCCAGCCGCACCGAGGTCATCGGCGGTATCGAAGTCGAGCTCGTGGAGAAGCGCGTCAAACGCCTTTCGCTGCGCGTCTACCCGCCCGACGGCAGGGTGCGCCTGACCGTCCCCCGCGGCACATCACGCTCGGTGGTGCGGCAGACGGTTCTCGACCGCACGGAGTGGATCCGCGGTCACCAGCGCCGCTTCCGGGCCCTACCGCAACCCGAGACCACCGATTACGTCTCCGGCGAGACCCACTACGTGGCCGGCGAGCCCAAGCTGCTGCAGCTCCGAACGGGTGCCCGCAAGGGTGTGGAGCTGACCAGCGACACGCTGCTGCTCTACGCCACCCCGGCCTGCGGCCCCGCCGACCGAGAAGCGCGCCTCGACGAGTGGTACCGGCGCCGACTCCAGAACGAGCTCCCAGGGCTAGTAGCCCGCTGGGCCCAGGAGCTGGGGGTGCCGCCACCGGAGACGCGCGTGAAGCGCATGCGCACCCGCTGGGGGAGCTGCAACCCCCGGGCGCGGCGCATCTGGCTCAACCTGGCGCTGGCACGGCGCAGGCCCGAGCTGCTGGAGTACGTGGTGGTGCACGAGCTAGCGCACCTTCTGGTGGCCGACCACGGGCCGCGCTTCAAGGCGCTCATGTCGCGCCACCTACCCCACTGGCGGCAACTCGACGCCGAGTTAGACGAGTGGCCCATCTGGGCGCCGCGGCCCGCCCCTCCGGCTACGTCCCGCTAGGCGAACCGCGCCCAGCCGACCGGCGAGGACCAGGGTCGCGCCCGGGCCGCTCAGGCGCCAGCCAGCAACCGCCAGGCGGGCGAGACCTCGCCCAGCGCCCGCCGCGCCGCTGCCCGCCCCGCCACGGCTCCCACCAGGTTGCCAGTGCCGTTGTAGCCACCCACGGCCCACACACCCGAGCGCACCTCGCGGCACACCGGCAGGACCCCAGCGGTGTAACCCACGGAGGCCGCCCAGCGATGGGTCACCGCGGCCCTCACCCCGAGCCCGTCACGCAGGAAAGCTTCGAGGCGCTCCTGCACGGCCGGCTGGGGCGTGGCGTCGTGGGTCCACTCCCCCTCCCCCGCTAGATCTCGGAACCCGCCCAGCGCCACCCGACCCTCAGCCGTGCGCTGGTAGTACTCGTAGCCGTAACGGAGGTACACGGGCCGCGGCAGCTCCAGCTCATCGGTAGGCGCGGTGGCCAGCATCTGAAGGCGGGCCGTGCGCACCTCGCCCGCCAGCTCGGGCAGCAGCTGCTCGAGCCTGCCGTCCACCGCCACCACCACGGCCGCGCACGAGACCGCGCCCGACGCGGTGACCACCCGCCCCGGCTCGATGGCCGTCACGGGTGAGCTCTCGTACAGCTCAGCACCGTCAGCCACCGCGCGCCTTGCCAGCTCCCTACAACGCGCGAGCGGGTCGAACACCGCGTCGAGCGGGAAGAGCAGCCCTTCGCCCTCGCTGCCTCGGTAGCGCTCCACCGGCAAGCCGTCCGCCGTCATCCGCTTGTACTGCTCCTCGCAATCGGCCAGCTCTGCCGCGTCGTGCGCCACCCGCAGCGAACCGGTGCGGCGCGCGCCCACCCCACTGCTAAGCTCACGCTCGCGCGCCTCCTCCGTGAGGCGGTACAGCGCGGTGGCCCGCTCGGCGCCGAGCTCACGCACCGCGTCGTGGTGAAAGGCCGCCAAGCCCGCCAGCATGAGGCCGCCGTTGCGCCCCGCCGCGCCACCCGCCACCACGCCCGCGTCGAGCCCCACCACGCTGGCCCCAGCGCTCCGCAGCTCCCGCACAGCCGACAGACCGGAGCCTCCCAGCCCCACCACGCACACGTCAGCCGTGCGGGTACCCACCAGGTTGGGGAAACCCGCCCACTCGCGCGGGTCCCACACGGGCACGTTGGCAGCGGCAGTCACGCTAACCGCCGACCGCGCGGCAGAAGGAACGAGAGCAGGAACACCACCACGCCGGTCGCGAACACGCCCACGTACGCCGCGTGCAGACCGCCCGCAAGCAGGCTACGCACCGTGTCGTCCACCACCCCGCTAGCGCCTGGGGTCAACAGTTCCTCGATGCGCACCAGGGTCGCCTGCCGCGCGGCCTCGTCGCCCGCGGCCGCCGGCACTCGCAACACGGCCCGTGAGAGCGCCACGTTGAGCACCCCGCCGAGGAAAGCAGCACCCACGGAGTTGCCCAGGATGCGCATGAGCATGTTCGTGGCGGTAGCGGTACCACGCCGGTTCCACTCCACCAACGACTGGATGGTGACGATGGTGGTGGTCATCAGGAACCCGAGCCCGATACCCACCACCAGCGACGAGCCGGCCACCCACCATGGGCCCCGCTCCGGGCTCAGCAGCAGGTAGAGCGCCCCGCCAGCCAGCGCGAACACGCCACCCAACCGCCCCGTGAAGGCAGGCCCGAGCGGCACCACGAGCCGACCCGCGGCCGCGGAGGCGAGGGTCCAACCGAGCGACATGGCCGTGAGCGTGAGCCCCGCCACCGTGGGCGAGTACCCCATCACGCCCTGCACGTAGGTGGGCGAGTAGGTGATCAGCCCGATCATGAGCATGCCCGCCCCGAACGTGACGAGGTTAGCGAGCAACAGGAGCTTGTCGCTCCAGGTCTCGGAGCTGATGAGGGGTTCCAGTACCCGCGACTGACGCGCGAAGAAGCGCGCCCCCGCCACCAGCGCTAGCAGCACCAGCACCGCGCTAGGCATCCAGCCCCAGCTCGGCCCCTGCGTGAAGAGCAGCATCATGGCAGAGGTGGCCACGAAGAGCAGGCCGGCGCTCACTAGGTCTAGCTCGGCCTCGCGCTGAACGGGCCGCTCGTGAAGGAACAGCTGCAGCCCAGCGATGGCCACCAGGCCGATGGGCACGTTGAACCAGAAGATCCACGACCAGTGCGCGTTCTGCACCAGGGCACCCCCCAGCAGCGGGCCCAGCACCGCTGACACGCCCCACACGCTCGACAGGTAGGCCTGCACGCGACCGCGCTCGTGGATCTCGTACAGGTCGCCCGCCAGGGTGGCGACGATGGTCATGGTGCTGCCGGCCCCCACGCCCTGCAGCAAGCGGAAGAACACCAGCATGGGCATGGAGGTGGCGAAGCCGCAGGCCACCGACGCCAGCAGGAAGGCGATGATGCCCACGATGAGCACCTGCTTGCGCCCGTGGATGTCGGCTAAACGCCCGAAGATGGGGGTGGAGACGGCCTGCGCCAGGAGGTAAGCCGCGAAGACCCACGAGTAGTACTCGAAGCCGCCGAGGCTGGCCACGATGCTAGGCATGGCCGTGGCAACGATGGTGCCCTCCACCGCCGCCAGCGCCGCCGTGATCATCAGGAACGCCAGCACGACGCCGCGCCGCGTCACGTTCCCAGCGCTCGGCTGGGCGCCGCGCTCACTTGCAGCTTGGACGTCGGACCCTCGCATGAACGCCGATGATAACCGCGGGGTTGCGACTCAGGCCGGCTGCAGCTCCAACAGGACCAGTTCGGGAGGGCAGAGGAAGCGGAACGGCAGCATGCTCACGCCCAACCCGCGCGACACGAACGCCGGCATGGGCGCGTCTACCCAACCCTCGGCGTAGCGGCGCCCGTACTCGGACGAGGTGACGAGCGGGCCCACCAGGGGCAGCCTCACCTGGCCCCCGTGGGTGTGGCCAGCCAGCAGTAGGTCGATGCCTGCGGGCATGTGCGGGATGGCGTCGGGGTTGTGGCTCACCATCACCCGGGCCCCGGCGGAGGCGCCAGCTAGGGAGCGTTCCGCATTTGGATGGCCCGTGCGCCAATCGTCGAGGC
Organism: uncultured bacterium; assembly: GCA_964518275.1. Taxonomy (GTDB): domain Bacteria; phylum Deinococcota; class Deinococci; order Deinococcales; family Trueperaceae; genus JAAYYF01. Next base: position 13,056 of record CAZFFG010000016.1, on the reverse strand, counting down.
CAGCAAGGTAGAGGTCGGGGCGCAGCTGCACCCCCTCGTTCACGAGCAGTGTCACGCCCGCCTCGGCGAGGGCGCTCTCGAAGGGCGCGAGCTTGCGGTACTTGGTGCGGTCGTGGTTGCCGAGCACGGCGTAAACGCCGAGCGGACTGGCGAGCTGCGGCAGTAGCTCCACCACCTCGCTCAGGTCGCCCGCGTACATCTGGTCCACCAGGTCGCCACCGAACACCACCAGGTCGGGCTCGAGCAGCGCGGTGGCCTCAACCCACTCCGTCAGCTGTTGGCGGCCCATGTAGGGACCGAGGTGCAGGTCGGTGAGGAACGCTAGCCGCACCCCCGATTCGAGGCCGCGGACGAGGCGCCGGTAGCGTGGCCGCTCGAAGGAGTACGCCGCCGCCGTGGCCCCGAGGCCCAGGATCACAGGGGCAGACACTACGGCTAGCTTGAGGAACGTGCGGCGGTCCATCGCTCTCCTTGGGCGAGCTGGCGGGCGGCGCGCCCCGCTGGCTGCGCCTGACCCGACCGGTGCCCGCGAGGGTAACGCACGCGGGCAACGTTGCAATATACGTCTCTGCACACTGCTGGCGCGAGTAGCGAACGTCCCCTGCCGCTAAGCGCTTAGCGACCCAGCGTGCAGCGCGAAGCGGTTACAGTTCTCCCCATGCGAAGCAGGTGCCAGAGGGAGCGGCCATGACGCTCCTCGAGATCCTCCGGACGGCCATCGGCAACACGTTCCGCAGCCGGGTACGCACCGCGCTCACGGTGCTCGCCATCTTCGTCGGCGCCTTCACCCTCACGCTCACGAACGGGCTGGGCGTGGGCATCAAGAGCTACATCGACACGCAGGTGGCGGGGCTGGGCGGCGAGGACCTCATGTCCGTAGCCAAGGCGGCCACGGTGGAGGCAACGGGCCTGAGCAGCGACGAGGGGCCGCGCAAGTACGACCCTGACGCGTCGTTCTTCACGGTGGGCACTGGGATGCAGTTCGAGGCGCTCACGCCTGCCGACCTCGAGATCGTGCGCCAGATCGACGGCGTGGTGGAGGTGGAGCCCGTTCGGGTCGTGGCGCCCGACTACGTGGCGTACGGTACTGGCGAGAAGTACGAGATCCTCGTCTCGCCCGCGCCGAGCAGCATCCAGCTCGACCTGGCGGCGGGGAGCAACGTGTCGGCAGCAGGCACCGTGACGGTGGCGGGGTACGACGAACCCATCGGCGAGATCATGCTGCCGATGAGCTACGTGGAGCCGCTGGGCTTCGCGTCGCCGGAGGACGCGGTAGGCGAGGTGCTCACCATCGCGCTCTCAGACCCGTTCGGTAACCAGCATGAGGTGAACGCCTACGTGAGCGGTGTCGTGCGGCGGGGCCTGTTCGGCGAGGCCTTCATCGCCTCCGCAGAGCTGCGCGAGGCCATGTTCGCGGCGCACACGCGCGGCCTGCCGCCTCTCGTTACCAACGTGTTCCAGAGCGCCACCGTGCGTCTTGCGCCCGGCGCCAGCGCGGCCACCAAGGCCGCCATCAAGGCGGAGCTGCGTGAGCACGACCTGGCCGGCATCACGCTCGAGGACCAGCTCGGCGCCATAGATTCGGTCATCACGGGGCTCGTGTGGGTGCTCAACGGCTTCGCCATCATCGCGCTCATCGCTGCTGGCTTCGGCATCGTGAACACGCTGCTCATGTCGGTGCAGGAGCGCACCCGCGAGATCGGGCTCATGAAGGCGCTAGGCATGGGGGCGGGGCGCATCTTCGCGCTCTTCTCAGCCGAGGCGGTGTTCATCGGCTTCCTAGGCAGCGCGCTCGGCGCGGTGCTCGGCATCGTCACGGGCACCATCATCTCCGACGTGCTGGCCGCCGGCATCCTCAAGGACCTCGAGGGCCTGCGGGTGCTGGCCTTCGACCCGCTGCAGGTGCTGCTCGTCACGCTGCTGGTGATGTTCTTAGCGTTCGCGGCCGGTACCCTGCCCGCGGCCAAGGCGGCGCGCCAGGACCCCATCGACGCTCTGCGTTACGAGTGAGCGTTAGAGGCGCCCCTGCCGGTATGCCGGCAGGGGCGCTTGGGGTTCAGCAGGAGGACGGAGGAGCCGCGTTCAGTTAGGCGCGGTGATGGTGAAGGTTCTGGTGAACTCGAACGGGCCGTACGCGTTCTCACCCGTGAAGGTGAACTCCACCCACCAGGTGGAGCTACCGAACGCGGTCTGGCTGTGCTCGATGGCCACGGTGTGGGGTAGCAACTGGTTCATGCCGCTCTCCAGGCTCGACTCCATGCCGTAACCGGCGCGTGCGCCGGGGGAAAGCAGGTCGCAGCCACGCACCGGGTCGGGTTCCGTGCAGGTGAAGCCAGCGGGCACCACTATGCTGAGGCTCTGCGGATCGCCGATCCACTGCTCGACCAGCAGGCCGTTTTGCGCGAAGTAAGCCGGGGTGACGCCGTTGATGATCGCCTCCGGCTCGCCCGGGGCGTTGCGGAACACGAACGCGCGCGACTCGATGGTGAGCGTGCCGCCCGACACCTCGTAGCCGAGGTTCCCAGTTGGGTCCAGCCGCACCGTCATGCCGCCGGTTTCCGGGGTGGAGCAGGCAGCGAGCAGGGCGACCAGTAGCGCCGCCGCGACCACCTGCAGGAGATTACGCTTCATCCAGGCTCCTCCTTCATGAATCACGCAGAATGATAGAACGCTCCCACCCAGCGTGCTCGTAAGAAACTACTCAGGTAAGAACACCGTACCCTACGAAGCCGGGCGGTCGGTAGGAGTACCGTCTATGAGAGATACGTCTGAAGCGAAGGTGGCCACGGGCCGCCACCCTACTTCGGAAGGGAGCTGGCAGCATGCCACAAGACGACCTGAAGCAACGACTCACGCCCCTCGCCTGGCACGTCACGCAGGAGGCCGGCACGGAACGGCCGTTCACGGGCGAGTTCTGGGATCATTTCGAGAAGGGCCGCTACGACTGCGTGGTGTGCGGCACGGAGCTCTTCGTCTCCACCGACAAGTTCCACTCCGACTGCGGTTGGCCGAGCTTCTCGGAGGTGGCGGCGCAGGGGCGCATCACCACTCACGAGGACCTGAGCTTCGGCATGCGTCGCACTGAGGTTCGCTGCGGCACCTGCGGCGCGCACCTGGGTCACGTCTTCCCCGACGGTCCCGGGCCAAAGGGCCTGCGCTACTGCATCAACTCGGCCGCGCTCACCTTCGAGGGCTGAGGGGCTCTAAGCGCCCACACGCCGCACGGTGCGGCGCCTCGTGAGACGGCTGCACCCCGTCCGCAACGGTTCAAGTGCTACTTTCAGGTGCTTCGGAAGTGTGAGGCGCCAACGCCAACCGCGAGGTCGGCGCCCGCACCCACCCGCTACGGGCGCTAGGCGCGTTCCGTCGTAACTGGCACGAGGCAGAGGGAGCGTAGGCATGAGCATTCTGCTATGGATCGTCCTCGGTGCGCTGGCTGGCTGGATAGCTGGCGCCATCATGGGCACGAGCAAGGGTCTCGTCACCAACATCCTGGTCGGCATCGTTGGCGCCTTCCTCGGCGGCTGGCTCTTCGAGCGCTTAGGCAGTCAGGGCGTTACCGGCTTCAACGTCTACAGCTTGCTGGTGGCCGTGGTCGGCGCCATCGTCCTACTCGTGTTGGTGAGGGCGTTCCGGCGGGCGTAGCGTTCGGGCGCAACCGCTGTCCTCGCCAGTCCGGCCGGGAGCGCATGCCCGGCTGCGGCCTCGGTACAACCCGCGTTCCGTTACACTCGCGAGGTGACGAACCCCGCCGACATCCTGCGCAGGAACCGCGCCTGGGCAGCCCAGATGCTGGCGGGCGACCCAGACTACTTCCAACGCCTGGTGGCCCAGCAGGCGCCACGCATCCTCTGGATCGGCTGTTCCGATTCGCGCGTGCCGGCCAACGTTATCGCCGGCCTCGACCCCGGTGAGGTCTTCGTTCATCGCAACATCGCTAACGTGGTGCCGCACACCGACCTCAACGTGCTCAGCGTGCTGGAGTTCGCCGTGAACGTGCTGCAGGTCGAGCACGTGATCGTGTGCGGCCATTACCGCTGCGGCGGCGTGTCGGCCGCGCTCGATGGCAAGCGTCACGGGCTCATCGACAACTGGCTCAGGCACATCAAGGACGTGGCGGCGCGTCACGCCGACGTTCTAACGGAGCTACCTGAGAACCAGCAGGCGCCGCGCCTGGCGGAGCTGAACGCCATCGAGCAGGCCCACAACGTGTGCTACACGAACGTGGTGCAGGAGGCGTGGGCCTCCGGCCAGCCGCTCACCGTGAGGGCCTGGATCTACGACGTGGAGGACGGCTTGCTGCGCGACCTGCGCTTCGCCGTCAACGGTCCGCACGACCTGGCGCCCGCCTACCGGCTCTCGCTCGAGACCGACGCCGCCTAGGCCGCAGCCGCAAGGCTAGTCGAGCGGCTTGAGCTGCGCCACGATCTGCGCTCGGTAAGGCTCCAGGAAGGGCGGCAACACCACCTTCTCGCCTAGGGTGGCCGGGTCCTCGTCCACCGCGAAGCCGGGCCCGTCGGTGGCGATCTCGAATAGCACCCCGCCCGGCTCCCGGAAGTAGATGCTCCGGAACCAGTAGCGGTCCACCCAGCCGCTGTTCGGCACGCGCAGCTCGGTGAGCAGGTCGAGCCAGCGGCGGTGCTCGACCTCATTCGCGGAACGGAAGGCCACGTGATGCACCCCGCCCGCACCCGGGTGGGCAACAGGCAGGTCGGGCCTTACTGCCACGTGCAGCTCAGCCTGCGGACCGGGTCCCGCCATCTGGTACACGTGCACCTCGTGGTCGGGCCCTTCCGGGTCGGGGTAGGAGCGCACGCGCCGCATGCTCGTTACGCCCCGCAGCACCACGTCGGTGGGCTCTAGCTCGGGCACGGTCATGGTGACCGGACCCAGGCCGCGGAGCTGGTACTCGGCAGGCACAGGGCTCGCCTCCCAGGTAACCGGCTCGTCGCCCTCACCGCCGTCGTCCACCAGGGCCAGCCTCTGGCCCTCCGGGTCCTCGAAGCGCAGTTGCAGGCGGCCGTCGACCGTCTCGAGCTCGCCGTGCCCAACGCCCAGATCGCTGAGGCGAGCTCGCCAGTACTCGAGGGCGCCCTCGCCCGCCACCCGGAAGCCGGTGCGGGTGACCGTGCGGTTGCCGCGCTGCTCGCGGGGCACGCTCCAGTCGAAGAAGGTGATGTCGGTGCCGGGGCTGCCCGCCTCATCTGCGTAGAAGAGGTGGTAGGCGCTCGTGTCGTCCTGGTTAACGGAGCGCTTCACTAGCCGTAACCCCAGCGTCTCGGTGTAGAAGCGCTTGTTGTCACGGATGCGCGCCGACACCGCCGTGAGGTGATGGAAGCCGCGGAACGTCAGCGGCGCCTCCTCGCGGTTCGCTCCGTTAGCCTCTCCAGCTCCGTTCGAGGTCATCCTCCACGTCCTTCCCGCCACTCGGGGCCCTGGCTACTTGACTCTAATCCGCACCAGCAGCGAGAGTCGTGCATGTCGATCTCCCTACCGCGGCCCCGGCCGCAACGAGTGAACCTCGAGGGGCGTTACGCCCGACTCGAGCCGCTGCGTCACGAGCACCATTACGCCTCCCTCTTGGCAGCGTGCACAGCGCCGGGCGCGGCCGAGCGCTTCCGTTACCTGTTCGACGCCGCTCCCACGCCAGCAGCGCTGACGACGTGGTTCGAGCAGGTGACACCGCTCCAGGACCCGCTCTTCTACGCCGTGGTGGACGCCAGCACCGGGCGCTGCGAGGGCCGGCAGGCGCTCATGCGCATAGTGCCCGAGCACGGGGTCGTCGAACTGGGGAGCATCTTCTGGGGCGCGGCCATCGCGCGCACCCGGGTAGCTACCGAGGCACTGTTCCTGAGCGCGGAGTACGTGTTCCACACGCTCGGTTACCGCCGGTTCGAGTGGAAGTGCGACGCGCTGAACGCACCTAGCCGGCGCGCGGCCGAGCGCTTCGGGTTCAGCTTCGAAGGGGTGTTCCGCCAACACATGGTGGTGAAGGGCGAGAACCGCGACACGGCCTGGTACGCGCTGCTCGACTCCGAGTGGCGGGAGCTGAAACCGGCTTACGAGGAGTGGTTGGCGCCGGAGAACTTCGACGCTGCCGGGCAGCAGCATCAGCGGCTGGCTGACCTGATCCGGGCGGCGCGGGGCTCGAACGTCTGACGCTCCGGCGGCTAACTGCAGCGGGGCTCAGCAGCAACGTGACTTAAAACAGGAAAACGCGCCTTCTGGCGCGTTCGATATCTTCAATATAGCCGCGTATGCGCTATTCGTCAAGTGGATGCAGCGATGTTGCCTCCGGCTGGCGGCAAGTCATGTTCCCACCGGGCTGTCCACGCCGAGGAACGCCACTCGCGCGGCCCCGTCGCTGGGCCCCGCCGGGCCCACCCCCACCACGTCGGGAACGCGCCACGGCTCGGCGGCGTGCAGCGGGTAGCGCCGGGCTCGCCAGGCGTCGGCAGCTGCGCCCGGGGTGCGGTAGAAGCTCGTGAGCCAGTCAACCTGCCTGCGGAGCGAGCCGTAAGCCTCGCGCATGGCCGCGTCGTAGGCAGCCCCGGCAGCCGCCACGCTGTGGGGATCGAGCGCGCTGTGTGACGTCAACGCGGAGGTGAGGAGCTGAGCCGAGAGCATGGTGAGCGCCATCCCGCAACCGAAGCTCGGGTCGCTGGTGGCCGCCGCGTCGCCTACCAGGGCCACCCCATCCTCGTAGGCGCTGACGGCCCAGTCCTCGGCGCCGTCGAACGCCGCCAGCGGGCCGGCCTGGGTCGCCCCCTCCAGTACGCCGGCGGGGACCCCAGCAGCGCGGGCCAGGCTCAGGAACGCCGCCATGTCGGTGCCTACCTCTGGCCGGCGGCCGCCCGCCAGGTGGTAGCCGGCGTAGAGCCGGGTTCGGTGCTCGTCCACAGGCAGCGTCATGGCCAGGAGACCCTCGGAGGGGTGGAAGTAGAGCTGGTTGGTGTCGGCCGGCGCGTTAGTCGGCTCCACCGACACGCCCTCCATGAGCACGCCGGCGAACACGAGCCGTGGCGTGTGCCTGCGCCGCTCGAAGCCGGCCCAGCCGCCCACGGCGGAGTTCCTGCCGTCGGCGCCCACCACCAGTGCCGCGCTGACCTCGTGCTGGGCACCCTGCTGGCGGTACGTGACGCGTGGGCCGTTCGGCCCGCGGCTGACACCAAGCGCCCGGGCGCCGCGCAGCACGCGCGCGCCGGCCAGCTCGGCCGCTGCAACGAGAGCGGTCTGTAACTCCGGGTGGAAGAACGTCGCGGCGCTCTCCCCCGCCTCCTCAGCTAGAGCCCGGGGTGGCGGCGCTGGGAACCCGGCGAAGCGGGTGCGCCAGTACGGCAGGCGCCGCGCCGGGCCGGCGAGCATGGTCTCGAGCAGGCCCAGCTCCACCGCAGCGGTCACGCCCCACGGGTACATCACGTCGCCCCGCACCCGGTCGCGGTAGGTGCGCGTCTGCTCCAGCACGAGCACGACGAAGCCCGCCAGGGCCAGGCGGTAGGCCACGGCCGCCCCGCCGACGCCGCCGCCGACAACCACCACGTCGTACCTGTTCGTCGACATGCGCTCCCGTTCCCGCTCCCCGCGCCGTTGCGGCGTTGCGGCCCTGCCCCCGCGCCGTGCCGCCGCGTCACACACGA
>CAZFFG010000016.1:0-5319 GCA_964518275.1 uncultured bacterium | reverse complement strand
GCGCCTGCCGGAACGCTACCATCGGTCCAATGCCGAACGTACCTCCAGGCCGAGGCGCCACCCGCACCGACCATGCCGGTTGGCTGGCTGCGCTATCCGCGCTCTTCGTCCGCTCGGTCAACCAGACCGACGCTCACGCCGCCGCCGCTCGCGTGGCGGCCGAACGCAGGGCCGACCCAGCGCTAACGCAGGAGCGGCTCGTGAAGCGCATCATCGGTCGCGCCAGCAAGCAGACCGCCATGATCGGCGCCGCCACCGCGGGCGCCGCCACGCTGCCGGGCGTGGGCACGGCGGTAGCGCTCACCGTTGGCGTGGCCGCCGATATGGCCGCCAGCGTGAAGGTTCAGACCGTCATGGTGCTCGAGATCGCTGCTGCCCGCGGTGTGAGGCTCCACGAGGACGAACTGAAGCGAGCCACGCTCGTGGCAGCCGGCTTGGCCACGGTGGGAACGGCATTGGCCAATCAGCTCACAGCCCACTCTTACCGTGCGGCGCAAGCGGCTGCGCTGCGGGTCGCCTCGCGCTCCGCGGGCCGGCTGGCGCTGCGCGCCGTGCCGCTAGTGGGCGTGCTGGCGGCCTCCGGCGGGAACGTACTGAGCACGCAGCTGATCGGGCGCCGCGCCGACGCCTACTTCCGTTACCTGGCTGCCGACGCCGTAGAGCCGGCGCCTCTCAAGCGCACGACCACCAGTAGCAGCGGGGTGCTCAACGCGGCGCCCAGCAAGCCCATCACGGTGTAACCCGCCTGCGCCATGATGACGCCGCCCGCCAGGGTAGCGAAGGCCGCGGCTCCACCTACGAGCAGGTCGTTGAAGCCCTGCATGCGTCCCTTTTCGGCCGGCGTCAGCGAATCGGCGAGCAGGGCCGAGCCAGCCACGTAACAGAAGTTCCAGCCGAGCCCCAGTAGGAACAACGCCACCGCCACGGGCAGCAGGGCGGGCGACAACGGGGCCATGAGGCACGAGACGAGCAGCACGAAGGCGCCGACGCCCAGCACGGGCCGGCGGCCCCAGCGGTCGGTCAACCAGCCCGACAGGGTGGAGAACGCGTACATCCCGAAGGTGTGGCTGCTGAACACGAGCGCGATGTTGGAGAGCGGGTGCTCGAGGTGGTGCATGTGGAGCGAGGTCATCTGCATGAGCCCCACCATCACCATGTGCGCGGTGACCACGCTGCCGATAGCGGTCCTCACGCTCGCATCGGCGAGCAGCTGCCGGAGCGTGCGGGCTGGCGCCTCCGCCGCCGCGCCGCGCTCTTCCAGCGCGATGGCGTGACCCAGCTTCATGGGCTCCGGCCGCAACGACGTGAAGAGCAGGATGGCGGTGAGCAGGTAGCCCACGCCGGTGGCCATGTAGGGACCGGCGATCTCGCTCCAGCCGAGAGAGACGGCCAACTGGCCGGTGGGCGCAACGAGGGCCGGGCCGAGGACGCTGCCCACCGTGCCACCAAGCACCACCGTTGCGATGGCCCGCGCTCGTCGGTGGCGAGGGTTCACCTCGGCAGCCACGAAACGCCCGAGCTGCACCGCGGAGTTGCCAGAACCCGTTACGAACAGGGCCACCAGCACCAGGAGGAAGTTGCCGCTGGCCACGCCCCATAGTGAGAGGGCCGCGCCCACCGCGCCGGTTACCAGCGCGGCGGTGAGCGCGTTGCGGCGGCCCTGGAAGTCGGAGAGCCGGCTCCAGAACAGGGAGCCCAGCGCTACCCCTACCTGCACCACGGCCGCCGGCAACCCCGACAGCGACGTCATGCCGGAGAGCTCGGCGCCCACGATGGCCGCCACGGTGGCGGCGGCGATGGAGCCGGCCGAGCCGAGGCTTTGGCTAACGAACAGGGCAGCGGTTATGCGGCGGGCATGCCGGGCGCGGAGCTGGGGCATCCGTTCACGCTACCCCTGTGGCCGGTGGCAAGCCGGCACCTACTCACGCTTCCGGGATAACCGCTTGGCGGCCGCGGTTAGGTTCGGCCGATCCTCACGCGCCAGACGGTGGGGCCCATCTCGATCTCGTCCCAGGTGAACTCGCCGGGATGCTCCGCCGCGAACTGGTAGTAGAGCGGCTTCGGGTCGTGGTCGTTAACCAGCACGTAGCCTGCGCCCGGCTCGAGAGCGTTCCACTCCACGAAGATCGTCTCGTGCCGCTGGGCGGGCGGCATGTGCCTAACGTCTAAGTCTTTGGTGGGTCCGGGGGCGGCGGGCGCCTTCTTCCTGGGAGTGCGGGTGAGGTAGTGAAGCGTGCCGTTGAACCGTTCGCCCTCCCGGGGCCAGGTGTGGCGCAGGAGCGTCCAGGCCTGTGCGGCGAGCTCGCAGGCGTCGTCTGCCTGCCCGGCGTCGCCTAGCTGGCGCAGGCTCTGATCGAGGAGGCGGCTCAGTTTGCCGAGCGCCTCGTGCGGGTCGCTGACGACGGGTCCGGTAGCGGGGATCTGGGTGGAGGCGGCGCCCCCATCGGTGCTTTCGCTCATGGACCGCAGGGTAAGGGCCGCGGCGCGCCTACGGCCATGACCTGGGCCAAGGCGACCCATTCAGCGCTGCTGGGCGCCCGAACCAGGCCAGCGCAGGCCGAGCGGCTAGCGCCTCACGCGCGTTAGAAGCCGGCCGTGAAGGTGTCGCACGCGTTGGGGTCGCCGGTGTCGAAGCCCGTACGGAACCACTGCTGACGCTGGGCGGCGCTGCCGTGCGTGAAGGTCTCCTGGTTGGGGATGCGCCCGGAGCGTTGCGCTAGCGTGTCGTCGCCAACCGCGGCGGCTGCGCGCAGGCCCTCTTCGAGGTCACCCCGCTCCATCACGCCCGTGCGGTTAGCGTGAGCCGCCCACACGCCCGCGTAGCAGTCGGCCATGAGCTCGGTCGCCACCGAGGCGGCGCTGGCCCGCCCGGGTTGGGTGCGCTGGATTCGCTGCGACTCCGCCAACACACCCAGCACGTTCTGCACGTGGTGGCCTATCTCGTGGGCAATGACGTAGGCCTGCGCGAAGTCGCCGGGGGCGCCGTAGCGCGCGTGAAGCTCATCGTAGAAGGCCAGGTCGAGGTACACGCGCTGATCGGTTGGGCAGTAGAACGGCCCTGCCGCGGAGGGGGCCACGCCGCAGCCCGACTGCACGGCGTCGCGGTAGAGCACGAGTCTGGCCACCGGGTACTCCACGCCGCTCCGCTGGAACGTGCTCTGCCAGAAGCCCTGCACGTCGTCGAGCACGAACGACACGAAGCGCACGTCCTGTTCCTCGGCCTCTAGGCTCTCCTGTGTGGCGGGCGGCGTGGTGGTGGTCGTGGTGCCGCCACCGCCCATGCCGAGGAGGGAGAAGATGTCCACGCCAGTGACGGCGCTGAGCACCAGCACCAGGATGATGCCGCCGATACCGAGCGGGATGGCGCCGCCACCCACGGCGCGGCCGGGGCCGCCCGAGGCGCGCCTGTCCTCTAGGTTCTTGCTCCTACCGCGATCTTCCCATTTCATAGCTTCGATCCCCTCGTCTCGTTCGGACCGTGCGGCCGCTCGCTACCTCAATGCTACCCAGCGGGGCACGCCACTACGCGTACGAGCGGGCCTCTCGGTTAGCATCCGGCGATGACCGAGAGCCAAAAAGACCACGATCACCGCTTCCTACCACTGAGCGGCACCATGAACACCCGCGACCTCGGCGGCCTACCCTTAACGGGTGGCGGCCTCACCCGGACGGGCGTGTACTACCGGTCCGACGTGCCCATGGGCCTACGAGACGACGACTTCGCGGAGCTGAAACGGCGCGCCGTGACCACCGTGATCGACCTCCGCCAGCCTTACGAGCTGGAGCGCGACCCTTCGTGCCTGCACGGACGCCCCGAGCTCGATTGGCACAACGTGGAGGTGTGGGGCCATATCGACAAGAGCTCGGCCCCCGAGGACGAGTACGACATCGTGGCCTTCTACCGCGCCGCGCTCGACCACGCCGGCGCCGGCTTCGCCCGAGCGGTCGACCTCCTCGCGCATAGCCGCGGCGCCGCCATGTTCCACTGCACGGCCGGTAAGGACCGCACCGGGCTACTGGCGTTCCTGATACTCGAGGTGGCGGGCGTGCCGCTTGAGGCCATCGTGGACGACTTCGCGCTCACGCATGACCGCATCGGCCCCTTACGCGAGCGGCTGCTGGCGGACGCTGAGCGCAACGGGGTCAGCCGGGAGCAGTTCGGGCGCCTGCTGGGAGCCACGCCCGACCTGATCCTGCCGGCCGTGGAGCACCTGCATTCCAGTTACGGCAGCGCCACCGAGTACCTCGCCAGCAACGGCGTCAGCGCGACGACCCTGGACCTCATTAAGCAGCGGCTAGCGGGCTGAAGCCAGCGGTCCGGCGTCGTCACCGTCTGGTAGCGCCAAATATGGAACGGTCGTTCCATAACATGCTAGCATTGTAGGGATGGCGCGGCCGAAGGAGTACGACGAGCGCGAGGTGGTGGCCAAGGCGGTGGAACTCTTCCAGCGCAAGGGTTACGACGCTGCCTCGGTGCGCGACCTCCTAGAGGCCACCAGACTCTCTAGCAGTAGCCTCTACGCCGCCTTCGGCGGTAAAGAGCAGCTGTTCCTAAAGGCGCTGAAGGCTCACGCCGAGGTGGAGCGCCATACGTTCCGCTCCCAGCTCACGGCGCCGGGCGGCCTCCGAAACAACGTGCACGCCGTCTTCAGCGGGCTCATCGAGCTTCTCATCCATCCGGAAGACAACCCGTCGCTCACCCTGCGCGCGGCGGTAGAGCTGGGCTCCAGCATGCCGCCCGTGCTCGCCGTACTGACCAAGTACATCCAGGAGCTGACTCAGATGTTCGCCACGTTGCTGCAAGAGGCCCACGACCGCGGCGAGATCCACCTGCGCTTCCCCGCGACCGACCTCGCTCACTACCTGCTCTTCAGCGCCTACAACCTGGGCGTGGTCGCCCGGGTGGGGGCCACGAAAGATCAGCTCGAGCGCTACGCGCGCATCGCGCTGTCGGCCCTCGACCACCCAGATGCCCAAGGCGGAACACCCGCCCACCCCGAAGGAGCCCCCGCATGAGAGCCCTCAGCCGATTCACTGTGCGCCGTCCCTGGCTCGTCATCACGCTGTTCGCGCTCATCACGCTAGGCCTCGGCTACGGCGCCACCAAGCTGGAGCTCGAAGCCTCCGTGCTGGCCATGCTGCCAGACGGCGCTGAGGAGACCCTGCTGGCTGAGCGCATAGGCGAGGTGTTCGGCGTGGACGCCGTGATGGTGGCCATGGTGGAGGGCGACGTTTACACGCCGGACGGCATCGCTGCGCTCTCCCAGCTCACCAGCGCCGTGGCGCGCGCGCCCGGCGTCACCGGGGTCACCAGTGCCG
>CAZFFG010000015.1:6884-33394 GCA_964518275.1 uncultured bacterium | reverse complement strand
TCCTCGACGAGGCGCAGAACACCACGCCCGAGCAGATGAAGATGTTCCTCACCCGTATGGGCTTCAACAGCCGCGTGGTGGTCACCGGCGACACCACCCAAACGGACCTACCGGGCAGCGTTCAGAGCGGCCTCAGCGTGGCGCAGCGCATCCTGCAGGGCATCGAAGGCATCTCGTTCCAGACGTTCACCAAGGCCGATGTGGTGCGTCACCCCCTGGTGGCGCAGATCGTTCTAGCCTATGAGCAGCACGGCTAACCAACCGCACAGGCCCGCCCCCCGGCGGTTCTGGATCCTGGTCCTGCTCACCGCGGTGGGCGTGGGCTTACTCATCTACAGCGTTTACGGCACTCGGCAGCGCACGCCCCTGCGGGTGGGGCAACCCAGCCCGCAGACCTTCGTGGCGCCGGTAGCCACGCAGGTGGAGGACGAGCTGGCCACCCACCGCGAGCGCATCGCCGCCCGCGAGCAGATCGAGACGGTGTACACCTCAGACCCACGCATGACCTCGCTCGTTACGGCTGGCATCACCTCCTCCGGGCTACCGCCCGTGGTGGTCGACGCCATCGTGAACACGTACCGGCAGCCCGCCGGCGTGCGGGCCGAGGTCATCCCCGTCCTCATAGAGGACATGCTGCGCCTGGTGCCGCCCGAGCGGCAGCGCGAGACGCGCCTCACGCTAGAGCGGTACCTGGAAGCCACCTCGGTGCCCAACGACCGCCTCACCCAGGCCGCTCGCGACGCGGCCTTCAACGCTGTGCCGCCCGTGCTGCAGTCGTTGGAGGCTGGCCAGGTCATCGTGGCCGAGGGCGAACCGCTCACCGAGGACCAGCTGCGCGTGCTGGGCTCGCTCGGGCTCTACAGCGCCCGGGCTGAGGCCATCTCGCAGACGGCGTGGATCGTGACGGGAGTGGTGATCCTCACCCTGCTGCTGGTGGCCCCGCTCGTGTTCCTGCGCGGCACCCTGCTAGCCCGCCTCACCTTCCGCAAGGTGGCGTTCCTGCTGGTCATCACCCTCCTCGTGTTGCTGCTGCAGCGCATCGCCACGCTGGCGTCACCGCACTTCCTCTTCGCGCTGTTAGCGCCGCTGGTGGTGGCCGCGCTCTTGGGCTCGCGGGCCGGCATCCTGCTGGGCGCGTGGGTAGCGTTCGCCATGGGCGTTCTCGTGCCCTCCTCCGCCGTCATCGCGCTGGTGGCCACCCTCGTGGGCTCCACCAGCGCCGCGCTCGTGGCGGCCTCGTCGCGGAACCGCCTGTGGCTCATCCTCGCCGGCGTGGTGGGTGGCCTGGCTGGTGGCGTGTCCTTGGTGGGCATGGTGTTGCTAGCGGGCGGTATGACCCTAGGCGCGGCGGTAACGGGAGCGCTCCTGCTGACGGGCGGTGGGCTCCTCGCCGGGGTCCTCACGCTCGGGCTCCTGCCCGTGGCCGAGTCGGGTTTCGGGTTCCTCACCGACTTCCGCCTCATCGAGCTCTCCAGCCCCACCCACCCGCTCCTGCAGCGCCTCATCGCCGAGGCGCCGGGCACCTACCAGCACAGCCTCATCATCTCGAACCTGGTGGAGCAGGCCGTGAAGAACGTGGGCGGCAACGCGCTGCTGGCGCGCGTAGGTGCCCTCTACCACGACATCGGCAAGATGCGCCGGCCGCAGTTCTTCGTGGAGAACCAGTTCACTGGCGAGAACCCGCACGACCGCATCAGCCCGCACCTCTCGTACCTCATCATCACCAGCCATGTGCGCGACGGTCTGGAGCTGCTGCGCGCCAACGACATGCCCGAGGAGCTCGAGCCGTACGTGGCCGAGCACCACGGCACCACCGTGCTCTCCTACTTCTACAAGCGTGCGCTGGAGGAGGGGCAGGTGGAGGAGCTCAACTTCCGTTACCCAGGCCCGCGCCCGAGTAGCAAGGAGAGCGCCATCCTCATGCTGGCCGACGCCGTGGAGTCCGCCTCACGCACGCTGTCGGACCCCTCTCCTTCCAGCATCCGTGCGCTCATAGACAGGCTCATCCAGCAGCGCCGCCAGGACGGTCAGCTCGACGAGGCGCCGCTCACGTTCCAGGACCTGGAGGTCATCGCCTCCACCTTCGAGCGAATGCTTACGGCCATCCTCCACCGGCGCATCTCCTACCCCAGCGCCGAGGAGGTGCGCTCCCTGAAGCGCGTGCGTGCCGCCCAGTCCGACGCGTACAGCTCCCCCAGCGCTGAAACGAAGGCGGCTGGCGCCAAGCGGAAGGAGGCGGCGACCGAAGCCAAGGGCAAGGATGGAACAGATAGAGCTACTGGACGAGACGGGGCGCTACCCGTACGGTGACGCCCTCGTAAGCACGTTGGCCCTGCTCATGGGCGAGCTCGGCCTGGCCGAGCGGGAGCTCACGCTCGTGCTGATGGACGACGCGGCCATCGCGGAGCACAACCGCGCCGACCGCGGCGAAGACGGCCCCACCGACGTCCTCTCCTACCCCACCAGCGAGCCCGACGACAGCGGCTTCCCCCAGGTACCGCACCTGGGTGACGTGCTCATAAGCCTCGAGACGGCGCAGCGGCAGGCAAGCGGGCAGGGTCACTCCCTCCACGCGGAGGTGCTCACCCTCGCCGCTCACGGTCTCACGCACCTGCGCGGCTTCGATCACCAGACCGAGGCCGAGTGGGCGCCCTTCCACGCCGCGCAGGAACGCGTGCTGCAGCTTGCGGCGGTGCTGGCGGCCAACGAGGGTGGCGCGGCCGCCCAAGCGCTCACGGCTGGGGGCGCCGAGTAGGTGAGCGGTTCGGGGCAGCAGCGCAACCACTCCTTCTGGCGCTCGCTGGGTTGGGCGCTGGCCGGGGTGGCGCGCACAGCTCGGCGCGAGCCCAACTTCAGGCGCGAGCTCGTCGTCGCTGTGGCCGCACTGGCACTGGCGGCGTGGCTGCGGGCGCCGTTGACACCCATAGTCATCATGTGTGCGCTTGTGCTCGCACTGGAGCTCGTGAACAGCGCCGTGGAGGCCACCGTGGACCTGGCCAGCCCAGAGCGCCACGAGCTCGCGGAGGTGGCCAAGGACGCCTCTGCCGGCGCGGTGCTGGTGGCCGCGGTGGCCTCCGTGCTGGTGGGGCTGCTGGTCATGGGGCCGCCGCTGTGGCAGCGCCTGTTCGGCTGAGCCGCGCCGACGCGCCCGCCGTGCGCTAGCTTGAGGCACGCCCACGGCAACGCTAACGAAACCAGCGAAGGAGCAGAGATGGCAGCAGACCCTCAAGGTGAACCGGCCCATGGGGCCCCCATAAGCGACCAGGCGGCTGCGCCCAGTAGCGTTCCCGCCGAGCTCCTCAACGCCGCGCGGCAGGCGTTCGACAACGCGTACGCGCCGTTCTCGGGCTTCCGGGTGGGCGCCGCTCTGCGTGCCAGCGACGGCACGCTGTTCGCAGGCGCCAACGTGGAGAACTCCAGTTACGGACTGGCGCGCTGTGCGGAGCAGTCCGCGGTGCAGGCGCTCGTGAGCAGCGGGCGTCGGTCTTTCGATCACGTGGTGGTGTACAGCGCGGCCGACGAACCCGCCTCACCGTGCGGCGCCTGCCGCCAGATCCTCTTCGAGTTCGCACCGCACGCCAAGGTTCAGCTCGTGAACCACGCCGGCGTGGTGGTGGAGACCAGCGTGGCCGAGCTACTGCCGCTAGGCTTCAGGCTCGAGCCGGGTAAGTAGACCGCTCAGGCGCGGGCTAAGCGCAAGCGCGGCGCGCTCGTGAGCACGTCCCCCTAAGTAGGCCGCTCGAGCGCGGGCTAAGCCTTCTCACGTACCGCGGTTATACTCCGCGATGATGATCAGGCGCCTCGCGAAACCACTCGTTACCTCGTTGGCCACGGCAGCGTTACTGCTGAGCGTGGCCCTGGCCCAGGGCGCCACCGCGCCCAACCGGGTCGTCATCCTACCGTTCGACGTCGACGACGCTGTGCTGGCGTACCAGCTCGGCCTCCCGACGGCCCTACAGCACGCGCTCAACCAGGTGCCGGGCCTCTTCGTGCCGCCGGTCGGCGACGCTGCCCTAATGGCTAACAAGGCCGCCGACACCGAACAGGACGTGCAGGCTCTCCTCACCCGCGTGTTCAACGCCAGCGCGGTCGTCACGGGCCGCGTGGCCGTGGGCGGTGCTGGGGTGGTGGCCGAGATCAACGTCACCAGCGGCGGCGCGGTGCAGCCCGTTCAAGTGGAGGGTGCCGGTCCGGCGGCGTTGGCCGCGGCGGCCGCGCAGGCGGTGGCGGCTGTGGTCGCGCCGGGCGCCAGCAGCGACGCCCTCGCCAACGTGCGGGTGGCGGCCGAGCAGACGCCGTCGGTCGCTAGCCTCGGCCCCACTGGCTTGGCGGCCTCCGGGCTGCCGGGTGCGAGGGTCGACCAGCTCGGCAGCGCTAGCCAGATAGATAGCTCCTCAGGCTGGGTGGTGGCGGAGTACGCCCGCACGCTGGCGCTGGCGGGGGCCATCGACGAGGCGGTGACGCAGGCGCAGCGGGCTGCGCAACTGGCGCCCAACGACGCCGAGGTCCAGGCCTTGGTGGGTGTGGTGTTAGAGGCGGCGGGCAACGAAGGTGCGCTCGAGGCGTTCCAGAAGGCGCTCACCATCAACCCCGCCCACGCTGTGGCCCTGGCTGGGCGCGCTGCCGTGAACAGCGGCTCGGAGCAGCCCTCCAGCGATGTGAACGCCGACCTCGAGGCCGCCATCGCGGCCTACCCGCGCTTCGTAGACGCCTACATCAGGCTAGCCAACCGCCAGCCGGACCTTCAGCGCACGCTGCAGACGCTGAGGCGCGCGGAGAGCTACTCGCCTGAGTCGGTGCTGCTACGCGGCACCATCATGCAGAGGCTCATCGACGCTGGCGACGCCGCTGGGGCGCTGGCCTACCTGCAGCAGGTCCTGGCTGAGCCCATGGCACGCTCGGCTTCTATGTACGCCCTCGCGCGCCTCCTACCGTTGTCGCTAGCCGACGGCGCCAGCCAGGTGCTGAGCCAGGGCAGCGAGGCGTACCCGACCAGCGTGGAGCTGCAGGTGGCGCAGGCCGACCTCAAGGTGCGCCAGGGCGACTACGAGGGCGCCAAGGCCATCCTGCAACCCTTGAACGCGGCTAACCCGACCAACGTGAGCGTGGCCAACATGCTGGCGGTGGCGCAGGCCGAGAGCGGCGACCTCGACGGCGCCCGCCAGACGTTCGAGGCCCTGAGGGAGCTGGGCGTCGACGTTGACCTCGGGCTGGCAGAGATCTACCTCGCCTCCGGCCGCGCCATCGGCGCGTTAGACATCCTGGAGGGCGAGCTCGCGGATAACCCGGACGACGCCTACATCACCGCCCTGTACGGCACGGCCCTCATGCGCGTGGGCAGGCTCGGTGAAGCGCAGGAGGTGCTGCAACGCTCACTGGAGCTGGCGCCCAACAACGCGTTAGCGTCGCGCAGCCTCGAGCTCCTCAGCCAGCAGCGCGAGATCACGGGCGGCGACGTGGTGCTGGAGGAAGAAGCCGGCGTGGCGTTCCAGCAGGGCCTCGCCAGCCTCGACCAGCACGATTACGCCTCCGCGGTGGCGGCCTTCGGGCGCTCGAGGGAGCAGCAGGAGACTGGCCTGGCGGCCTTCTACCAGGGTTACGCGCGCCAGCTGCTCGGCGATACCCGCGCCGCCACGCAGGACTACCAGGTGGCGCTCGAGGCGTTCCCCGACAGCGACATAGTGCTCAACAACCTGGGCTACGCGCAGATGGAGCTCGGGCGCTTCGACCTCGCACTCGACTACTTGGGTCGCGCGGTGGCGGCTAACCCGGAGAACGCCCAGGCGCAGCTCAACCTCGGGCTGGCCTACTTCGCTGTCCAACGCTACGAGGACGCTCTCACCCACTTCGCCAACGCCGGTAGCCTCGACCCGCAGATCGCGCCCACCACCGAACGACTCATCGACGAGGTCCGGGCCCGCCTGGGCGAGCAGTAAGCGGTAAACATGCTGCGTTGGCCGCTGACAGCCGTCGTCTGCTTGTTCGCTCTGCTCGGTCACGCGAGCGCTCAGTCGCCTTCAGCGCGCGAGCTCTGGTCAGTGCAGACCATCGCGCTCCGCGACCTGCGTGAAGCGCAGCGGGTGGCCGACCGGCTCCGGGCCGACGGCTTCGACGCCTTCACGGAGTTCGCCATGGACAACGGGCTGCAGTTCGTGCGCGTGCGCATCGGCTGCTTCACCAGCCGCGCCGCTGCGGAGGCGATGGCGCAGGCGTTACGCGGCCGTGTCGCTGAGACGGCGGTCGCGGTGGAGGCCACACCGGACGCACCGGTGGCTGGCTGCGTGCATCAGGAGATCGGCTTCCTCAAACCGTTCACCTGGGACGAGGTGCGCGAGCCGGGCACGGCGCCAGCTTTCAGGGTGATCGTGGCAGGCATCGAGGCGCACGTCACCCACACGGGCGAGCGCTGGCGGGTGCTGCAGGGCGGCGAGGCCGTACCTGTGGTGAACGCGAGCCTCCCGCAGGGGCGCTTCACGCAGTTGACGGTGGACGGCGTGGCCCTCGTAGGAACGGAAGCGCTCGGCCGCTCGATGGTCCTCTGCCCCGGAACCCTCCTCGACGCAGTTGGCAACGTGGCGATATCGGAACAGGGAGAAGCGCTCGTAGCGTGTAGCCTTGAGCCGATGGGAGCAAGGTGAGAGGCGTCGACCACCAGGAGGGTTCCCGTGGCCTGCCCCACGTACGCGTTAGCGCGCTCGGAGGGGCCGGGTGAGACCTTCACGGGGGTGGAAGGGGCTCGACACGTTCCGGCTGTGGCTCACGCCGGGCATGGGCGTGAAGCGCTTCGTGTTCTTGGCGGTGGTGGGCGTGCTGCTGCTCATCCTCGGCGTGGTGGGGTTATCGCTGTGGACGGTGGGCGACGAGCGCAGCGTCATCTCGGAACCCATCGAAGGGTTCCTCACCAGCGCCAACTGGTACGCGTACGGCGCAGGCATCGCCGTTCTGCTGGTGGTGGTAGGCGTGGTGGTGAGCACGGTGGCGGTAGCGCGCCTCAACCGTTCGCTACTCTCCAACTGGCTGCCCCACCCGGGCGACGCCGCACGCCTCCTCAACCGCAAGGTGCAACTCGCCAAGGGGCCACGCGTGGTAGCCCTCGGCGGGGGCAGCGGCCTCTCGAACCTACTGCGCGGGCTGCGCGACCACACCTCCAATCTCACCGCGGTGGTGGCCGTGAGCGACAACGGCGGCTCCTCGGGCCGGCTGCGGGCTGCGTACGACATGCCCGCCCCGGGCGACCTCACCGACTGCTTAGCCGCGCTGTCCGACAACGAATCGGAACTCGCCCGCCTGCTGCAGTACCGTTTCACGCGCGGCGCCGACCTCTCCGGGCACACCTTCGGCAACCTGCTCATCGCCACCCTCACGGAGATGGAGGGCGACTTCGCCCGCGCGCTGCGCGTGATAAACCGGCTCCTCAACCTGTCGGGTAGCGTCTACCCGGCCACGGCGCAGGCTGTGAACCTCGTGGTCACCAAAGGCGACGGCCAGGAGGTCATCGGTGAGGAGCAGCTCCGCGAGGTGCCGGGGGCGGTGCAAGCGCTGCGCATCGAACCGAGCGCGCCTGCCGGTCTGCCAGAGGTCAGCAGCGCCGTGCTCAGCGCCGATATCATCGTGCTTGGGCCTGGCAGCCTGTTCTCGAGCACCATCCCGCCGCTGCTCGTTCCCAGCATCCGCGACGCCATCAACGGCTCGAGTGCCAAACTGGTGTACGTGACGAACATCATGACCGAGATGGGTGAGACCGACGACTTCGACGCCTTCCAGCACGTGCAGGCGCTGATGAACCACGGCGTGCGTGCGCCCGACCTGGTGCTGGTGAACAGCACGCCTATCGACGCCGAGCGCATGAAGAACTACGTCTCGGAAGGGGCGCAGCTGGTGGCCACGGCGCGGCAGCGCTTCGAGGAGGCCGGTATCCAGCTCTTGGAGGTGCCCATCCTCGGCCGGGGCGAGTACGCTCAGCACGACTCCGGTCAACTCGCGGCTGTGCTGGCCGAGATCGCTGTGAGCGGCGTAGCGGTCGGCACCCGCACGCCTACAGCTACGGAGGCAGTCCTGTCGTGAACCTCGCCGCGCTCCTCGCGCTCCTCTCCCTCACCATCACCGACGCCACCGGCGACGCCATCGGCGACGGCACGCTCGATCCGCCCACCGCTCCCGTGTACGCCAACCTGGCGGTGTTCGACCTGCAAGCGGTCGACCTGCAGGTGGCGGAGGACGGTAGCGCGGTGCTTAGCGTCACCATGGGCGCCCTGGGCCCAGCTGCCACTGGGGCGGCTTCTGAAGCGACGGGGTCAGACGAGGAAACCGGTTCGGACGCCGCGGGGTCCGAACCGCCAGCAGACGTAGCTGAGCTGAGCCCCGAGGAGGCCGCGGCAGCGTTGGCATCCGAAGCCGATCAGTTCGATATCAGCGGCTTGCTGGCCGTCATCGACGTCTACCTAGACACCGGGGTAGACGGCGCCGAGCAGACGCTCCGTGGACCCAACATGGTCTTCCCAATCGGCTCCAGCTGGCGCAACGCCGTACGTATCTCGGCCGAGGGCGCCTGGGGTGTGACCTACGTGGGTGCGGCGGCGGATGAAGCGGGCACGGCAGGTGGACCCGACGCGGCCGTGGCCGACGACAGCGCGGGAAGCGACGCGGGGCCCGTGCTGGAGGACGAAGCCGACGTGGCCGCGCTTCAGGGCGAAGCCGACGCCGCCCTGGCATTCGTGCCGCTGGAGGTCTCGCGACGCGGCAACGTGCTAAGCGTTGAACTACCGTGGTCGTTCGAGCCGGAAGGCAGCGTTGACGTCTACGCCGTCACGGGCGTTCACGACCCGTTCTCTCCCGACGCGTGGCGACCCATCGCTGCCGCGTCGTCGCCGTGGGCGTTCTCCGGTGGGGAGCAGGTGGCGCCCGTGATCGACTTGCTGGCACCCGACGCCGAGGCGCAGACGGCGGCGTTGCGCACGGGCGTGCTGCCCGAGCCGGCCCGCGAGGCTGGCATGACCCTGCCGCTGTCGCCGTGGTTGTGGCTCATGGTGGGGGGGCTGGCGGTGGCGTTGTTCGGGCTGGTGCTGCGCGGGCGCGTGAGCAAGCCGGCTGTCGCCGCCACCGCGGAGGCTTCCGCTTCCACCCACGCGGACGAGGCCCCTTCTGACGCCCCCGACGACGACGCTCCCGAGGTCGCAGTCACCGACGAGCCCACGGAGGGTGACCCCGACGAACCGGTGGACGTCGTGGCCACGCTCCTCCCCTTCGAAGCTGAGGATGGGTCAGCGAACGGCGCAGAAGCCGGAGCTGAGGAAGAGGTCGCTGAGGACGTTGAGGCCGCGTCAGGCAGCGTCCTCCCGGAGGAGCCCGCCCTGGTAGTTGAGGACGACGAGGCCCCAGCACCGGATGCGCGTGACGGCACCACCTACTCCACCGGCGCGGACGCGTCGTACTTGGGCTCAGTTGATGACGAGGACGACCTGCTGTTCGGCGACACGAACGAGGCGGGCGAGAGCTTCTGGCACCCCGCGTCTAGGACGAAGAAGACGTTGGTGCCGGGCTCAGCACCAGAGCCATCACCGCTGGGGGCTCAGGCCGACGACAACGACCGGCCGACGAGCCAGCCAACTAGGAACGGTTCAAGCGAGGAGTAACAGCCTTAGCGACCAACGCCGACGCTGGGCACCGCCGGCGCCGTGCCTACCCGGGTGACGGAGGCGCCGAGCCGGCTCAGGCGCTCTGCCAGGTCGGCGTAACCCCGGTCAACGTAGGCGAGGCCGCCGATCTCCGAGGCGCCCTCGGCAGCGAGCGCGCCCACGATGAGCGCTCCGCCGGCGCGGATGTCGGCGGCGTGCATGGCGGCGCCCTTGAGCTTGCCGCCGCGCACCGTTAGCTCGTTCTCGTCGAGCACCATGCGGGCGCCCGTACGCACGAGCTCGTCCACATGCGTGAAGCGGTCGGTGTACACGTGGTCGCGCACGTGGCTCAGGCCGGGGATGGTGGCCAGGTAAGCGGTGAACGGCGCCTGCAGGTCGGTGGGCACGCCGGGGAACACTTCGGCGTCGATGTCGGTGGGCTTGAGGGGGCCCTTGGCGTCGATGTGCACCCAGCTGGGGCCGGTGGTGACCTTCACGCCAGTGTCGCGCAGGGCGCCAAGCACCGCGTCGAGGTTGTGAGGTTCGAGGTCGGTGAGCGTGAGGGTGCCACGGGTGGCGGCGGCGGCCAGCAGGTAGGTGCCGGCCTCGATGCGGTCGGCGATGGGGCGGTAGGTAACGCCTTTCAGTTGGCGTGCGCCCCGCACCACTATGGTGGACGTGCCGGCGCCCTCGATGTTGGCGCCCATGGCGTTCAGCATGTTGGCCAGGTCGGGGACCTCGGGCTCACGCGCTGCGTTCTCGATGATGACCTCGCCAGCGCCGAGCGCGGTGGCGAGAAGCACGTTCTGGGTGCCGCCCACGGTGGGCGCCTCGAAGCGCACGGTGCCGGCCAGTGGGCCGGTGCGGTGAGCGTAGAAGTCGCCTTCGTCCTCGTCGATGCGGGCGCCGATGGCCGCGAAGGCCTCGAGATGGCGGTCGACGGGGCGCGGCCCGAAGGCGCAGCCGCCGGGCATGGAGACCCTCGCCTCGCCGGTGCGGGCTAGGAGGGCGCCCATGATGACGAAGCTGGCGCGCATCTTGTTCACGAGCGAGTACGGGGCGTGGTGGCCGGTGAGGTTGGCGGCGTGCAGGTGCAGGTCGTTGCCCTGCCAGTTGGTCTCTACGCCAACGTGGCGGAGGATCTCTTCGCTCACGAGCACGTCGGAGAGGCGCGGGACGTCCTTTAGTACCACCGGTTCGTCGGTGAGCAGCGCCGCCAGCATGAGGTAGAGGGCGGAGTTCTTGGCGCGGTTCACGGGCAGTTCACCGGCGAGGGGGGTGCCTCCGTTGATGAGCAGGACGTCGTTGTTGTGGGTCACCTTCGCTCCCTCTCGGCCCGAGCCGTAACGCTTGTTAGCAAGTAGCAGGATACCGGCGGCGCCGGTGCGTGCGATGAGGAAGATGTTGCATCTCGCGCTTGCCGCATGATGAGTAACTTACACATCATCCTCTGGGCTAGTGTATGTTGGTAGATGACCATAGTCAAGCGCATGCACATAGGTGGTAACATGCGCTCACCACACAGAACCGGCCGCTAGGGCGGCCAGCCCAACCCGGCCCAGCACACGCGACCCACCACACCCGAACATGGCTGCCGCCAGCGAAAGGAGCCCCGGTGCCAAAGCGCGAGAAGAGCAAGCGCCTCCAGGTGGTCATCACCGAGGAGCAAGATTCCCTACTGACCAAGACCGCGTACCAGCTCTCCAACACGGAGCGTCTGGTCTCCAAATCTGAGGTCGTGCGGCTGGGCATCGAGATGCTCAACCGAGCGGTCGAAGAAGGCGAGATCGACCCCGAGATCCTCAAGACGCTCTACGACGGCTAGCCCCCGCCGCCAATGTTCGAGATCGGCGACCTGGTCGACGACCGTTACGAGGTCCTCGGCCCACTAGGCGTAGGCGGCATGGCGCACGTGTTCCGCGCGCGCGACGCGCACCTGGAGCGCACGGTGGCGCTGAAGGTGCTGCGGCCCCACCTCACGGAAGCCGACTCCGAGCGGTTCCGACGCGAGATCCGGGCCCTGGCGCGTCTCAACCACCGCGGCATCGTTGCCATCTACGACCTCGGCCTAGGCGAGAGCGTCTACTTCGCCATGGAGCTCATCGAGGGCGGCCCCATCACCGACCTCGGGCCCTACGAGCCCGACCCGGAGAGCGTCGACAGGCTGCTCGGCGCCGCCATCACCGTGGCGGAAGCGCTGGGCTACGTGCACCGCCTCGGCATGGTGCACCGCGACCTCACGCCCCGCAACATCCTGGTAACGCCGCAGGGCACGCCCAAGGTCATGGACTTCGGCCTGGTGCAGCTGACGGAGAGCTCCAAGGCGCTCACGCGCACGGGCTTCACGCTCGGCACGCCGCAGTACATGGCGCCGGAGCAGGCCACTGGCGAGGCCACGGGCGCCGCCACCGACCTCTACGCCTTCGGCGCCGTGCTCTACCGCACCACCACGGGCGTGTCGGCCTTCGACGCCGACAACGACCAGGCCGTTCTCTACCAGCACGTGTACGGGCAGGTCACACCGCCGCGCGAGATCAACCCGCAGATACCCGTGGCGTTAGAGCGGCTCATCCTGGCGCTGCTGCAGAAGGAGCCGTCGCAGCGTCCCACCTCCGGTTGGGCGGTCGCCGATTCGCTGCGCGCCGTGCGCCAGGCCGAACTGGCCAAGGCCACACAGCTGCCGCTAGCGGGCCCAGGGCGCACGGGCGCCTACCCTGCCGGGCCGCCCAACGGCAACGCCCTGCAGCGCCGCTGGTCCCTGACCCTCGACGAGGGGCCGCAGTTCCCCTCCGGCCTCGCCGGCTCGCACGGCTTCCTACTCTGCGGCCTGCGCTCCGACGCGCTAGCGGTGCTCAGGCCAGCCGACGGCGGTGTGCAGGCTGTGTTCGAGCTCCACGACGAGTCGAGCCAGCCGCCCGTGGCCGCTGGTGATCACCTCTACCTCACCAGCCGCGACGGCAGCCTACGGGCGCTGGA
This sequence comes from uncultured bacterium, assembly GCA_964518275.1. GTDB lineage: Bacteria > Deinococcota > Deinococci > Deinococcales > Trueperaceae > JAAYYF01. The sequence goes on along the minus strand of CAZFFG010000015.1, from coordinate 20,804 downwards.
GTGGCCACGCGGTGAGGTGGCCTGGCAGCACCTCGAGGCCGACGTGGTGGGCGTGGCCCCGTTCGGCGACGACCTGGTGGCTGCCATGGGCAGCGACCTCGTGCGGCTGGCAGCCGCCGACGGGAGCGAGCTCTGGCGTACGTCGGTAGCTGCGGCCGCCAGCACCGCTCCCACCGTGCACGCCGGCTACGGTTTCGTGCCCACCCGCGACGGCTGGCTTCACGCCGTGCGCCTGAACGACGGCGGGCACTCGTTCAAGGTCGAGGTGGGCCAGGTAGCCTCTCCCCCGTCCGCCGCCGCTGGCAGGCTGCTGATCCCCGTTCGTAACGGTGAGGTGCACGCCTTCGACGTCAACGCCCGCGAGGTGGTGTGGAGCTACGACCTCGAGGGCGAGCAGTGGACCTCGCCCGTCATCTGGCGTGAGTACGTCTTCGTGGTGTCGTGGGGGCAGCGCCTGCACGCGCTCTCGCTGAAGAGCGGCGACGACGTGTGGACCCGGCCGCTGCCCGCCCCCGTCACCGCTACGCCCGTGGTGGCCGGCGGCAACCTCTACGTGGGCACCGAGGGCGGCGACCTCATCGTGCTCGACGCCCGCAGCGGCCGCGTTCTCCGCACCGACAAGGTGGCCAACGCCGCCATCCAGGCCAGCCCGCTACCCGTCGCCGACGGTGTGGTGGTGGCTGCCCTGGACGGCACGATCGTTGCCTACTCCTGAACGGCTCGCGCCTAGCTCAGACCGCCATCGTCATGCTGCGCGATTCGGCCTTGTTACGCCCGAGGCCGGCGGCTAGCTTGTTCATGACGTCCACGTAAGCCAGCACCGACGACTGCACCACGTCCGTGGAGATGGCGCGGCCGTAGAGCGTCTGATCGCCGGCGCTCACCCGGATGGTCACCTCGCCGAGGGCGTCGGTACCACTGCCGATGGCCTTCAGGTCGTAGCTCTCCAGCTTGAAGGGCACGGGCGTGAGGCTGCGAAGCGCCGTGTAAGCGGCGTCCACCGGGCCCGAGCCCGTGGCGCTGGCCTCCAGCACCTCGTCCGGGGTGCGCAGGCGCACGAGAGCTTGCGGGGTGATGCCGCCGCTGCCGCTCTGGAACTGGATGTGCTCGAGCTTGAACGTCTCGGTCACCTTCACGAGCTGGTTCTCCACCAGCGCGCGGATGTCCTCGGTGGTCACGCTCTGCTTCACGTCGGCGAGCTCCTTGAACTGCTTGAAGAGCGTGTCGAGCTGCTCCTTCGTGGTCTCGTAGCCGAGCTCCTGCAGGCGCTGCCGGAACGCGTTGCGGCCGGAGTGCTTGCCCATCACGAGGACGCCAGCCTCGCGGCCCACGAGCTCCGCGTTCATGATCTCGTACGTGTCCTTGTGCTTGATGACGCCGTCCTGGTGGATGCCGGCCTCGTGCGCGAAGGCGTTCTCCCCCACCACGGCCTTGTTGGCCTGCACCATCATGCCCGTGTAGCGCGACACGAGGCGCGAGGCGCGGTAGAGCTCGCGCGTGTTTATGCCGATGTCGTGGCCGTAGTGGTCCTTACGGGTGTAGAGCGCCATTGCCACCTCCTCCAGCGAGGTGTTGCCGGCGCGCTCGCCGATGCCGTTGATGGTGACCTCCACCTGCGTAGCGCCGTTCTCCACGGCGGCCAGGGTGTTGGCGGTTGCCATGCCGAGGTCGTTGTGGCAGTGGGTGCTGATGGTCACGCCGCTCGCTTCCGGCACGTTCTCGAAGATGTTGCGGATGAGCGCGCCGTAATCCTCAGGGGTGCCGTAACCGGTGGTGTCGGGGATGTTAACGGTCGTGGCACCCGCCCTGATGGCGGTGCGTACGAGCTCGTACACGAAGGCCGGGTCGGCACGCATGCAGTCCTGGGCCGAGAACTCCACGTCGTCCACGAACGTCTTGGCGTAACGCACCATCTCGTCCGAGATGGCCAAGACCTCTTCGCGCGTCTTACGCAGCATGTACTCCAGGTGCACGTCCGACGCGCTGGTGAAGATATGGATGCGCCCCTTCTCGCCAGCGGGCGCCACGGCCTCGGCGGCGCGCTCGATGTCGGCCTTGTGGGTGCGCGCCAGCGCGGCGATGACCGGGCCCTTCACCTGCTTAGCGATCTCGAACACGCACTCGAAGTCGCCCTGCGAGGTGATGGGGAAACCCGCCTCGATGATGTCGACGTTCAGGCGCGCGAGGGTGTGCGCGATCTCGAGCTTCTGTTGCGTGTTGAGCGCCACGCCAGGGCTCTGCTCCCCGTCGCGCAGCGTGGTGTCGAAGAACTTGATGTAGGCCACGTCACTCCTCCTGTGGGTGGTCGGTGGGCGCCGCTCGACGCCGTGGCGGCGCCGAGCGGGTCGGCGGGTGTGAGGTCAGCTCTTGGGGCCGGCGATGAACGGCATCATCTTGCGGAGACGCGCGCCGGTCTGCGCCAGCAGGTGGGCCTCGGTGTTCTTACGACCGGCCTTCAGGCGCGGCTGGCCGGTGAGGTTCTCGGTGAGGAAGTCCTTGGCGAACTCGCCGCTCTGGATCTCGGCCAGCACGCGCTTCATCTCGGCCTTCGTCTCCTCGGTCACGATGCGCGGGCCCGTGCGGTAGTCGCCGTACTCGGCTGTGTTCGACACGGAGTAGCGCATGCGCTCCATGCCGCCCTCGTAGATGAGGTCCACGATGAGCTTCATCTCGTGCAGGCACTCGAAGTAGGCGATCTCGGGGTCGTAGCCGGCCTCCACCAGGGTCTCGAAGCCCGCCTGCATGAGCGCCGTCACGCCGCCGCACAGAACGGCCTGCTCGCCGAACAGGTCGGTCTCCGTCTCCTCCTGGAAGCTCGTTTCCAGCACGCCGGCGCGCGCCCCGCCGATGGCCTTGGCGTAAGCCAGCGCCAGGTTGCGAGCGTTGCCGCTGGCGTCTTGATGGATGGCCATGAGGCACGGCACGCCGGCGCCCTGCGTGTACACGCGCCGCACCAGGTGGCCGGGGCCCTTGGGAGCCACCATGAACACGTCCACGTCCTTGGGCGGCACCACCTGGCCGAAGTGGATGTTGAAGCCGTGGGCGAACAGCAGCGCGTTGCCGGGCTCAAGGTTGGGCTTGATGTCGGCCTCGAACACGGCGCGCTGCACCTCGTCCGGCAGGAGGATCATCACCAGGTCGCCCGCCTTGGCGGCCTCCGCCACCTCCATGACCTTCAGACCGGCGCCTTCCGCCTCAGCCCAGGAGGCCGATCCACGGCGTAGGCCCACCACCACGTTCACACCCGACTCGTGAGCGTTGAGCGCGTGGGCGTGGCCCTGGCTGCCGTAGCCGATGACGGCCACGGTCTTGCCGCTGAGGTGGCCTAAGTTGGCGTCGTCGTCGTAGTAGATGTTTGCCATATGGTCTGGTTCTCTCCCTAGTTGGCGCGGCCAGCGGCCGCGCTTTCGTTGCTGCCGGTGGCGCTGGCGCCGACCTCGCTGCCTGGTTCTTCAGAGCCCGTGCGGCCAAGCGCCACACGGCCCGTGCGGATGAGCTCGATGATGCCGAACGGCCGCATCTGCTCTATGAAGGCGTCGATCTTCCCCTCGTCGCCAGTGACCTCGAAGATGAGCGCGCTGCGCGCCACGTCGACGATGCGGGCCCGGAAGTCCTGCGCCACCTGGCGGATCTCCACCCGGTCCTCGGGGTCGTTCACGCGCACCTTGATGAGCATGAGCTCGCGGTCCACGTACTTCGCCACCGAGTGGTCGATGACCTCGATGACGTCGAGGAGCTTCTTGAGCTGCTTCTGCACCTGCTCTACGGTGGGGTCGTCGCCCACCACCACGAACGTGGTGCGGCTCAGGCCCGGTTGCTCGGACTGGGCTACCGACAGCGACTCGATGTTGAAGCCGCGGCGCGCGATGAGGCTAGCTATGCGCACGAGCACCCCGGGCCGGTCGCGGACGGTGACGCCGATGACGTGCCGGTTCATGCTTCCACGACCTCGCGCTCCTCAGCCTGGTCGGCGGCCTCGGGCTCCTGGTCACCCAGGATGATCTGGTCGATGCCGGCGCCCGCTGGCACCATCGGGAACACCTTCTCGGCTTCGTACACGAAGAAGTTGAGCAGCACCGGCTTCTTGGCGGCCAGCGCCTCGTCTATGCGCTGGCGGGCGGTCTCACGGTCGAACACGTTGTGGCCCTCGATGCCGTACGCCTCGGCCAGCTTGGCGAAGTCGGGGTTGCTGTCCGCCAGGTAGATCTCGCTGTAGCGCTGCGCGTGGAACATCTCCTGCCACTGGCGCACCATGCCCAGCACGCCGTTGTTCAGGATGGCGATGACGACGGGCAGCTGGTGCTTGTAGAGGGTGGCGAGCTCCTGGATGTTCATCTGCACGGAGCCGTCGCCGGCCACGCACACCACCGTCTCGCCCGGGCGCGCCATGGCGGCACCGATGGCGGCAGGCAGCCCGAAGCCCATGGTGCCGAGCCCACCCGACGTGATGAACGAGCGCGACTTGGTGGTTGGGAACAGCCGCGCGGCGAACATCTGGTGCTGCCCCACCTCGGTGGTCACGATGCCGGCGCCCTGCGTGGCCTCGCGCAGCATGCCCAGCACCTCTTGAGAAACGAGCGGCTTGTCGGCCTTGTACTTCTCCGGGTACTTCTCTTTCCACTCCGCCAGGGTGTCGCGCCACGGCTGCACGTCGAGCTCTTGCAGCTTGGCGGCCATGCGCGGCAACACGTCTTTCACGTCGCCGTGGACGGGCACGTGCGCCTTCACGAGCTTGCTGATCTCAGCGGGGTCGATGTCGATGTGGACGATGGTGGCGTTAGGGGCGAAGCGGCTGAGCTTGCCCGTCACGCGGTCGTCGAAGCGCATGCCGGCCGCCAAGATGAGGTCGCAGTTGGAGATAGCGCGGTTGGAGGTCACCGTGCCGTGCATGCCGGGCATGCCGAGCGCTTGCGCGTGCCCCGGCGGGAAGGCGCCGATACCCATCAGGGTGGTGATGACGGGGATGCCCGTGCGCTCCGCGAACGCCACCACCTCGTCGGTGGCTCCCTGCGCGCCGCCACCGATTATCATCACCGGCTGCTTCGCTGCCGCCACGGCGGCGGCCGCTGCGGCCACGTCGGCCTCGGGCGCCACCACGTCCGGCTGGTAGCCAGGCAGGTCTATCTCCACGTCGAGGCTGCCCTCGAACTGGGCCTGCTGCACGTCCTTGGTGATGTCCACCAGCACCGGTCCAGGCCGACCCGTGCTGGCGATGTAGAACGCCTCCGCGAGCACCCGCGGCAGCTCGTTCACGTCCTTCACCAAGAAGTTGTGCTTCGTGACCGGCGTGGTGATGCCGTACACGTCGGCCTCCTGGAACGCGTCCGTACCGATGAGGCCGCTAGCCACGTTGCCGGTGATGGCAACCACGGCCGAGGAGTCCATCATGGCCGTGGCCAGCCCCGTCACCAGGTTGGTGGCGCCCGGCCCTGAGGTGGCGAAGCACACTCCCGTCTTGCCGCTGGCGCGGTAGTAGGCGTCGGCCATGTGGGCGCCCGCCTGCTCATGCCTCACCAGCACGTGCTGCACCGGCGAATCGTAGAGAGCGTCGTAGATGGGCATGATGGCACCGCCCGGGTGGCCGAACACCACCTCCACCCCGTGCCGCTCAAGCATCTTCATCACAACTTCTGAACCTGTCATCCCGACCTCCGACTCGGCTCCGTGAGTTTCTGGCGCCTCAGAACCCGCTTCGTTGCCAACTTGCGCCGCCTGCCCAACTGAGAAGCCCCGCCGAGTTCAGGTTCTCGGCGGGGCTTGTTAGCAGGCTTTCTACAGGCGCAGATCAGCCAGCACGACCCCTGGTGGTGATTAGTAGGGTGCCGAAGCTGGTAACGCGCGGGTTCATCGTCGGTGACTATACGGGCGCCAGAAACGGGTGTCAAGCTCAGGCGCCGGGCTGGGCCGGAACGCGCGGACCCCAAGCTAGAGCGCGTTAGCTCGTTCTGGTTGGTAGGACGTGACGAACGAGCGCGCATGGCTACAATGAAGGGACCACAATCAGAGCAGCCTGTGCACCGTCTGGAGGTCGGATATCGAAATCTTACGCGTCTCAGGATCATCGCGACCGAACTCGGTCGCCGGAGCAATCGCAGCCCTACTGCGTAACGCCGGCGAGGTCGAAGTGCAGGCCATCGGGCCGCACGCGGTCAACCAGGCCGTCAAGGCCATCGCCATCGCCCGCTCGTACATCGAGGCGGAGGGTCTAGACCTAAGCACCGTGCCGTCGTTCGTGAAGCTCGAGCTGCACGACGAGGAGCGCACAGCCGTACGGTTCCTGATCCGGTCGTTCTCCGTACCGGGTGGCGCCAGCAGCCAGCTGAACGCTCACGCCTGAGCGCGCGTAGGTGGCGCAGCCCAGACAGGTCGAAGTGAGCGCGGGTGCGCGCGGCGTGGCGCTCGACGTACTGGTTCGTGTGCTGCACGGCGCCTACCTGGCGCCCACCCTCAGCGCCCAGCTCGACGCCTCAGGCCTCGAGGGTCACGAGCGCTCCCTAGCCACGGACCTGGCGTACGGGGTGCTCCGTCGGCTGCAGCAGATCGACCACACGCTGGCGCCCTACCTGAAAGCGCCCCACAAGCTCCCGCCCCGCACGCTGGGCGCGTTACGTTTGGGCGCATACGAGATCCTCTTCCGCGGCACCCCCGCCTACGCGGCGGTGAACGCCTGGGTGGCCCAGGTCAAACGCCACACCCCGCAGTTGGCCGGCCTGGCCAACGCGGTGCTGCGACGCGTAGCGCTCCCGGAGACCGCACCCCCGTACGTGCAAGCCAGCCTGCCGGAGTGGTTGCTGAGCGAGCTCGAGCAGGCGCTAGGCGAGGACGCCGCGCTTGAGGCTGCCGCGGGCATGCTTGAGCCCGAACCGCTCTGGCTCACGCTGTTCAGCGGCGAGGCGTTGCGGCTCCTGCAGCAGGACGGCGCGGAGGTCGAACCCCTCCACCCTGGCGCGCCGTACCCGGCCTCGTACCGCGTGCGCTCTCCCCTGCCCCTGGCGGAGTTGGCCGCGTACCGCCTCGGCCACGTGCAGCCCCAGAACCCCAGCTCGCTTCAGGCAGCCCTCGCGCTGGCCGCGCCCTCGGGCGCGCAGGTGTACGACCTAGCCGCTGGGCGGGGCGTGAAGACAGCTGTGTTCGCCGCCACCGGCGCCAAGCCTGTGGCGTTCGAGCTCAGCCCACAGCGCACCGCAGCGGCCGAGCGCAACCTGCACCGCCTCGGGCTCACAGCCGAGCACGTGGTGGCCGACCTGACCGAGCTCCCGCAGGTGCCGCCGACCGCCTACGTCATCCTCGACGCGCCCTGCTCCGGCACCGGCACGCTGCGCGGCCACCCCGAGATCAAGCTGAGGCTGCAGCCTACCGACGTGGAGGAGCTGGCCGGGCTGCAACTGCGCCTGCTGAACACAGCCGTGGAACTGCTGGCACCCGGCGGGGTGCTCTTGTACGCCGTGTGCGCCCTGACGGCGCGGGAGGGCCCCGAGGTGGTGCAGCGGCTCCTGGTCGAGCAGCCGGAGCTGGTGAGCGAGGAGGTGGGCCACCTGGCCGTGCCCACGGTGGCGCCCGCCGGCGGCGGGCCGGGCACGTACGTGATGCCCACCGCTGGGCTCGACGGCTTCTACCTCGCGCGTCTGCGCCGCTGAGCACTCGCCAACGCGTTCGTTGGTACCCTGCACCATGCTGGTTCAACTATCCGACCAGGTTCACGCCCTGTTAGCGGGCGTGAACTGCGCCATCGTGGACCTAGGTAACTCGCAGGCGCTCCTCGTAGATTCGGGGCAGGACAAGGACCACGGCCGCAAGATCCGCAAAGCGCTCGAGCAGCTCGGTCTCGACCTCAAGGTCATCCTCTGCACGCACTCGCACGCCGACCATTACGGCGGCAACGCCTACCTGCTGCGGCAGTACCCCCAGGCTCAGGTGTGGGCGCCCGAGGTGGAAGCGCAGGTCATCCAGAGCCCCGTTCTCGAGCCCATCTACCTCTTCCACGGCGCCAAGCCGCTGCCTGAGCTCACCAGCAAGTGGCTGATGGCCGAAGCGTCGCCCGTGCACCGCGTGGTGGCCGCGGGCGACGAGACCCTCGAGGGCACCTCGTTCCAGTTGCTCGACGTGCGGGGCCACGCCCACCGCCAGCTGGCCGTGCTGGTAGGCGACGTGCTGCTCGCAACCGACGCGCTCTTCGGCGCCGCCACGCTAGAGAAGTACCCGTTCCCCTTCTCGCAGGACGTGGGGGGTCAGCTGGCCAGCATCGACGCGCTAAGCGCCCTCGCTCAGGCCGGCGCAGTGCGCGTGGCCCTGCCCGGTCACGGTGAACCCACGGAGCAGGTCGTGGAGCTCGCGGCGCACAACCGCGCTGCCCTCGAGCGGGCAGCGGCCGTGGTGGCCGAGGCGTGCACTGGCGTGGGCACCGAAGACGTGCTGGCGGTGGCAACCGAGCGCATGGGCGCCATGATGAGCGACCTGGCCCGCTACCACCTCAACCTCACCACCATCACCGCCTACCTAGGTTGGCTCCGGCACGAAGGCCGTGTAGCGGCTGAGCTGGCAGGCGGCAGGCTCCTCTGGAGGCAAGCATGAAGCTCACCACCGCTGGCGCGGCCCGCACCGTGACGGGCAGCAGCCTCCACCTGCAGATCGACGACGTGAACTTCCTGGTGGACTGCGGGCTGTTCCAAGGAGGCTCGGCCATGGAGGCGCTCAACCGCGAGCCGCTGCCGTTCGAACCCGCCGCCCTCGACGCGGTGCTCCTTACCCACGGTCACCTCGACCACGTGGGCCGCCTGCCGCTCCTGGTGAAGCAGGGTTACGGCGGGCCCATACATTGCACCGAGGCCACCGCCGAGATCGCTAAGGTCATCCTCCGCGACTCCGCGCGCATCCAGGAGGAGGACCACGAGCGCGCCCTGCGTAAGGCGCGGCGCGCCGGCCGGGAGGGCGAGGTGCTGCCACCGCTCTACACCAGCGCCGACGCCGAGGCCGTCATCGAGCGGTTCCGCGCCGTCGATTTCGAGCGCCCGCACCGACTGAGCGAGAAGGTGAAGGCCCTCTTCCGACCCGCCGGCCACATCCTCGGCTCCGCCTACATAGAGGTCACCGGCGCCAACGAACGCATCACGTTCTCTGGCGACCTCGGCAACCGCGAGAGCGCCCTGCACGCCACCGCCGTGCGCCCTAACGAGACCGACGTGCTCATGGTGGAGACCACCTACGCCGACCGCACCCACCCCAGCCGCGCCGACACGGAGGCAGCCTTCGAAGAGGTGCTCGTGCGCTCGTTCGCTCGCGGGGGCAACGTGCTCATCCCGTCCTTCGCGCTGGAGCGCACCCAGCAAGTGCTCTACCTCATCAAGCGCGAGATGGACTCGGGCACGGTGGCGTCACGACCCGTCTACCTCGACTCGCCCATGGCCACGCGCATGACGCGCCTCTACCAGCGCTGCCAGAACGACTTCCTCCCAGAGGTAGCGGCCGAGCTGGCGCGCGGGAACGACCCGTTCGAGCCGGCGCAGATGAAGTACACGGTGAGCTCCGAGGAGTCCAAGAAGCTCAACGACATCGAGGGTGGCGCGGTCATCGTGGCCGGCTCCGGCATGATGACGGGTGGCCGCATCCTGCACCACCTGAAGCACAACCTGTGGCGCGGCGAGGCCAGCGTGATCATCGTCGGTTACCAGGCGCCCGGCACCTTCGGGCGTGCCCTGCAGGACGGTGCGCAGCGCGTGAAGATCTACGGCGACGACATCGTGGTGCGGGCCCAGATCCACACCATCACCGGGCTCTCCGCCCACGCGGATCACGACGACCTGATGGCCTTCATCGAACCCGCCAAGCCCAGCGCGGTGGTGCTGGTGCACGGCGAACCGGAGGTCATGGACGCCTTCGCGCCGCAACTGACCGGGCTCGGCATGCGCGTGCTCACGCCTGACCTGAACGAGACAGTGGCGCTGTAGGCTCGAGCCTGCGAGTCAGCCACCTTACGGTCTTGTACGCCCTTCTCGGGGTTTACTTGGGGCATGGATTGGGAACTACCCGTCATCGCACTCAGGACGCAGGTCGTGCTGCCCCGCACCTTGGAGAACGTCGACGTCGGTCGGCCGAAGTCCAAGCGTGCCCTCGAAGAGGCGCAGGCAGGTGATAACCGGGTCCTGTTGGTGGTCCAGCGCGACTCGCGTATCGACGACCCCGGTGAGAACGAACTCTACGAAGTGGGCACGCTTGCCCTAGTCAAACAGGTCATCCGCCTCCCTAACGACACCCTGCAGGTCCTAGTAGAGGGCCGCGATCGCGCCCGAATCGAGGAGTACCTGCCTGGCGCCAGCCTCCGCGCGCGCGTCAGCACCATCGCTGAGCTGCCGGCCGACAAGCAAGACGACGAGGTCACCGCGCTCATGGAGCAGGTGAAGGCGGCCTTCGGCGAGTACGCCACCCAGAACAAGAACCTGCGGCTCGACTCCTTCCACCTCGAGAACCTGCGCTCCATGAAGGAGCCGGGCTCCCTCGCCGACGTGGTGGCCAAGTACGCCACCTGGGAGGTGGCCGATAAGCAGGCCGCGCTCGAGGAGGCCTCGGCCCTCAAGCGGCTGGAGCTCGTGTTCGGCTTCCTCACGCGCGACCTCGAGTGGTACGAGACCGAGAAGCAGATCAGCGCGCGCGTTAAGCAGCAGATGGATTCCAACCAGCGCGAGTACTTCCTGCGCGAGCAGATGAAGGCCATCCAGAAGGAGCTCGGCTCCGACGAGGGCTCCGAGACGGAAGAGCTGCGCAAGAAGATCGAAGAGAAGAACATGCCGGAGCACGCCCTCGAACGGGCGCTGAAGGAGCTCGACCGGCTCGAGAAGATGGCGGGCGGCTCACCAGAGGCCACCGTGGTGCGCACCTACCTCGACACGCTCATCGACCTCCCCTGGTCGGAAGCCGACGAGGAGCGCCTCGAGATCAAGCACTCCCAAGAGGTGCTCGACGAGGACCATTACGCCCTCGAGGAGCCTAAGGAGCGCATCATCGAGTTCCTCGCCGTGCGGCAGCTCACGAAAGACGTTGAGGAGTCCGACTACAAGGCGCCCATCCTCTGCCTGGTGGGCCCGCCGGGCGTGGGTAAGACGAGCCTCGGTAAGTCCATCGCCCGCAGCCTCAACCGCAAGTTCGTGCGCATGAGCCTCGGCGGCGTTCGCGACGAGGCCGAGATCAGGGGCCACCGCCGCACGTACATCGGTTCGCTCCCGGGCCGCATCGTGCAAGGCATGAAGACGGCAGGCACCGTCAACCCGGTGTTCCTGCTCGACGAGATCGACAAGATGACGTCCGACTTCCGTGGTGACCCCTCGTCGGCGCTGCTTGAGGTGCTCGATCCCGAGCAGAACGACACCTTCACCGACCACTACCTCGAGATCCCCTACGACCTCTCGCGGGTCATGTTCATCACCACGGCTAACAGCCTCTCCACCATCCCGCGGCCGCTGCTCGACCGCATGGAGGTCATCCAGATCCCGGGCTACACGCTCGACGAGAAGATCCAGATCGCCAGGCGGTACCGCGTGCCGCGCCAGCTGCGCGACCACGGCCTCGAGCAGCGCCTGGAGCTAACCGACGACGCGCTGCGCCGCATCGTCACCGAGTACACCCGCGAGGCCGGCGTGCGTAACCTCGACCGCCTCATCGCCAAGGTGGCCCGCAAGAGCGCCAAGGAGTACCTCGACGAACCGTGGGAGGGCCTGCGCCAGGTGGGCCCCGATGAGGTGCGCGAGCTGCTGGGCGTGCCCCCTTACCGCGACGAGCAGGCCGAGAAGGAGCCGCAGGTGGGGCTGGCGCACGGCTTGGCCTGGACCTCCGTGGGCGGCGTCACGCTCGACATCGAGGCGGTGGCCATCCCTGGCAAGGGCGTCGTCACGCTCACCGGTCAGCTCGGCGACGTCATGAAGGAGAGCGCCCAGGCGGGCATCGCCTACCTGCGCAACCACGCCGAGGAGTACGGCATCGCGCCCGGTTTCCACGAGACCCGCGACCTGCACGTGCACGTGCTGGAGGGCGCCACCCCCAAGGACGGCCCCTCGGCCGGCATCGCCATCGCTAGCGCGGTCGTCAGCGCGCTCACGGGCCGCACGCTCCGCGGCGACGTGGCCATGACAGGCGAGATCTCGCTGCGCGGGCGCGTGCTGCCCATCGGCGGTGTGAAGGAGAAGCTCCTCGCCGCGCACCAGGCCGGCATCGGCACGGTCATCATCCCGCACGAGAACGAGGCCAACCTAGAAGAGGTGCCCGACACCATCCTCGGTGAGCTCGAGGTCATCGCCGTGAACGACTTCCGCGAGGTGCTCGACGTCATGCTCATCGGCGAGCCCAGCACCGACGCAGCGTACGTGCCGCCCACCACGGAGGAGCACCCGGGCAAGAGCGCTCCGGGCGCGGCCCTCTGAGCACGCCCGCGGCCCGCTGAGCGCGGTCCACCTGACCCCTGAAGGCAACACGCGCGCGGGGCCGGCTAACCATCAGCCGGCCCCGCTGCCCGTCAGCGCTCTACGGAGTGAGCGTCAGTACTGCTTGGAGAGCTGCAGGGTGCCCCGCTGCAGTTCCAGGCAGGTCATGTCCGCCGTGGCGGGAGCGTAATCGCCCGTCAGCGACTGATCGCGGCGCTGCAGCTGGAGGCGGTAGCTGCACTCCCCCGCCACCGCCGGGGTGAGCGTTACCTCGACGATGTCGCGGTCTTCGCCCTCGAACACGTCGCCGCTGAGGGAGCCGCCCACCTGCCGGGCGGGATCGTCGCCCATGACCGCAAGCCACGTGCCGCTCACGCTCCGACTATCCTGCTCGAACGTGACGCGGAAGCTGCCGGCGCCGTTGACCTCGTCGGTCAGGGCGCCGCGCCAATTGCCCGCGTAGAAGTTCGACTCCGTGTTGGTGGTGGTGCAAGCGGAGAGCAGCAGGATGAGCGACAGACCTGCGGCCAAGCGGACCTGGAGTGGTCGGGCGCGCCAGCGGAGTAGCCGTGAACCGGATCGCATGCGGGTACCTCCTGGAGTGACCTCGGTCGATGGGGAGCGTTCCGTTCGACCCTGACGGTGAGGTTAGCACCCGCCGCGTGCCCGTAGTGGACCGACCCCATGACGGTGACGGGACCTAACCAGCGCGAGCCGCCTACCGAGCCCCGCCCCAGCTTGCGTCCACATCCGCGCCCGAAACGATGATCAGGGAACTCGAGCGGACGAAGCGCACCTCGTGACTGGTGGGGTCAGCATCGTACGCTCTGATGTTCACCACGTGCTCCTTCGTTGGATCGTACTCCCACTCCTCCGTGCTGGTGATGGTCGCCTCGGGCTCGGTACTGAACACGAGCACACCTACCGGCAGGAGCGAACGCATGTCCGCCCGGAACGAGGTGGACCCTATGACGATGTCGCTAATGCCAGTCGCGGACACGATGTAGTGCGACGCGCCCGCCACGGGCTCCCAAGCCACGTGGAGGCCATCTTCGGCCGTCTCGTACCGGGTGACGACAGGAATGTCCAGGCCTTCCACGTCATCTAGTTCAAGGGTTTCGCTGAATGTCAGCCCTTCCGCCTGCAGGCTCGCCTCGAGCATGGTGCTAGCTAGGTGGCCTGAGACAGTACTGAAGTTTCCACCGCGATATTCCGCGTTGCCGTACTGATAGAAGGGGTTCGACGTGACTATCCGAAAGTCCTCACCAGGACGTGTGAGCTCGACCCTGACGGTGTCATCGGCGAACTCCCCTTGCGGCAGGGTGACGTTGAAGCCGATAGCGAGGACCGTGGAGGGCTCCGACTGACCAGCCCCGAAAAGCTGCTGCGGTCCGACCCATCCCGTAATGAGCGGCTCGGGTTCCGGTTCAGGCTCTGGCTCTGGCTCGGGTTCCGGTTCGGGCTCGGGTTCCGGTTCGGGCTCGGGTTCCGGTTCGGGCTCCGGTTCTGGTTC
>CAZFFG010000015.1:0-6784 GCA_964518275.1 uncultured bacterium | reverse complement strand
TCCGGTTCTGGTTCGGGCTCGGGCTCTGGTTCTGGTTCTGGCTCCGGTTCTGGTTCGGGCTGTGGCTCCGGGTCCTCGATCGGGTCGTCGATCGGGTCCTCGATCGGCGTCTCCGTGTGGCCCGGACCCGGCTGCTCGCTGCAGGCCGTCAGGGTCAGTAGGCCGAGCGGCAGCAGGAGGAGGAGCACGAGCCTCAGGATGCGGGTGTTCGCGTTCTTCATGACGTTCATCCCTTCGCTTCGCCGGGTACGACTTCGGGATCCTCGCCCACCTCGAGGTAACGGATCAGCTCCCCGTAGTTGGAGAGCTGCGTGGAGGTGCCACTGCCCATGTCGAGCACGACGATGCGCCGCTCGCCCTCCCGGACCGTTACCCGCAGGATGAAGCTGGCGATGAGCCTCTCACCCGACATGTTCCAACCGTAATGTCAGGCCGTTCCAGTGGCGTTCCACCCCGCGCGCACCTCGTTCACAAGCCGCGCTACCAGGGTCACCGTGGGATGCTTCTCGTGCATCTCCTCGGACCGGCCCTCCGGGGCTAGGCGCCCTGCCAGCGCGCGCGCCTGCGTGCGGAGCGTCTCCACGCTGCCCTTGGCCCCCTCCGCAACGGCGTGGGCCGCTCGCAGCGCGGGGCCGTGCAAGCCACGCGCTTCCAGGAGGAGCGCTCCCGAGTAGAGGACCCCCAGCATCTCGACGTGCGAGTTCATCTCGAGCGCGAGCTCCGTGGCGCGCGCCAGGTGATCCTCAGCGTCGTCGAACCGTTCCAGTTCGGCCAGGATGCGCGTCAGGTAGCTGTGGCACTGCGTCATGCCCGGAAGGTCGCCGTGCCACCGGTAATGGTCGTGCGCCTCCTGCATCAGGTGCCGCGCCTCCACCGTCTCCCCCGACCTGAGCGCCAGCCTCCCCATGCTGAAGAGCACGTTGGCGGAGCCGGTCCGGTTGCCGAGCTCCCGCCTGAGCGTCAGGCTCCGCTCGTAGTTGGCCCGAGCTGTCTCCAGGTCGCCACGCGCTTCGGCTAGGGCGCCCAGGTTGTTGAGCAGCGCCGCCTCCCGCTCGCGGAAGCCCATCTCGGCAGCCGCGGCTGCCGCCTTGGCCCAGAGGCGCTCCGCCTCGCTGTAGTCTCCCAGGTCGAAGCGGCACGCTCCCATGTTCGTGAGGGCACCGCTCGTGCCCTCGAGGTCGCCGTTCCGCTCGTGCGCCTCAAGGCTCAAGCGGTAGTGCTTCTCGGCGCGCCGCACGTCGCCCTTGAGGTAGGACAGCACGTTGGCCAGCCCGTTATGGGCGGCGCCTTCGAGGTAAGGATCGCCCGTCCGCAGGCCGGTGCTAAGCGCGGCCTGGAAGAGCGGCCGGGCCTCCTCGTAGCGCGCCATCTTCACCAGTCCGTTCGCCTGTACCAGTTGCGCGTTCGCCAGGTCGGTGGCGTTGCCCACCGCTCCGAGCGCTGCCAGCGCCCGCGCGCCCCGCTCCGCGGCCACCTCGAACTCGCCGCTGCCGTACTCCTTCTCCGCGAGGTTGGTGAGGAGCAGGCCTCGCAAGCGTGCCGCCCGGCGCGCCCGCGGCCCTGCACCCTGGGCCAGTGGCGCGAGGGCCTCCAGCGCCGCTCCGAAAGCCGCACGGGCAGGCTCCAGGCGGCCGCGGTAGTAGAAGTACTCGCCGAGGGCCGTACGTGCGCCCTCGAGGGCCTCGAGGTCCTGGCGCGCCACCGCGTGGTGCCAGGCGACCTCGAAGTTAGCGGCGTCGGCCTGCACCGTCCCCAACGCACGCGGGGCGCCAGCCGCCTTGAAGTCGCCCGCGAGGCTCGCCAGCAGCTGCACGAAGTAGGCGCCGTGAGCGTCCTGCGCTTCGGCGAGCTCTGAGTCGGCAGCGCGCCACTCCGCGTACTGACGCACGAGTTCGTGAAGAACGAACCTACCCTCGGACTGACGTCTGACGAGGAGGCGGTTCAGTAGGGAGAGCAACATCCCAAGGTCGGTACCGGCCACCGCTTCGGCGGCATGCAGTGTGAATCCACCCCTGAACGTGGTGAGCCGCGCCAGCGCCCGCTGCTGAGCCTCGGTCAGCCGCGCCCAGCTGTGTTCGAACACCTGCCACACGCTGGTGTGACGCTCGGGTACGTCCTGCATGGCGGTGGTGAGCACGGCGCTGCCGCTCCCGAACTGCTCGCGCAGCTCGTCGAGCGAGAGGACCCGCGTCCAGCTTGCCGCCAGCTCGATCGCTAGCGGCATGCCCTCGAGCTGGCGGCAGATGTCCGCCACGGTCCGCAGCGTGGAGTCCGAGGTGGCGAACTGAGGCGCGGCCCGCGCGGCGCCCTGCACGAAGAGCCCCACGGCGGCGAAGTCGCTCGTGGCGGGCTCGTCCGGTTCGGGCACCTGGAGCCCCCCGAGCTCGAGTCGCACCTCGCCCAGCACCGGGAGGGCCTCGCGGGTGGTCACGAGCAGTCGAAGGTCGGGCGCCTCCTCCAGCAACCGGGTCAGCGCCGGCGCGGCTGGCAGTACGCTCTCGAAGTTGTCGAGCACCATCAGGCGGGGCCGGCCCCGCACCTCCGTCAACAGCACTCGCTCCGCGTCCGCCTCGTCGCACTCCAGACCGAGCGCCTCCACCATCCTTGGCAGCAGCGCCGCGGGGTCGGTCAGGCCCGTGAGCGGCACGTAGCTGACCTCGCCCTCGCCCGCCTCCTGGAAGCGGCGCGCTGCCTCGACGGCCAGTCGCGTCTTGCCCATGCCACCCAGGCCCACGATGCTCACGAGGCGGGCGCCCTGCTGCCGGAGTAGAGCGGCCAGCTCGGCGAGCTCACGCTGTCGCCCCACGAAGGGCGTCAACGGTTTCGGCAGGCCCGTGGGGGCGGTCGACGACGGTCGCGGCCCCGCGCTGTAAGAGCGGCGCAGGTCGTCGGCCAGCACGATCGTGGCCTCGAGCGGGTCGACCCCCACCTCCTCCTCGAGCGTGCTGCGGAAGGACTCGTAAGCGTGGAGGGCCTCGCGCACGCGCCCGGATGCCGCGAGCGCGTGCATGTAAGCCTGCAGCTGCTCCTCGGCCAGCGGATCCGCCTCCAGCACGCGCGCGAGGAGCTCGGCGGCCGCGTCCGGCCGGCCCGCGGCCAACTCCTCCGCGGCGCAAGCTTCGGAGGCGCCGATCCACGCCGACCGAAGCGCCCCCGCCTCCAGGTCCTGCCAGGCGGAGAACCCCGGAGCGTTCCGCACGGCGGCGCCGCCCAGGAACGGCCCGCCGTACAGGGCGGCGGCCGCGGCCCAGCGCCGCTCCGCCACGTTGAGCCTGAACTCCTGCACGTCGGTGCTCACGAGCCAGCGGAGCCTCTCGGCCTCCACCTCCAGCCCTTCCGCCCACCACAACTTGCGCGCCCGGTGCACGAGCTTACGCAGGTAGTTGTTAGCCTCGTCCTCCGCGGCGTGCGGGCGGTAGAGCAGGGCGAGGTCGGAGCGCCGCACCCAGTCGCCGCGCAGGCTCAGGTACACGAGCAGCGTGACGGGACGGTCGAGCGTGAGGGGCCGACGTTCACCCCCGCGCTCCAACGCCACGCCTCCCAGGAGGCGTAGATGAACGGGCATACGGGAGTGTATCAGGCGGAGAGAACCCTGTCCTGCACGGTGTTGACCTCGCTCACGACGGCTCGAGCCACGGCAGGAGTGCCAGCAGCACGGCGGAAGCGTACAGCTCCGGCCGGTCCAGCAGGCCGCGGGTGAGGATCCCCACCGCCCCCGGGCCGTCCTTGGCGCGCACCGATCCGTAGGCCTCGTCCAGCGCGTCGCCCAGCTCGAGGCCGGACCTGACCCCAGCCGCCAACCGCTCCGGCACGCCGAAGGTAGCGCTACGCGCCGCGCCCATCACGCCGTCTTGCGACAGCGCCACGATCCAGGCGAACGTCCACAGGGGCCAGCCCGTCTCCTCGCTCACGCCCGCCTCTATGCCGATGGCCAACCGAGCGTTCGGCGCCAGCTGCAGCGCGCCCCTGGCGCGGTTGAGGGCGCCGGTACGCGTCTCCTCCTCGCCCCAGGGCTGAGCGGGCACGCCGGGGTCGGCCGCCACCGTGAGCACATCCACGGGCCGCCCGTAGAGGCGCCGAAGCGCGTCCGTAACGGCAAGGCGCTTGGCCGGGCTCGTCGAGCCCACCACCACGACGGGTGGCTCCCGGCCGGGGTCTAGGACGACCCGCGCGCTCATCCGTCCTCCCCTGGGCCCTCGGAGGTGGGGGTGGCGGATGGGTCCGTCACGGCGGCACGCAGCAGTTCGCCCTCCCCCGCTAGCTCGTAGGCGCCCGGCAGAGCGGCGGGCAGCAGCACGGTGGCGCCCGGCCTGAGGTCCACGGAACCCCACTCCGCGCCCCCTGCGGGCCGGAGTGTGGCCGCCCCGCTCACTAGCGTAAGTAGTTGGAGGCTGGCCCCGTCCGTGCTGCCGAAGGCGGTTTCGGCTCCGGTGAGCCGCGCACGGTCGAGCACGAATTCGGGCCGCGCCACGAGCCTCTCCCACCCGCCCGGAAGCGGGAGGGGCGGCTCGGCCCGGAAGGGCCTCCCGGAAAGGTCGGCCACGGCAAGGGACTCCTCCAGATGTAGATCGCGCGGTCGGCCGTCGGCTCCCACGCGCCCATGGTCGTAGAGGCGGTAGGTGAGGTCGCTCTCCTGCTGTATCTCGTAGAGACGGATGCCGGCCCCCACGGCGTGCACGGTGCCGGCGGGGTTCACGACCACGCTGCCCCTGCTCACCTTCACGCGCTGCATGGCCTCGGGCAGGGAGCCGTCCTCCACGGCCGCCCTGACCTCCGCCGGCGTCATGGAGCGCTCGAAGCCCCACAGCACCTCGGCGCCCGGCTCGGCCGCCAGCACGTACCACGCCTCGCTCTTGCCCAGGTGGCCGCTCCCGCTCTCGTGGCGCAGCGCGTACTCGTCGTCCGGATGAACCTGCACCGAGAGAGCCTCCCTGGCGTCCAGCAACTTCGCCAGGAGCGGCATGCGCCCCCCGTAGCGTGCGTAAGCCACTTCCCCAACGAGGTCGGCAGCCATCTCCTCGGCGAGCTCGGCAACGCTGCGGCCCGCGTGAGCTCCGTTCTGGACCACGCTTGCGCCGCCCGCCAGCCAGCTCTCGCCCATGGGTTCGCCCTCGGGGCCCGCTTGGATCGTAGGGCCGTGTCCGGCGTAGAGGGTCTCGAGCCAGTCTCCGCCCCACACGCGCCTGTGCAGCACGGGCGCCAGCAGCAACGGGTACGGCTCGGGGGATCCCGAGCCCACTAGGGCGCGGACTCCTCGAGCTGCCGCGTATCGGGAGCCTCGACCGGGGCCGGGGGCAGCTTCTTGCCCGGGTTCATGATGCCGGCGGGGTCCAGCATGTTCTTGATGGCCCGCATGAGCTCCAGGCTGGCGCCGTGCTCCTCCTGCATGTACTTGAGCTTCCTCAGGCCCACGCCGTGCTCGCCCGTGGCCGTGCCGCCCACCGCCAGCGCGCGGCGCGTCATGCGGTCCACGATCGCGTGAGCCGTGCGGCGGCGTTCCTCGTCCTCGGGCATGTACAGGGTGAGGTGGAAGTTGCCGTCGCCCACGTGCCCCACCAGGTTGGCCCCGAAGCCCGCCTCGGCGCACTCGGCCAGCGCCTTGGTGAGCGCGTTCGGCAGTTCGGAGATGGGCACTGCCAGGTCGGTCACCAAGCTGTCCATTCCGGGGTGCGCGGCGTTGGAGGCGAAGAACATCGTGTGGCGCGCCTCCCACAGGCGCTCGCGCTCCGCGGCGTCGGTGGCGGCCTCGAACGCAAGGCAGTCTGCGTCCCGTGCCAGCTCCTGTGCCAGCTCCACCTCGGCCGCGACTCCCGCGGGGTTGCCGTGGAACTCGAGGAAGACGGTCATCTGTTCCGGGAAGGTGGTGCCCGAGTACGCGTTGGCTGCGCGGATGCTCTGCTCGTCCACCAGCTCGCAGCGCGCCACCGGCACGCCAGCCTGGATGAGGCGCGTGACGAAGGTGGTGGCCGCGAACGCGTCCGCGAACGGCACGCGCGCCGCCGCGGCGGACTCGGGCAGCCCTACCAGCTTGAGGGTCACCTCGGTGATCACGCCTAGCGTGCCCTCGGCGCCGGTGAACAGCGCGCACAGGTCGTAGCCGCTGGCCGACTTGCGGGCGCGGTTGCCCAGCCGCATTATCTGCCCCGTGGGGGTCACCACCTCGAGGCCCAGCACGTAATCGCCGGTGGTGCCGTAGCGCACGGCGGCCGTGCCGGACGCGTTCGTGCTCACCATGCCGCCGATGGAGGCGTGCGCCCCCGGGTCTATCGGGAAGAAGAGACCGCTATGGCGCAGGCGCTCGTTCAGCTTGGGGTAGGTGATGCCCGGCTGCACCACCGCCAGCAGGTCCTGCGGCCGCGCCTCGAGCACCTGGTCGAAGGCCGTCATGTTGAGCGCGATGCCGCCGTTCACGGGCACCGTCTGGCCCTCCAGGCTGGAGTTGGCGGCCACGGGAGTAACCGGCACGCCGTTGGCCGTGGCGTACTTCAGCAACCTGGCCACCTGCTCGGTCGTGCGGGGCATGACCACCACGTCGGGCAGCACAGCACCGGCGTACGACTCGCCACGCGAGTGCTGCGCGCGGACCGCCTCGGTGGTGTCCACCACCTCCGGCCCGAGAAGTTCCGTCAGATCAGTCGCTAATGTCACCGTATCTACCTCACGGCAGCTTACCGCTAGATGCTCTCAGCCACAGCAGCCTAGTTCAGGCGCGGGTCCAGCGCGTCCCTCGCGGCGTCGCCCAGCAGGTTGAAGCCGATGACCGAGAGGAAGATGGCTAGGCCCG